>DAIOFH010000005.1:0-52204 GCA_036745875.1 Planctomycetota bacterium | reverse complement strand
CATCATATTCAACAAGCTGAAAAAGGAAAATCGCCTATTCGGATAGGCTCTTATGTAGATCGAGCGCCACCGCTTTCGCCTCTTCAAAGTTACGCACCGTCCGAAACGAGACGATATCCTTGGCAGTTTCAAAATGAAACTGGTGGATTTCCGGGTTGTAGTGGTCGCCCATAAGAAGAAAGGCATAATGCTTTTTCATGATGTCCCTTTTTTTTAAACCTTTTGCACAAGTATGGCGAGGGTCGGGCTTTTGCCCGTGTATGCGCACCCCGTGATATTGTCAAAAAGGCCGACATGGCTGAAGCCTGCATCTTCGACTTCCTGAATCAACTGTTCGGCGGTGAAATAGCGGTTCCAGATATAAAACGCGTTGCTTTTCTCTGGAGTGGCGACGATATACTGTTCCAGCGATGTTTGCGGAGGATATTTCAGATTCGCCTGCAAGACGTGGTGGTCCTCCGCGTGCCAGAATCCGCCTTCGGCGTATCTTTCCCAGGTGCGGGATTCTTCCAGACGGGAGTATCTTTCCATGCTGAAGACGTCAAATACCAGCCTGCCGCCCTTTTTCAAGCCGGCGTGGATTTTACCGAGGATTGTTTTGCCTTCTTCTTCCGGCAATGCACCGTAGTCGCAGTAGATGAAGGTAGCGATGTCGAACTGCGACGCGAAATTCATTTCCAGGTAGTTTTGATAATGATACGCTATTTTCAGGCCGTGCTCCGCCGCCGAATCCCTGGCGTAAGCGATGGAACGTTTGGAAAAATCGATGCCCGTGACCTGGTACCCCTCGGTCGCGAACAGTTCGCTATAAATGCCGGGACCGCTGCCGACGTCGAGAAGCGACGGATACTCGCAGGGAGGTGCGAGTGCGGTTATCCACTGCACTGATTTTTCTATCGTTTCCCTTTTCCTGCTGGCTCCTTCGAA
The DNA here is from genome assembly GCA_036745875.1 of Planctomycetota bacterium. Lineage (GTDB taxonomy): Bacteria > Planctomycetota > SZUA-567 > SZUA-567 > SZUA-567 > DAIOFH01. Next base: position 51,277 of record DAIOFH010000005.1, on the reverse strand, counting down.
GTCGGGGTCGAGGTGAGCTTCGAGAAGGTACCCTGATATATGCTCGTCATCCCAAAAGTTGACTGCCGAGCGCTGGAACAGGGGCGGTGCGTCAAGGTGCTGGTAGAGTGTATTCATAGTGTTTGCTTCCAACCCAGTTTTTCCAATAACTTCCTGTCCCCGGCGGCAAAGGCGAATTCCCCCAGGCTTTCCGGTTGAATCCACCGATACTCGTCGGCGCCGGCGGCACCGGATACGCCCTCTTCCGCCGGTGAACATGCATACCCGTGCAGCGTCACCCTGTTTGTCGTATAGCCGTGTTGCACGGTGGCAATCTTCCTGTCAACCCGGATCGCCAGGCTGGTCGTCGCCGCGACCGCCTTGACAAGGGCTTTTTCAGGAGAATCACCGTTTTCCAATTCAACGCCGGGAAATTCCCATAGTCCCGGCCAAAGGCCATGAGGCGGCCGTTTTTGGACATATATTCTCCCCTCGTGCATGATTATACCAGCCGCCCTCGTGAGTTGGCGGTAGGCCGCCTTGATCTTTGGGACGGGGCGAATGGGGACTGTGCCGTTCTGCCTGGCATCGCAGAGATCCGTGACAGGGCATACGGTACATTTTGGTACCTTGCCGCAGACGAGTGCGCCAAACTCCATCAACGCCTGGTTGAACAACCGTGGCGAGACTGTTGGCAGTATTGCCTGGACGCTGTCCGTCACCTGTTGTTTGACCCGCGCGCTGGTCACCGGCGCGTCGATATCGGAGAGGCGGGCGAAAATCCTCAGGACGTTGGCGTCCACCGCCGGGACCGGAAGGTTGAAGGCGATAGACGCTATTGCCCCAGCTGTGTATTCGCCAATGCCTTTCAGTTTGCAGATCGCGTCGTGTGACTGGGGGAAAACGCCGCCATGGTCTTTGACGATGCTTTTCGCGGCTGCATGGAGGTTCCGGGCGCGGGAATAATAGCCAAGTCCTTCCCATGCGGCGAGAATGGCTGTTTCGTCCGCGTCGGCCACCGATTGGATATCGGGAAATTGACGCATCCAGGCGTTGAAATAGCGGACGCCGCGTTCCATCTGGGTCTGTTGCAGCATGATTTCCGATATCCAAACGCTGTAGGGCGTATACTTTTCCCGCCAAGGGAGGGGGCGCATGGCGGTTTTGAACCAGTCCAGGAGGCGCGGTGCGAATGTCCCCTGAAATAGGGCGTTGGTGGCGATGGTCTGATCTCCTCTTTATGGAATCGATATAACGGCATCTCTCAACTCTACATAAAAGGAAATACGAGTAAAGTTTCTTTGCCCGCGTCCGCTAATATGTTTTGCGCTGGGGCATAAAAAGGAAACATCATGCGTATTGACGGAATTGTCGGGATCAAGGGAGTGGGCCTCGCCGGCAAGCGGGCCATGATTGAAAAGCAAATCAAGCAGCTTGAACAGCGGCGCGACAGGCTTCTTCGGAAGATTACCGGGGAGGAAGAGCCAAAACAGGCCGATGTCTCCGCGGGGACGGCGGCAGTGGCTGGCAAAATGATTCATGCCCAGGCTCCAGCCGGAGCCCAGATGGTCAGTAATATTCAGCAATCGGACAGCGTCAATGTCAGGCAAAAACATGCATCCCAGGTCGGCGCGATCAATGATGCGCTGGGGATCAGGAGCATTTCCGAAGTTGTCGGTTCGGAAATTGCCGATCTGGAGCAGCCGGTGGCGGTCGATTCCGGCACCAACGACGACAGTTCACTGCGTGACCTCGCGCAATCAACACGGCAAAGCGGTGGCGGCGATGGTGGAGAGGTTGACCTGGATGCTGTCACCAAGGAACTCGAATCAATCAATTCGCAGATAATGCAGCTGCAACAGCAACTTTCCCAGGAAACTCTCACGGAGGAAATGGAGGCAATGGGAAAAAGCGGTGGCGCTGTCAACGCCTCCGCCAGTCCAGTCATTCCGGGAATGCCTCAGTCCGGGCAGGAATCTTCCCCGGCACAGTTGCCGCCGGCTGTAATCACCGCCACCGGCCATCTGGACGGGTATGTTTAGGAACCTCGTGGAAAAAGAATCCGAATCGTGAAAGTCGTTCCCGCCGGATTCCGGCGCAAGCCCCATCTTCGTCGTTCCGGCGTTTATGCCTAAAAACGAAGTAAAAACGTGGGGTTGAGCCGGAATCCAGCGGGCAAAAGCACTCACTATGCTATTTACCCATAGATACCAGACTCCAATTACGTCCATGAACCAAGGTACGGCTTGACGTTCGCCTGATAGGGAGCGTTGAAGCGCTTGGCAAAATCTTCCTTCAACTGATCCCTGAAATCCGGGTGGGCGATGTCTATGAGCATGCTCGCGCGCTCCCGCACGGACCGGTATTTGAGGTTGGCTATGCCGTATTCGGTAATCACGTATTCCACGTCATAGCGGTTGGTGGTGACCGCCGCGCCCGGATCGAGGACGTTGACGATTTTGGATATCTTCCCGCCTGCCGCAGTGGAGGACATGGCGATAATGGACCTTCCGCCCTTCGAAAGCGCGGCCGCGCGGATAAAATCCACCTGCCCGCCGACGGCGCTGATCTGCGTCGTCCCGACCGTTTCCGAACATACCTGCCCGAGCAAATCCACCTGCACGCACGAATTCACCGACACCAGGTTGTCATTTTTCCCGGCGACAAACGGATTGTTGACATAGGTGGCGGGGAACATGTTCACTGTTGGGTTGTTGTGGACATAGTCGTAGAGCCGCCGAGTTCCCATGAGGAAGGTGACTATGGCGCGGCCGGGCAGGAAGTTTTTCCTGGCGTGATTGACGACTCCCGCCTCGACAAGCTCCACCACGCCGTCCGAGAACATTTCTGAGTGTATGCCCAGGTCTTTTTTGTCCTTGAGGAACAGCAACACCGAATCCGGGATCGCCCCGATGCCGAGTTGCAGACAGTCGCCGTCCTTGATCAGCCGTGCGCAGTTTTCGCCAATGGCTCTTTCCACATCTCCGATTTTCGGCGGCGGCAATTCGGTCAGCGGCTCGTCGTGGGGGACGATGCAGGTCATCTGCGAGACATGCACAAACGTGTCGCCGAGCGTGCGCGGCATGTATTTATTGACCTGCGCCAGCACCACCGGGGCCTGTTCCGCCGAGATTTTCGTATAATCGACTGCCACGCCGCAGGAGCAGTAGCCGTGCTCGTCCGGCGGCGAGACGTGGATCATGGCGACGTCGAGGGGCATGGTGCGGCTGAAGATGTTCGGGATTTCGGAAAAATAACAGGGGGTGAAATCGCCGTGTCCATCCTTGATCGTTTGCCGCGTCGGGCCGCCGACAAAAAGGGAATTATGCCGGAAGTATGGTTCCATCCCCGGCTTCGTGTATTCGGCTTCGCTCATGGGGACCATGTGGACGATTTCCACGTCGCGGTATGCTTCACGGTTTGCCACCATGGCGGCTACTAGGTGGGACGGTTCGCCGACCGAGTGGGCAAGGGCGATCCTGTCGCCGGATTTGATTAATTTCACCGCTTCAGCCGCGGTGGTGACTTTCCCGTCATAGATTTTTTGCCATTCCATGAGTGACTCCTCGCGCAATTCGAAACCTTTTTGCCGGTTCCAACTCCGGCCTTGTGGGCGAGTGTACTCACTTAAAAAACAAAAACAAGTACGCACAAAAAAGTGCCTTTAAGTTTTTTGATGCCGGGAATTTTGACGCTCTGGGGGTTATTCTGCAGCAGCCGCATCGATTATTCGGGCTTGTCCGTAAGAATGAATTCTCTTCCCCACGAGCTGATTATTTCGAGGGCGGGGAGGAGGTCGCGGGTTTTGGGGGTGAGTGAATATTCCACCTTGGGAGCTTTTTCCTGATAATCCGTGCGTGCAATAAGCCCGTGGTTCTCCAGTTCCTGAAGGGAACGGGTAAGCATGATGTTTGTGATGCCGGAGATGCGGCGCTTCAACTCGTTGTCGCGCTGGTCGCCGTAGTTTGCCAGTATCCAGATAATAGGCAGACGCCACTTTCCGCCAAGCAGGGCGAAGGTGTAAATGTCCGGGCATTCCCGGATAAGGTCCTCCTCGCTTTGTCCGTCAGCGCTGGCTTTCTTAAGCGGAGGCAATGGTTGCGCGGCGGCTTTTTTCTTCTGGTCCTGTTTCATTCACTCACTCCTGGCCTCTATAGATTATACCGGCACTGCCGTCATCAGGCAATGCGTCAATGCACGCTAATGGAACTCCGCAGGTTTGTGCGGAGGAATGCGTTATTTTTTAAACATTAACATATGTCGTTAAGTTGACGCGGAGTGGGGGAGATCGCTTTGGAGCGCCATTCCCATGGATTTGCATACTGAAAGCACCTACTGGCTGTTGAAGAACGGCTATGACCATAGTTATCCACCGTTGTTGTCGGACATCAAAACCGACGTATGTATTCTGGGGGCCGGGATCACCGGAGCCCTTGCGTCCTATGCATTGCAGAAGGCGGGGCTTGACGTCGTCGTAGTGGATAAACGCCATCCCGGCATGGGCAGCACTGCCGCCAGTACTGCACTATTGCAGTACGAAATCGATGCTCCCCTCTATAAACTGATCAAGACCGCCGGCCGCAACCGCGCCGAAAACGCCTATCTCGCCTGCCGCGATGCCATCCAGTCCATCGGCGACATTGTCAAGAAGGAGAAACTTTCGGTCGGTTTTTCTCAATTGCCCAGCTTCCAATACGCTTCACGCAAGAAGGATGCCATCCATCTCGAGGAAGAACTGAGCGCCAGGCAGAGGATCGGCCTGGAGGTCGATTGGCTGGACCGGGAGGAGATTGAGAAACGCTTCAAATTCCCCGCTCCCGCAGGCCTGCTTTCGAAGAACGGCGCGCAGATCGGCGCTTTTCGCATGACGCATGCGCTCCTGTCGCGCAAAGCCACAAATCTTCATGTCTTCGATACTACGAAAATAATCTCGATCGATTGCCGCAAACGCGGCGTCAGGCTGCGAACGCGGTGCGGCCATACCATCAGGGCGGACAAACTGGTCGTCGCCTGCGGTTATGAATCGCAAAAACTCATTCCTTTCAAGGTGGTCGACCTGTCCACCACCTATGCGTTTATCAGCAAACCCGTCTCGCCGGACTTGTTCTGGGAGCACAACGCGCTGATATGGGAGACGAAAACGCCGTACCTGTACATGCGCACCACTCCGGACAACTGTGTCCTTGTCGGAGGCCGGGACGATAAAAAACCGTATGACGGAAAAAAGCGCCGCCGCCGTCTGGACCGAAAGATTCGTGGTCTTCTTGATGATGTGCAGACGCTGCGGCCCGATCTGCCGTTGTATCCGGAATTTTCCTGGGCCGGAACATTTGGGGGAACAAAAGATGCACTCGCTTATGTCGGTGATATACCATCCATGGCCAATACTTATTTTATCCTTGGTTTCGGCGGCAATGGCATTGTCTTCAGCCAGACCGGCGCACAAATCGTACGCGACCGTATTTTGGGAAAAGAGAATCCGCTGACCGACCTCTACACCTTTGACCGTTAAAAAGAATCTACCCATATATGGAGGAAGCACCATGTCGTTATTTACCACCACTAAACCGAACTTGACGCAGGACACGATGAATTTCATAGAAGCGCTTGAGGAAAAAGGCGATCCGCCGCTGTACACGCTAACACCGGAAGAAGCGCGGCAGGTGCTGATCAACGCCCAATCCGGATCAATTGCAAAGCCGGAGGTCGAAATACGGGATATGGACCTCCCGGTCGGCCCCACCGGCAGCGTTTCCGTCAGGCTGGTCCGCCCGAAGGGGGCCAAAGCCAACCAACGCTGCATTTTTTACCTGCACGGCGGCGGCTGGGTCATGGGAAACAAGCAGACCCACGACCGCCTCATCCGCGAACTGGCCACCGAAGTCGGGGCTGCCGTCATTTTCCCGGAATACACCCCGTCCCCCGACGCCATGTATCCGACCTCGCTTGAACAGTGCTATGCGGTGCTGGATTATGCAGGGAGGAATTGCCAGGAGCTGGGCATCGATTCGGACGAATTCGTCATCGCCGGCGACAGCGTCGGCGGCAATATGGCCACCGTCCTCGCCATGATGAGCCGCGATCGCGGCGGGCCGAAGATTATCTTCCAGGTGCTTTTCTATCCTGTCACCGACGCCAACTTCGACACGTCGTCCTACAAGGAATTTTCGGAAGGTCCATGGCTGACCAGGAAAGCCATGCGCTGGTTCTGGGACCAGTACCTTCCCGAAAAGGAACGGCGCACCGAACGCAATGCCGCGCCCCTGCATGCGTCGGTTCAGGATCTACAGACTCTTCCGCCGGCACTGATCATTACGGCGGAAAACGATGTTCTCCGCGACGACGGCGAAGAATATGCCAAAAAGCTGGATGAAGCGGATGTCAAGGTAAGCTGCGTCCGCGTCAACGGCACCATGCATGACTTTGTCATGCTGGACGCGCTCGCCAACACCGCACCCGCGCGGTCGGCCGTATGCCTGGCGGTGTGTGAAATAAAGCGCGCGTTCCAACACCATCTCTAACACCATTCCTATCCAAATCTGGAGGGGGGAACTGAGAAATCCCCCTTCCAGACCTCCCTCTGTCTTCCTGGTCCTATTTCAGATGAAAGTACAAGCTCTCCAGGAGGTATGGCTCGTTATACTTTTCCGCCAGCTTATGGAGATGCCTTTTTATCATGGCTGTGCCGTTCGGCTGGGCGATTTTTTCAAGAAGCGTGCCAAAGCGTTTTTTCTCGGCCTCGCTTGCCTCCATTTTTACATGACCCCATACATGTTCCGCCGCATTCGCGGCCGAGCCGGGCGAAGCGGGAGTCGACAAGGCCATTTCCGTCAGGGTGTAAAACTCAAGGGCTGAAGGACGGTCGTCCTGCAGCAGGTTGCGTATTCGGGAATAAACCGCCTGGCTATGTTCGAGGATTGCGTATTTGTACCGCTTCCAATCGGTGGTCAAAACGGAACGCCGTGTCGCGGGATCGGAGCAATTCAGGCATTTTACGGCGGAAAGGTTTTTATCTTTCACCTCCAGCATAATGTCGAAATCCAGGTCGATCACGGCTGAATAAAAATCCATAAAAACCGCGGCATTGATTGTCAATGAATGCATTCCCGGCTTCCCTCCGGCAAGCTGCTGCGAATAATGTATCTTCTGCCGCCCGTCCCGCTTTTTCCATGTTGCGTGGGAAAGCTCCAGCCATTCGCGCAGGGTGCCAGACGGCGGCGGCAGGAGTTCGTGGTGGAACACGTCCATCACCACCGGAATGCCAAGTCGTGCAGCCAGGTCATGCACTTCATGAATTGCATAGTTATGCTCGTCATTTTCCAGGATGATGCGACGGCGTGCATTTTCCGGCAGGTCGGCGAATCGTTCGGCAAAGCGGGCAAGCCCGCTTTTCTTGTCGCCGTAAGCGCCGCCGACGTGAAGGACTATTTTCGCTTCCGTGCCGGTTCCCAGGCTGTCCAGGAAATCGGCATGGTATAGGATATCCAGTACGGCGCGTTCGGCAACGTCTTTATCCGGGGAATTGAGTACGGTGTATTGTCCAGGGTGCATGGAGACCCGGTGTTTTGTTTTTCGTATCAAAGCCCCAACCTGGGCAAGTTTGTCGGCGCATAATTCCCGCCAGGGAAAATCGACGGCCGGATGCGAGGCAAGGGGAATGATGTCGGAACTTATGCGAAACAATTTGATGCCCATGCTGTTATTGTATTCGACAGCGGTGCGTAGCGCGGCAAGATTCGCTGCGCTGACTTCGGTCAAGCGCTCGCAGGTGGCATTTTTCAGAATGCAGGATTTGACCGCAGTATTGGGAACGCCGATAAGCTTGCAGGCATAGCCGATGTTTTTTTGCATTATCCATGTGCCTTTACGGTTTTCGCCTTGCTTCCCCTCTGCGCTGCTTTCATAATGAGGCGATGTTCACACCCATCATATCTTTTTTCTTGGCTACGGAAGGGTAAAAATGAAAAAGATCACTCTCGGCAGCGGTCAGCTGAAAGCATCGGAAATCTGTGTCGGGTTTTGGCGCATCCACGAGGTCTCGGTGGCTGAGGCGGAAAAGCTGATCAAAACCGCTCTTGACCTTGGCATCGACTTTTTCGACCATGCCAACATCTACGGGAACGGTAAATGCGAGGAAATGTTCGCCCAGGCCATCGGTATGAACAGCAACGTTAGGGAAAAATTCTACCTGCAATCAAAATGCGGCATCGTCCTCGACAGGCCGGAAGGCGTGTATTTCGATTTTTCCCGCGAACAGATCCTGACCTCCGTCGACGCCAGCCTCAAGCGCCTCAAGACCGATTACCTTGACGTGCTTCTTCTGCACCGCCCGGACGCGCTGTTCGAGCCGGAAGAAGTCGCGGAAGCCTTGAACGTGCTTGCCGCCTCCGGCAAGGTCCGCCACTTCGGCGTGTCGAACCAGCGCCCCGGACAGATCAAGCTGCTCCGGAAATACGTTCCCTATCACTTCATCGCCAACCAGATGCAGTTCTCCCTCACCAACAGTTCTATGGTTGACTGCGGGTTGTGCACCAACATGGAGTTTGAACAGTGCACCGACCGCGACGGCGATATTCTCGATTACTGCCGTCTCAACGACATCACGATCCAGGCATGGTCGCCCTTCCAGTACGGCATTTACGAAGGGACATTCCTTGGCAACAAGGAAAAGTTCCCGGAACTCAACAAGAAACTGGAAGAACTGGCGAAAGCCAAAGGCGTGACCATTTCGGCTGTTGCCGCCGCCTGGATACTTCGTCATCCGGCCCATATCCAGGTTGTCTCCGGCACGACCAAGGCCGAACGCCTTGTCGAAATCGCCAAGGCCTCGGATATCGAAATTACCCGCCCGGAATGGTACGACCTCTGGCGGGCGGCGGGGAATATGCTGCCTTGACCGCGGGTGGCATTTGCAATTGTGATCATTCATGATGAAGGACGGACAGAGGTGCCCGTCCTTCATCGCAAATTCAATAGAACATTAGGTTGTCGATAGCTTTTACGGCAAGAATAGAACGTCACCATAGCGGCGCCTGACGGTGTGGCGAGCAGTGCGTAATGCACGCAGTGCGCACTGTGGGTATGATCTTATTGCGAAAGAATCTCCCGCACCTCATCAAGATCAAAGCAATAATGCACGGCAAAAAGCTTTCCGAGTTCGATCGACTGGCCTTCAAGCTCATCCTTCAGCCTGTTGTCACTGGCGATGATGAAAAATACCATCCGGCAGCTCGTCTTGGCCGCTTGCGGTAGGAAGGTGTCGAGCAGCCATTCCGTATCGAGCGGGTCGTTTTCAAAGCCGTCCCGCGTGTCGGCGATATATTGGCAGCCGGGGTGTTGTTGCATGATTTCAAGCGCCATGCGTAACGGGGCTCTGTACTCGTCCTGACGGCAGAACTTTTTCCATTTGACCAGTACCACGTTCATGTCCGTAAGGTAGTCCACGTCACAGTAAGCTGAGCGATGAAATTTTTCACTTTTTTCCATCGCTTCAATCCCCGCAGTTCCCTGCCAGTTTGGCGAAATCCGCCCCGCTCGGCGCCTGGAATACACGCAGGCCGAACTCGGGAAGGATCGCCAGGATATGGTCGAAAACATCCGACTGGATGCCTTCGTAGGCGGTCCAGACTGTGGTGTTTGTGAAGCAGTATAGTTCGAGGGGAATACCTTCGGCGGTGGGCGCGAGTTGGCGCACAAGGATCATCATGCTTTGGTGGACGCTCGGATTGTTCCTCAGGTATTTTTCCATGTAGGCGCGGAATGTGCCGAGGTTGGTGATGCGGCGATGGTTGAGCGCGCTCGAGTCGTCGTATTTTTTGTTCCAGTCATCGATCTCCCGGTCCTTGTCGGCGAGGTAGTCCTTCAAGAGGACGAACTCCCGCAGGTGGTCTTCCTCTTTTTGGGTCAGGAAACGGACGCTTGCTTGGTCTATGAATATGCTGCGTTTGATGCGGCGCCCGCCGGCTTCCCGCATGCCGCGCCAATTCTTGAAGGATTCGGTGAGGAATTTCTTCGTAGGTATGCTGGTGATGGTTTTGTCCCAGTTCTGCACTCGAACGGTGTGCAGGGCGATGTCGATGACGTCGCCGTCGGCGTTGGCTTGCGGCATTTCGATCCAGTCGCCGACATGCAAGAGGTCGCTTGACGAAATTTGCACACTGGCGACAAAAGACAGGAGCGTGTCCTGAAACACCAGCATCAACACTGCAGCCATCGCGCCCAAGCCGGACAGGAGGATGATGGGGGACCGGTCTATCAGGGCGGCGATAATGAGAATCGCCGCGATCAGATACACGCCGATCTTGACGATTTGCACATACCCCTTGATCGGCTTGTGGGCGGCGTCGCTCCGTTTGTTCCAGAAAATGGTGAAAATGTTCAGCATGGAACCAATCGCCAGGGCTAGCGTCAATATGATGGAAGCCGAACACACATTCTCCACCACCTGCACCACGCCGCGGGGCAGGTCCGGTACAAGCTTGATGCCAATGGACAGGATCATCGCCGGGACGACGTTTGATAGCCGCGAAACAACATTGTGATTGGTGAGGATGTCGTCGTTGCGGAGGATGGTCATCCCGAGCAGTTTGGTGATGCCGCGAACCAGGATGCGCTTGACGGCGAAATTGGCAATAAGGGCGAACGCGACCAGGAGAACGAGGCAGACGACGGTAAATACCAGCGGATACACCTTCAGCAGGCTAATCGCATCCTCGTAATGTTGCTCCATATCGATCCTCGCGAGAGTTATATTTTGTCACGTTATGATAACGGAACAACACCGTAATGCAAGACGCAATCCTCCATTCGCAATGGAGGACTGCCTGGATAATGTCGGTCGTGACGCGATGATTACGGTTTTGGGCCGATGCTGTGGACGACACGCACGAATTGCTCATCCGAAAGTTGCAGCAGTTCCTTCATGTCGTTCTGGTCGAACATGCCGCGAATGACCGCGGACCAGCCTTGGCCTGACGCGTAGAGGTAGGCGTTCTGGGTCATGGCTCCGGCGTGGGTGAATCCCCAATCTCTGCCGCGTTCGAGGTGTTGCGGCGAATCCTGCCACAGCATCATATCCTGGACATAGGCGAGGTTGACGGCGGCTGTTGCCACGTATGGCTGCGTCCCCGTTTTGGCGCGATGGTCGCCTCCTATTACAGGGATCAGGGTATGTGCGGACGGGTCGTAGCGATAGACGCCCTGCCGGTTGACGACATAGACCGCCATGTCCTGCCGATTCATGGATACTGGATACACTTTCTTGCCTTCCGGCCGGTTCTGGCCGGCGGTGGACCAGAGCAGGTCGGACATTTGTTGCGGGGAGAGGTCGACATCGGCGAAATCCCGCGAAGTGTGCCGTTCCGCCAGCGCCTTGGACAGTGTCATTCCACCGGTTTTGTCAGGTTCCGGAAGCTTGATAGTGTCCAAGGCGGGAACACTGGCAAGGGAGCAGAGGTATAATGCCAGGGAAGCCAAAAGCATTTTCTTCATTTACATTTCCTTTCTCTCGATGGTTGTATTTACGATGAAACGACGGTATACTGCTTTTTCACAAGATAACTACGACGACAGTGGGGAGAACGATGGCTGAGGTCGATTATACGATGATTTTCGCGCATTTGCATAAACAGTCCAATATTTTCCTGGCGCCCCGCCTCAAGGAACTGGGGATCAATGTCGGGCAATTTCCCCACCTCTTGTGCGTCTGCGACAAACCGGGGATAATGCAGGACGAAATCGCCGTCAGGACAAAGACAGACAAAAGCACTGTCGCGAAGATGATACGTCAGCTTGTCGACGCCGGTTTTGTCACACGTCACGAAAACATCGACGACAGGCGCTCGCACTTGGTCTTCCCCACCAAAAAGGCCCTCGCCGTTTATCCCCGCATTGCCGAGGAAAAATGCGTGTGGCATGCAAGCCTCACCGCGACACTCACCGAAGCCGAGCGCCAGATTCTTGCCATGCTGTTGGCAAAAATCGTGGAATAATCTCCGCATCGCCGTAGCGCATTACATGTATCGTATTTTTTCCTGTCGCGATGAAGTATGAATACTTCGATAAAAAGTTGCAAAAGAAACTAATGAGGCGACTTTTTATGTAATTACAGACATAGAAACTACATGTATTACAGTTAATAATTTATGTGCGGATGATAGAGTTTTTCTTAAATAAAGTTGCAATGGGAACCACGTATTGTTAGCTTGGTAATTCCAGTACTGACAATAGGGGCCAGTTGGAGGGCGAACCGACCTCTCCTAGAGCCACTCGCCGAAGCGCTTGATATACACCTTTTTGATGAACTGCGCAGACACGAAGTAGCCGAGCAGAATAACCGCCAGCCATGGGGCCAATGCTATGGGGAATTTTTCCATGTCGATGCCGACCGCTATGTCGGTGAAACCTAAGAGCACGGCGACAATAGCTATCAGAATAGTGGACGCATAAAGAGCGGGCGAGGCATTACTCTGCAGGAACGGAATTTTCGCCGTCCTGATCAAATGAATGACCAATACCTGCGAAATGGTTCCGAATACGAACCAGCCGCATTGGAACAGCGGAGCCCGGCCTACCGTGTTGACACCGATTATCCACCACATTACTGCGAAGTATATGATGTCGAAACACGAGCTTTGCGGGCCCATGAAGAACATGAAACGTCTGATCGACGCCGTATCCCAGCGCCTGGGCGACTTGATATATTCCTCGTCAACGCCGTCGAAGGGAATGCCCATCTGGGAAAAGTCGCAGAGCAGGTTCTGGGTGAGAATCTGTACCGGCAGCATTGGCAGGAACGGGAGAAAAATACTGGCGATCAGCACGGAAAACATATTGCCGAAATTACCGCTGGCCGCCATTTTTATGTATTTGACGATATTGCCGAAAGTTATTCGCCCTTCGACCACGCCTTCCTCCAGCACCATGAGGTCCTTTTTGAGAAGGATTATGTCCGCCGTCTCCTTCGCTATGTCCACGGCGGTGTCCACCGATATCCCCACATCCGCCTGGTGCAGCGCCGGGGCGTCGTTGATGTCGTCTCCCATGTAGCCGACCGTGTGCCCTTCCTCCTGGAAAGACTGCACCACCCGTCTTTTCTGCGACGGCGAGAGTTTGACGAACAGGTTGCATTCCCGCGCCGCCCGAACGAGGGCCGGGTCATCCATCGCCTCGACATCCTTGCCGGAAAGGCTATGCGAGATATCCACTCCGACTTTTCCGCAAACTGTTTTTGCGACTCCCTCGGTGTCCCCCGTTAGCACCACGACGCGCACGCCGTGGTCAGTGAGGGCCGTGATGGCCGCTTTCGCGCTTTCCTTCGGTGGATCGAGGAAACCGATAAAGCCGACCAATACCATGTCCTTCTCGTCCTTTACGCCGAAAGCCGCCACGTCCGGCACATCGGTTTTCCGCGCCACAGCTATCATGCGCAGCCCTTCGGAGTTGTATTTTTCATATGTTTCGAGGGCTTTCCGGCGATTTTTCTCATCGAGTGGCGCAGCCTCGCCTGCGATTTCCGTCGTTGTGCAGATGGAAAGCACCTCCTCCACCGCGCCTTTGGTGATCAACAGCCGCTCGTTGCCATTCCCTTTCAGCACTACACTCATGCGCCGTCGCTCGAAATCGAAAGGGATTTCGTCGATGAGGGTAAAGGTGTTCCAACGTTCGGTCATGGTTACGGAACGCGCGCGGTTCATCACCGCCACGTCGAGGAGGTTCTTGAGACCGGTTTGGTAATAACTGTTGAGGTAGGCGAAGCGCAGTATGCCCTTATCGTCTTCGCCAGGGACGTTCATGTACTTTTCAAGGATGATCTTGTCTTCGGTGAGGGTCCCGGTCTTGTCCGTGCAGAGGATATCCATTTCGCCAAAAGTCTGGATGGCGCCGAGGGTCTTGACTATGACCGAGTGCTTGGACATGGATACGGCACCCTTGGCCAGAGTGGAGGTCATGATCACCGGTAGCATCTCCGGGGTCAACCCGACCGCGATGGTGATGGCGAAGAGGAGCGCCCCTATCCAATCGTTTTTGGTAACGCCGTTGACGAGGAACACCACCGGTACCATCACCAGCATGAAGCGGATAAGAAGGCGGCTCACCGAGTCGACGCCGCGTTCGAAGCTGTTTTTGGCCCGATCGCCGGACAGGGATCTGGCCATAGAACCAAAAAAGGTTCTGTCGCCGGTGGCGACGGCAATGGCAGTGGCGGTTCCGCTGATCATGTTGGAGCCCATGAAGCCGATGTTTTGCAGGTCTGTGAGGGCGCTTCCCCGGTCTCCGGCGTTATCCGCAAACTTTTCCACCGGGTTCGACTCCCCGGTAAGCGCGGCCTGGGCGATAAATGTGTCCTTTGTGGCCAAAAAACGCACATCGGCCGGAATCATATCTCCGGCCGAAAGCTTGATGACATCCCCCGGCACGACCGCGTCGATGGGGATTTCGACCATGTTGCCGTCCCGCCAGACGTCCGCCATGTTGGAAATCATTTTTGACAGCTTTTCCGCCGCCGCGTTGGAGCGCTGGCTTTGCACAAACGCCACCAGGCTGGAGACGACAACCAGGGTCAGGATAATGCCGACAGTCAGATAGTCTTTTTCCATCGCGAGAATCACGTCGGTGAAATAGGTGACGACGGCGACGGCGAGGAGGACGATATTGAAAGGATTGACCACTGCCTCGCGAAGCCGGTGCAGCGTTGAGTTCCCGGCGCCGGCGATAATGATGTTCCTGCCGTATTGGTCAAGGCCTTTGACGGCCTGTTCGGAGGTGATTCCGTTGGCTGAGGAGGAATACTCGGAATATATCTGATCGAGCGATGCGTTTGCCGAAGCGCGGAGTTTCTCTTCGCTCGCATTTTTGTTGTGTTTGGTCCGTTCGGAAACATCCTTCTTGTGCCTGAACAGCGACATGGCGACCCTTTCTCTCCGTCATGCTGTCCCTCATGAATATGCTGGTATACCCCGCCGGAAGCGATACGTAAAGCCTATTTTGTCATTTTCGTGGAAGTGCGGGACAACGCAAAAAGGGAGCCTTTCAGAAAGGATCCCTCCGGGGATGATGAAAAAAATCATTGGAAAATTGGAGTTAATTTATTGCGGCGAACTCGGCAGCGTTGGGGAACGATTTCTGCGTGCCGGGTTTGGTTGTGGAAACGGCTGCGTAGCGGTTGGCCATTTTCATCGCTTCCTTCACGTCGCCGAGGGCGAGGAGATGGTAAGCGAAGCTGCCGATGAAGGCGTCCCCGGCACCTGTGGTATCGGTAGAAGCCACCTTGTGGGGCGGGGCGAGGAATTCTTCCTTTCCCCTCGGGAGCCACAGAGCACCCTTGTCGCCGAGGGTGACGATGACGTTGGCGAGGCCCTGGTCGAGGAGCGTCTTCGCCGCGATCCTAGCCTCGTCGACATTGGTGACCGGCAGGCCGCTGATCACTTCCAGTTCCGTTTCGTTGGGTACCAGGTACGACGCAGCCTTGATGGCGTCGAAGTCCAGTTTGGCTGCCGGGGCGGGATTGAGGATAACGGGGATGTTGTTTTTGGCCCCGAACTCGATCGCATAATACACAGTGGGTACCGGCACTTCCAGCTGCAGAATGATGATGCCGCAACGCTTGATGTCCTCCGCCGCCTTGTCGATGTCCGCAGGCGAAAGGAACTGGTTCGCGCCCTTGACGATGAGGATGGAGTTGTTGGCCTGGGAGTCGACGAAGATGGGGGCGACGCCGCTGGATGCGCCGGGGACCGCTTCGACATAGCGTGTGTCGATGCCGAGGTCCTTGAAGTTCTTGATATAGCCGGGCCCGAAGAGGTCGTCGCCGACCTTGGTCAGCATCAGCACTTCCGCTCCCAGTTTGGCCGCTGCGACAGCCTGGTTCGCTCCCTTGCCGCCAAAGCCGAGATCAAACGCCGGCGCTTCGACCGTTTCGCCCATGCGGGGCATTTTGTCGACCTTGGTCACCAGGTCGATCATATTGCTGCCAATTACGGCGATTTTGGGTTTTCCTGCCATGATAGTGTGCCTTTCCTTTAGATATTCTTGACCATTTCCGCCGTTTCGGACTTGGACAACAGCCCGGCCTTGATTTCAAACACGGCTTTCGCTCCGGCGTCCAGGCTGCGGACATTGCCTTTTTTCTTTTCCGCGGTGTAGCCTTCGGGTTCCGAGGTGGCGGGTAGGATGCCGATGACTTTCTGGTTCTTATTTTTGAGAATCCAGCGGACATGCTTGTTCAGCTTCTTCGGGTCGTAGGCCACGCTGTCCGAGGTGCCGTCCTGGTGGGTCTGCATGACATGGGCGAGGCCGTCTTTGCCGGGGTTCATGTTCCTGAGGAAAAAGACGATTTCCGGATTGTACACATCCTCCTTGCGCATGATTTCCGTGGTCTTCGGATCCGCCTTGAGTTTGTCCATGAAGGCGAGGAATTCCGGCGTCGTCTTGACGTGGGCGGGGATGCTGGTACGGAGGATCATGTCGTCCGTGGACCAGCCGCTCGTCTGGGTGATCTTCGCGTCGTCGCCGGCGAGGAAGTTGATGTGAGTCATGTACATGAGGTCCATCGGGTAGTTGCCGACATTTTCGATCTCGATGGAGATGTCCATGATGGCCTTGCCCGCGCGCAGAAGCACCTTCGGAGTGGCATTGTAAAAGTCACCGAATCCCTTTTTGTATTTGTAGGTTCCGGTAAGGCCGATATAGGGGCCTTCCTTGTCTTCGCCGACGACGATTGCAGCCGTATGGAACTGCGCCGTCGGGAGTTCTCCGTGCAGCGGGTGGTCGTCTTCCGGAGTCGGGTTGCCGAGGCGTAACGCGCCGCAATGGTACAAGAATGCGCCGTAGGTGTCGACGATGACGTTGGCCGGCCGCGGTTCGTCAAACAGGTTGAACATGCATAACGACCGCCCGTCGAAAACCGCGTCCCAGATATGCTGTCCCTGATAGGGGAGCATGACTATTTCGCCGCGCGAATTCTTCAGCCTCACCGCCTGGACGCCGGTGGAATAGGTGAAGAGGGAGGCTGAGAATTCGCCCGCCTCGACGGCGATCTTTTCCTTGTCTTCAAACCAGTTTTTCTGCAGCGCGATTTTGCTTTCCATTGTCCACTCCTGATTGGTGGGGAAGGGGGAAAATTCACCAAAGTTCCGCAAGGTGCGACTCTCAACAATGACGACTCGCCCCCATTTAATCCCCTCACCATAACCTTCTCACCCTTTAGGGTGAAAAGGAGCAAATAAGGGCGAACGTCTCATCATTAAAAATCGCTGTTATGCAAAAGTCAAGCTACGGATTTCATGCACCTATTATAGCCACACCCGACGAAGCGCCAATGCGATTCGCGCCGGCCTCGATCATTTTCAAGGCATCTTCACGGGTGCGGACGCCGCCGGAGGCCTTGACGCCCATGTCCGGCCCGACCATGGCGCGCATAAGTTTGATGTCCTCGACTGTCGCGCCACCGGTGGAAAAACCGGTGGATGTCTTGACAAAAGCCGCTCCAGCTTCCTTGGAGAGGGTACAGGCTGTCTTCTTCTGTTCATCCGTGAGCAGGCATGTTTCAAAAATAACTTTCACGGCCGCTTTCCCCTCGGTCGCCCTCACCACGCCGGCGATATCAGCGCGCACATAATCGAGGTCTCCGGCGCGCAACCTGCCGACGTTGAGGACCATGTCGATTTCCTGCGCCCCCAGGTCGACGCAGTAGCGGGTTTCGCAGGCCTTCGCGTCAGGGAGCATCGCGCCCAGGGGGAAGCCGACGACAGAGCAAACCATGACATCGCTCCCGGCCAGCATTTTGGCGCACAGGGGAACGTAGGACGAGTTGACGCATACCGAGGCAAAGTGGTATTTCGCGGCTTCGGTGCAGAGCTTTTCGACGTCGGCCGGGGTGGCTTCCGCCTTCAGGATGGTGTGGTCGATCATTTTGGCGAGTTTGGCGTTGTCAATGTCCATTCGAGGTTCCTTTTCAATGTCTGGTTAAGATGGATGCCACAATAGGTCCATAAATCAAGATATCAAGATGTTTTCTTTCTTTCATTTGTGTAGTAATTTACAATCATAATCCCGAGCAGGAACGCTCCCCAGACGAACTCTTTGGTGAAGTTGCTGAAGCGGAGCATGTTGAAGCCGCTGGAAAGGAACTGCAGCGACAGCACCGCCATCAGGATTCCCAGCACGTTCCCCGAGCCGCCGGCGGGGCTGATCCCGCCCAGGACCGCCACCAGTATCGCCTGTAGGATATACGACGCGCCATAGTCGGCCTTGGCCGCGTTGGTGCGGGAGCTCATGACGATTCCGGCGAGGGCTGCAAGCATGCCGGACATGATGTAGGAGGTCAGGAGGACGCGCGGCACATTGATGCCGGCGAATTCGGCCGCCTTGGCGTTGGAGCCGACAAGGTAAAGTTTGATGCCGAAAAACGAGCGCTTCAACATGATGTTGAAAACCAGGAGAAGCGCCAGGAAGAGGATGAGCGGTATGCTGAAATTTCCGATCGCCCCATTGCCGATCCTGGAATACAGGGGAGGCAGGCCGACGACGGCCGCTCCCTTGGTGAGCACGACGGCGATGCCGGTAAAGACCTGCATGCTGCCCAGGGTGGCGAGGATCGGCGGGACCTTGAAGCGCGAAATGATGAAGCCGTTGAGCATGCCGCAGGCAGCGCCGATGACCAGCGCCATGGCGATCCCCAAGGCGATGGCCGGTATGGCCGTTTCCGGGCCGGCGCCTTTTGGAACCAGTTTTACAAGGGTGAAGCTGACGAGGATGCTTGTGAGGTTGGCTATGCCGACCAGGGACAGGTCGATGCCGCCCGTAAGCATTGCAAGCATCATGGCGAAGGAGAGTATGCCCAATTCCGGAAAGAGGAAGGACATGGATTTCAGGTTCCTGACAGTGAAGAAGGTGTCAGGCAGGAGATAGCACATCAGGGCGAAGGTGCAGATCGTAATGAGGGTCAGTTGCACGATGTTGTTGCCCTGGCTCATCAGTTTGTGCAACGAGTAATCCTTTTTCATGGCCTAATCCCTCCTCGAACGAATGGCGGTGATGACGGTGGCGATGATGAGGACCAGGCCGACCGCCACCTTTTGCCAGTCGGAGGGAATGCCCACAAGGATAAGGCTGCTTTTGATAAGGACGAGAATAACGACGCCAAGTATGGTGCCGAGCACAGTTCCGCGCCCGCCGGTGAGGCTCGCGCCACCAAGGACTACGGCAGCGATGACTTCCATCTCGAAGCCCTCGAGGTCGCGGCCGGTCATGTGGCGGGTGATGGATGCTTCGTCAAAATCCCGGATCGGGCCGTCGGCGACGACTTGGCCGTTGCGCATTATGGTGATTTTTTCGCTAACTTCGAGCATTTCGCGCATCTTGTGGCTGACGAACAGAGTGGAAATGTCGCGTTCCTTGAGGCGGCGGATGATGACGAAAAGTGCGTCGACCTCCTTTTGCGTCAGGGCGGTGGTCGGCTCGTCCATGATGATGACCTTGGCGTCGTTCAACAACGCCCGGGAGATGGCGACAAGCTGCTTGTCCGCCACCGTGAGCTGTTCCACAGTTTTGTTCAGGGGGATGTCGACGTCGATCTGCGCCAGGCATTTTTTCACCGTTTCGCGCATGTCGCGCCAGCTGACGATGTTTTTCCGTCGTTCCACCTGGTGGTTGATGGCGAGGTTTTCCGCCACCGTCAGGTTGGGGAAAAGGGAAAAATCCTGGTAGATGACCTGGATGCCTTCTCGGATGGAGTCGATCGGTTCGAGGCGGTCGTATTTGCGTCCGTTCAATTCGACTGTGCCGCCGTCGTGCGCGTAGACGCCGGAAATAACTTTGATCAGCGTCGATTTGCCGCAACCGTTTTCACCGGCAAGGCAGCGGATTTCCCCGGGGCCGATGGTCAGTGACGCTTTTTTCAGCACCTGGACGCCGCCAAAGCCTTTTTCGATATCGACAACCCGAATCAGGTCGTTAGCCATAATTGTCTCGACAATCCGTACAAAAAGGGTCGGACCGCGCGCGGAAACATCGCCGCGCGCGGTCCAGGAGAGGGTTAGAAATCGTATTCGTCCATGTTGGCGACAGTAACGTCGACCCAGCCCGCACCGTAGAAGAGGTTCGGCTTGGCGGGGTCCTGCTTCAGGTTGGTGAAGCCGTCGAGTCCGAGATCGAGGCCGTTCTTGATCTGGTCCTTTTTGCCGTCGAGGATCATGATGGCCATCTTGTTCATGGCGATGCCGGCGATTTTCGGGTCCCAGAAGTGGATGGTCTGGATCGCGCCGGACTTGAGGTATTGGCCGGCGATGGAGGGGAGGCCGGTGCCGGAGAAGAACACCTTGCCGTTCAGTCCGCGTTCTTCGATGGCGAGGCCGGCGCCTGCCGAAGTGGGCATGGGGCCGTCGCAGATGCCTTTCAGGTCCGGATAGGCGACGAGGGCTTCCTTCAGCTTTTGGTAGTCCTGGGTGGCGTCGTCGTATGTTTCGATCCTGGAGGTGACCTGGTACATTTCGGGGAAGTTCTCTTCCTGGTAGGCGACCGCGCCGTCGATCCATTCATTCTGGGACTTCGAGGTCAAGCTGCCGACTGTGCAGATGTAGCCGCCCTTGCCGCCCATGTTTTTACCGAGGTTTTTCATGATGTTTGCGCCATAGGCGAGGTTGTCGAACGCTTCGAGGATATAGTCGGCGTTTTCCTGCGTGGACGCCTCATGGGAGATGACCAGGATGCCGTTGTCGCGGGCCTTTTGCAGGACCGGTTCGACCGCTTCGACGGAGAAGGGGACGATGCAGATGGCGTCGACGCCCTGGGCGATGAGGTTTTCGACAATTTGCACCTGCTCGGCGGCATCGGTCTTGGCCGGGCCGACCATCCACAGATCGTGGCCTGTTTCCTTGGCATACTGGTCGACGCCGACGCGCATGCGGTTGAACCAGGCGATGCCGTCGACTTTGACGACAGTGGCGATTTGGTAGCGCTTTTCACCGGCTTGCGCAGCAGTGAACGCGGTTGCCAACAAGGCGGCGGCCAAAAAAGCAAAACAAATTTTTCTCAACATCGCATTTCCTCCTAAAAGAGAACAGGCACAACCTCAAACAGTAAAAACATGCGCTTTTACGCGTTCTTTGCCGATTTCCTCATTTCGTCCCCGAGGCCGTCCCATTCGATGGCGTAATCGTAAAACAGGCCGTGGCAGGGTAGTTTGTCCCGCATTATTTCGAGAAATTCCCGGTCGTGCGACTCGTCGGAAGCCTGATGCAAAAGGACAAGGTTGGAGCGCATGGCAAACGCAGGGGCAAGCGCGGCGTTGAAAGCGACGGCGCTGTCTTCCGGACTTGGCGGCGGCTCGTCCGGGGCCGCCAGGCCATGGTGGAAAATAAGGGCGTCAGCGCCGGCCTTGGCCATTTCCAGCGCTTCCTGGCTGTTGAATACGAACGGTGCGGTTACGAGGCCGAGCTCGTGGGCGAGGCGGACCATTTCCGCTTCGCGCTCGTAGCCGAGGCCGCTGTGCTCTATCTGTCTGCGAAAACGCCCGTCGATAAAGCCGACCGAGGGAAAATTCTGGATGCCGGAATATCCCGCCTTGGCGGCGTTGCGCAGCAGGGGACGCGAAATGCGGAACGGATCCGCACCCCACAGTCCGGCGAACATGGGAGTCCTCGCCACCTGCGGGAGGATTTCCGACGCCATCTGGAGGACTGTCGCATTGGCGTCGTCATAGGGCATAAGCGACGCGACCAATCCGAAGCCTGCCCGGTGGAACTTTCCCGTATTGTTTACTACCATGAAATCGGCGCCCGCATGGTCGCCGGCAATAGCAGCAAAACTCGAATCCACGCCAAGGCCGACGAGGGCTGCGCCGGAGGTCGTCTTTGCGCGCCATCTTTCGAGGATTGCCTCGCGCCCGAACACTCCTGCGGAAACACCATCCAAATTCCTGTCGGTATCTGTCATAGTGGAATAGTCCAGTTTTTGAAATGGTAATTGTTCATAATGCAATCCCCTTGCCAAAATGTATTCAGTTTATTGGTGTGGATGGCATAACTCGTTTAATAATAAACAATTACGCACACATATGTGATGTGTGATTACGCGTACACTACTAATGATGGTAAAGAAATAGTGTGGAAACCAGTAAATAATGGGAAATGAATAGGAAATTAATGGGAATGAAAGATTCCCATTAATTTCTCGTTTCTTGTTTTCTTCCCATCTTCGGGGAATACATTTGAGATGATGTGAGGGGGATTATTTTTTCTCGGCGTCAGTAATGATCTCTTCCGCACGGGATGTCATGTTCGGATATAAATCTATTGGCACGGCCGGCGCTCCGAGAGTGACGGCAACCATGTAGCGAGCGCATTTTTTGTTGCTGGTATCGCAGTAGGTTTTGCGGTAGACTGCGCCCAGCCCTTTGTCAATGGGCATTTTTTCATTATAAAATGGACACGTGGGTAATTTTTCACAAGCCATTGCAGTTTTCTCCTTGCGGTTGCGAATCGGGCTGAAAACACATACTACCGACAACTCAGTATACAGGGAAGCCAACGGCAAATGTGGAGCCTTCGGTTCGGGAATCCGGCAGGCGGTCAAAATCCACGTGGAAATCACTCAGTAACTGTCGCAACTGTCTGGTTTGTCCTGCCAGGCGGCTGGCGGTTTTCAGTATCTCGTCGACCTGCTCCATGTTATCCCGCGCCGCCTGGTCAGCCTCATGGAGGGCTACCGTGAGATGGCTTATACCGCCTGATTGGTCGCTGCTGGCGTCGACGATCTTCACCAGCAAGTCTTCGCTTTCCTGGATGTATGTTTGCATTTCGGCGAATATCGCGTTGATCCTGCCGGCGACCGCCGCGGCAAGTTCCACCTGCTTGATCGTTTCCTGCATGATGGTCGACGTTTCCTGCGCCGCCTGGCTGCTCCTGCCTGCAAGATTGCGCACTTCCTCCGCCACAATGGTGAATCCCTTCCCATGTCGGCCCGCCCGGGCCGCCTCCACGCTGGCGTTGAGCGCCAGCAGGTTGGTTTGGAAGGAGATGTCCCCGATGGACTTGGCTATCCGTACGATTTGATCGCCGCAGGCCTGCATGTTCAGCATCACCACGCCCATCTCCCCAATATCGTCGTAGCCGCGCTCGACCGATTGCCGGCCGTTATTGGCCAACTTGACCACCTGTTTGGCCAGGCCGGAATTGTCGTCTGCGTATATCTTGACCTGGTCGATGCTGGTCGAAATCTCCGCCATCGCCGTCTTGATGCCGTTGCCATTGGCCGATATTTTCCCGCCAGCCACCGCGATGGCTTTGCACACGGCCGTCACTTCTTCTGCATGCGCTTTGACGCGTCCAAGGGTGTTGGCAGCGATGTCGGCCGCTTGTCGGATGGTCTGCTTCAGTATGTCGTCTCGGTCGCGCACCGCCATTGCTGTGGTAAAATCACCGGCCGTCAAATCGCGGACAATGATTGCATCCTCCCGCCGGGTAGCTATCGCGTCCCTGACTGCGCGGGCCAGGTCGCCGATTTCGTCGCCGCGCGCCAGTTGGCTCACGGAAACGGCGTCTCCTGCATCGCCGGCGGCGAAGCGGCGTATGAGTCGGGCGTTTGTCCGTATCGGCCGGATGATTGCTTTGATCAAATAAAAGCAAATACCCGCCAAGAGAACGAGACCGGCGAAGGTATCCAGTGCCAGCCAGAAAACCGCTCCGTCGGTACGATCCAGGAGGCTGTTTGAGATGGCAGCCGTGTTGCCGTCGGCCATGGTTGCTTGTAGTGTTTGGATTTCGTCATGGACGGCGCGCATCGTCCGCCAGCTTGTCGCGCTTGTCAGCAGGAAGATTGCGGCGGTGAGAGCCAGCGCACCCATGAGTTTGGCCGCAAGCCCAATTCCCTGGCGCGCAGGTTCCGACAATGCGTCATGGGTCTGTGTCATCGAATAGCTCCAGCGACTATGGCAAACGCGAGGATGCTTCACTCACGCGATTTGTCCAGTATTCTTAAAGTGCTCTAATATTCACCGACGTGCGGGTTATAAGGTAATGTCTGCTTTAATCGTAAAAACTACCCTCGAACTACCTATGATATTCATTGTCTGTGCATATAGCAAGAGTATGCCTTGCCAATTGGCGGCAGACAATATCCATGATCGGAATTACAGACCTTCGGGAGAGAGACGGTATTTTTTGATCTTGTTGAACAGAGTCCTGCGGGTAATGCCGAGGAACTGCGCAGCCTTGCCGCGGTGCCATTCGAAACGCTGCAGCGCGGAAACGATGCGTTCCTTTTCCGTGCCTTGCGGATAGGCATAGGCATCGTTTGCAGGCTGGAGAACCGGGGCTGGATTGTTTGTTCCGCCGAGTTGGATGCTGACCGGAAGATCCCGCAGGCTGATTGTGCGGTCGGCGCAGAGGATGGAGGCGCTTTCCAGGGCGTGTTCGAGTTCACGCACATTACCGGGCCAGCTGTAGTCGTTCATCGCCTGCAATGCCTGCGCCGTGAGGCGGCATTCGGAATGGCCGAATTTCTTGGCGTTTTCACGCAGAAAATAGGCGGCGAGGAGCGGGATGTCTTCCCGGTGGTGGCGCAGGGCCGGCGTGTGGATGGTGATCACATTGAGCCTGTAAAAGAGGTCTTCGCGGAATTTCCCCGCCAAGACCGACTGCGCCAGGTCGACGTTGGTGGCGGCGACGATCCTGATGTTGACTTTGATGAGGCGGTTGGAGCCGACGCGGTTGAACTCCCGCTGTTGTATCGCCCGCAGGAGTTTTGCCTGGGTGGACAGGCTCATCTCGCCTATTTCGTCCAGAAACAGCGTGCCGCTGTCGGCCAGTTCGAAAAGCCCGACTCTTTCGTCCACCGCGCCGGTGAACGCGCCTTTGGCATGGCCGAAGAGTTCGCTTTCGAGAAGGGCGTCGGGGATGGCGGCGCAGTTGACCTTGATGAACGGCTTGGCAAAGCGGGGGCTGTTGAAATGGATAGCCTTTACGACAAGTTCCTTGCCTGTCCCGCTTTCACCGGAGACGAGGACGTTTATGTCCTTGTCGGCGACTTTGCTGACGATGTCGAAGAGTTCCTGCATGGAGCGGCTGTGTCCAACAATCTCGTCAAAACCTTTTTTCTTGATTAGTTCGTTCCTGAGGCTGGCGTTCTCGCGGCGGAGCTGGATGATGTTCTTGAACTGCCCGGTGATCTCCTCCACCGCGGCGGCGGTGGGAATGCGCTCAAACACCGAGCCGCCGACATAACCGTGGCCGTGGCTGGCGAGAAACACCTTTTCCATCTCGGACGGTGTCGTTATGGGCCCGCCGCCGTAAAAGAATTTCAGCCTGGTGCCCGGAATTTCGTCCATGGCTGCGAATATCCGGTTCAGGAACTTCACCGATTCGTCCAGCGCCGATTCGGGGGCCGCCTTGACCGAATGCTCGGAGGTCAAACCGAGGTTGACGCAGACTGCGTCGATGCCGCTCGCCGTAAGGCGTTTGGCTTCCTCCATATTGAAAGCGAAGGCGAGGGTGAATAGGCCTGCCTCATTGGCCTTGATGAGAAAATCAATTTCCCGTTGGAAGGTGAGCCCGGATTTTTCCAAAATTTCACGGAAGCGGCCGTCGACGAAGCCGACCGAGGGGAAGTTGTTTACTCCCTGGAAGCCGAGGTCGATTATTTCGTTTATCAGTTTGCCCTGGTCGAGGCCGGGTTCGGTGGCGCAGGCGGAGACAAAAACCGGGTGCCCGCCGGAGCGCGGGAGAATTTCGCGGGCCGCGCAGTCCAGGGCCATACGATTGGCGTTCGCCACCGGCATGAAGGCTGCGGGGGAGGGAACGCCGGCGGCGCGGAAGCGTCCGGCGTTTGGCACCATGAGAAAATCCGCGCCGCCTGCAAGGGCGTGTTTCGCGGCTATTCCCGACCCTGTGGCCACGCCGACCAGGGGGGTGCCGGTATCGATCACCGTTTGGAAGCGTTCTTTTACTCTATCGCGAACAGACATCGAAGCGCCCTCACAAGATTTTGTAGCGGCCTATTATAGGAATCGCCCCAAATTTAATCAAGCTCCATCCCTTTCATGGCGGAGGCGAATAAATAATAATGGTCCAGCATTTCGCTGAACCATTGAGGCTGTTCAAGGATTAGTGTGAATGTCTATCAGGCTTTCACATCCACTGTCGCAGTGCCAACGCCGGGAGCCATCTCGCCCGTTTCGGCAAACTGGATATCGACCTCCACATTCACTTCGATATCGAGGCTTTCGCTGTTCTCGGTGAAGATTTTTTCAATTTCCGTTTCGATGTCTTTTTTCCCGGCAAGCCGGTCCTGTTCCTCTTTTTGCTCCGCTTCCTCTTCCAGCTCTTCCAGGAATTCCTCCATGCTCTTGCCGCCGCCTTCGCTCTTGACCGTTACGGACGTATACATAGTCAGGTTGCCGTCCTTGTCGAACGACCATGTATGGTCGTAAGCAAGGACTTCACCCAGCCTTTGGGCGGATTTGAGCCCCGATTCATAGCAGTCGTTGTACACCGCCAGGTTTTCCTCCAGCTCCTTCGCCTTTGCCGGGTCGTCGGCGCAGGCCCTGAGGTAGGTGGGCGAGATGGATACCTTGCCGTTTTTCACGCAATCGTAGTTTTGCGTCAGATGACCGTAATAGGTGCCGTTTCCGCCGCTTTTGTTTGTTTGTTCCGTATCGGACGATTGAAAAGCGGTGGACGCCTGCGCCTTCGCTTTGGCCGCATTTTGCAAATTTTGGTATACGTTATAGGCTGCTTCGGATCCGCGCACAATCATTGACATATCCATCTCCTTAATCTGCACAACCATTTATCCCCAATTGTTGATTTATGCATCTACAAATGTTTACGGATTGTTTCATAAGACCTTAAGGAGAATTTTGCCAAAAATGTATTTATTTTGCGATTATATACGATTAAAGTTGAAAGATAACTACAATAATATGATTTGTCGATATTTATGATCTACGTGCGTGGTTTGTTGTTCCGCTTATTCGGCCTGGCGAACTGTTGAAAAGGCGTATCGTGCGAAAACGCCGTATCGTGCGGAGAAGTTCACAACCTCGGCGGATTTGTCCATATGCTCGTCCGGGCTGGGCATGACGATCGGCGGCAGGCTGGCATGAAAGATGCAGGCGGCGACAAGGAGCGCGGCAAGGCCGGAGAGGGTGAAAAACGCGCCCCGGCGCGAGACGCGCGCGGGAGCCGATATCCCTCCGTCGCGGAGGATATGGGCCAGCCTCTGTGTGAGGAAGCGGTATTGATCCGAAAAACCCGGGGCAGGCTGATGTTGCCCCGATGCCGCGTCGACGACGAGGGCGGCGTAGGTTGCGGGATTGAGCCGGTAGGTGTTGACGGCGGTCCAGTCGCAGAGCAGTTCCGTCTCGACTTTCACTCGTCGTACGGCATGCCTGACGACTGGGTCGAACCATAGTACCGACTTGACGAGGGAGAGGCAAAACAACTTGAGCGTGTCGTGTTTTTTGCCGTGGATGCATTCATGAAGAAGGATGGCGTACTGCTGCTCTGGGGAATAGCGGGTCGAAAAGTTTTTCGGAACGACAATGCAGGTGCGGATCAGGCCGCAGGAGACTATGGGCGAATTGGCAGCGCCCATTTTCACCGTCGCGGAGCCGCTGATTCCCGTGGCGGCGAGGGCTGCCTGCAGGATTGGACTGCCAGGGCAGGCGGGCAGCGCTTGCACCGTTTTCGAAAACCTACGGAAATCCCTGACAGCGCAGTAGAGCGTCACGACGAAACCTGCCATCCACAAGCAGGCGGCGGTGTTGGTAATCCATACCTCCGGCAGGGTGAACAGGGAGTCTAGTAGATTTTGAAGCACGTTGGTGACGAATGCATCGATAACGAGGGGAAAGCCAAGCGCCACCACGGCAAAAAGAAGCGGTATTGCCCAGACGCGGGGGCGGCCGCCAAGGCGCTCTGGGAATAATTTCTCTGCGAAGGAGAACAAGCCATAGGCAAAGGCGATGATGAAGGAAATCAGCATATCGAACCACCATGTTATTTGCATGATGGCGTTATGTGACCAGATAGGAATGTAGGCGGCCAGCACTTCCGGCCGTAGGAATTTTCCCATACTTCAATCTCCGTCAATCGACAATGACCGAATCGAACGCTGCAATTGTAATTTCGGCGCGCCGCTGAATCAAGTGCAATGTTTTGGTTGCTCATTCTGACTCGATGAAGGAAGGTATAATAGAGCATCAATTTTGGTTTTGTTGAAACATTGTCTAAAACAATGAATAAGTTATGATAATATAGAAAAGAAAAATTTGAAATATTTTGAATTGTTTTTCTGTGTTTTTATTATTGGTAGTGCCTAGCGTAAAAACAGTAGCATAGAGTAGCTAGAATCATTAACTTCTCTAACTTTATGTGTGATAATTATTAATGTTGAATTATGATTTATTGCTATGAGATATGACTTTTCAAAGAGTGTGGAAATGTGTGGAAATTGATGATATTCAACAAATGAAAATATACTATAACATATTGTAATTAAATAATTTAATTGACATTTGAGATGTGTCTGATATTGTTGTTTTGTGTGCATGAATGATATTGTCATGATATTTTGATTTCTGATAAAGAAGATATTAACTTTGTCATTCTCTGTTTAGGTTGCGATTCAAGCAACGTGATCCGCACGGAATTCGTCATGCAGCCATTTATAGCATTGTAACAGATACTATAGGCTCCCTCCGAGAGTGCTTTATCCCGACAGACCGCAAAAATGCGGTTTTCCTCTTCCCATACTTATTTCATCGCTCACGAATTCCAGGCGGTTCGGTCGACCGTATTGTTTTTTTGAGGAGGGAAGGGTATGGAAACGGATACCGCTCGTTCAGGCGGCAAATACGCGGCACTGGTGGGGTGCAGCCTTATGTTGTCCCTGGTCTACATGTCGCTCACTTCGTGGTCGGTGGCGGTGAATGAACTTGCCGAAGCATTCAGTCTAAGCACCCACCTCATACAGGCCGGGTCGTCCCTGTTAATCGCAGGGTACGCCATCGGTAGCTTCGTCGAAGGCCGCATGGTGGCGAAGATCGGCTGGCGCAAGACATTCAACCTTGTCATGTTCGCGTTTATAGTCGCTTCGGCCCTGATTCCGCTGATGACAAACTATTATGTAATCCTGTTTTTGCGCTTCGTACAGGGCTGGGGCTGTATCGTCGCCGTGACTTGCGCCATTGTTAGTTCGTGGTTTCCCACCAAGGAGCGCGGCCTTGCCCTCGGGATTCTCTTGGGCGCGATCGGTCTCGGGTCGGCCCTGGGCGGTTATGTCGGCGGGATTCTCACGCCTATGATGGGGTGGAAAAACACATTCTGGGTCATCACTGCCATGACGATTGTCGGTATGGCTATATTCTACCTTCTGGTCAAGGAAGCGCCGCCGCTGGAGGAAGAGGTCGTCAAGCAGAGCAGCGCCGCCGCAGCGCCGCCGCAGGTGAACCTTTACCGTGAAGTCGGACTGTGGTTGCTGGGACTCGCCACCTTGTGTTGCTTCTTCAACTGCTATGGCATGTACGCCTACCTCGCCGAATACATGTATAGCCTGAATTACTCCGCGCAGGACGTCGGCAAAATAGTCTTCCTCAATGGCTTCATCGCCGTATTCTCCACACCCATTGGCGGCTGGATATCGGACAAGCTGGTGGCGTCGAAGGGCGCGCTAAAGGCCCGGACCTGGACCAACGCCTGGGTGGCAATGTTTGTCGGGTTTGTCGGCTGCATCCTCATGCCGCATCTTGCGCCGCTGAGCCTGGGAGCTGCCCTTGTCATCTCCATGGTGGCGGGGTGGGGCATCCCGGCAACGAACGGCCCAGGCCTGTCGCTGCCATCGGACCTGTTCGGGACTGCCGCAGCCGGGCCAGGTGTGGGTATGGTTGTGCTGATCGCCGGAGCGGGCGGGATCATCGCGCCGGTACTTGTTCCATGGCTAGCGCACCAGACTAGCTGGACTGTGGCATGGTATGTGACGGCGCTGCCGGCGCTGATCGGCCTGGTCATCAATTTGATCCTCGGCAATTACAAGATGCGCAGCGTCGCCTGAGTTCTCGGTGATGATGTCGTCCAATAATCTCGCATAATCTTCTTCAAATTCATATAAAACATATAAGCCAGGGCGCGGTAGTGTGACGCCGCGCCCGGCGGGAGGCAACTTATGGATAATGAATTCATTCTGGCGTTCGATTGCGGCACAACCGCGATCAAGGCGGTACTGGTGGACTTCGACGGGCAGATAGCCTGCGAGGCGAGGGAAGACCTGCCGCTTGAGCAGTCCCGGCCCGGCTGGGCGGAGCAGGATCCCGAGCTCCTCTGGGAGCGCCTCTGTGCGGCAAGCAGGGGGGTGATCGGCAAGGCTGCCATAGATCCGCATCTCGTGAAGGGCATTGTCATTGCCGCCCCGTGGAAAAACGTCATCCCCGTCGACAAGAACGGCGAGGTTCTTCGCAAGTCGCTGATATGGATGGACGCGAGGGCTACGGATCAGGCGGCGCGCCTCAACAACAAGGCCGGTTTTTTCGTCGGTACGGGTCAGGAATACTGGCCGCGCCTCATGTGGGTCAAGGAAAACGAACCCGAGATATGGAAGCGTGCGGACGTCATAATGGGGCTTAACGTTTTCTTCAAATGGAAGGCGACGGGACAGATCGCCACCGAACCGCATGACGATTTTATCCATGCCTACAATCCGAATATCCAGGATTATTTCGACAAGGTCCTCTCCGCCGCCGGTTTGGTGGAGGATCTCGAGAAATTCCCCAAGGCAAAACTGTCTACGGAAAAGATGGGCGAGACGACCATCGAAGCGGCCGGTGAAATGGGGTTGGTGAAGGGCATTCCTGTGTTTGGCGGGTTTGGCGATCTTCCCGCGATCACCATCGGCACCGGCTGCTGCCAAAACGACATGGTGCATATATATTTCGGGACTTCCTCCTGGCTTGTGGACATCATTGACGAACGGCGCGATGGATTCGCCCCGCAGTATTTCATTTTCGACCCTACCCACGACGGGGCGATGTTCGGGTTGCAGACGGGTTGTCTGGCCTTCGACTGGGCGGTGAACCAATTTTACCGGGTCGAAAAGGATATCCTCAAGGACGGCATTCTCGATTTCGTCGATCGCGACCTGTCGGATGTCGAGGCGGGAAGCATGGACCTTATCGCAACCCACTGGCTGAACGGCGAGCTTCCACCTTTGGCCAAGAACGCCAAGGCCGTTTTCTTCAATCTCACGACCAACCACGACCGCCGCCACATGGTGAAGGCTGTCATGGAAAGCGTTTGCTATACCCATCGCCGCTATATCGACATGTACCGCAACCTCACCGGCAAGAACCTCGACAGCATCCGCGTCGTGGGCGGCGGGGCTGTCAGCGATCTCTGGATGCAGATCCTCGCCGACGTCGCCCAGGTGGAGATTCAGGTGCCGGAAAACCCGCGCTATTCGGGCGCGATGGGGTCGTTCTATTGTGCCATGATCGGGCTAGGGCGAATGAAGGATTACAGTGCGATTTACGACGCGGTCAAAATCGGCAAGGTATTTAAACCCAGGCGTGAAAACGCCGAGGTGTATGATAAATTATACGCAATATACCTCGATCTCTACCCGGCGCTCAAGAACCTCTACGACAGGATCAACGGCGTCTACTAAATTTGCAACAAGAGCATAATGGGTCCGCCGGCGATTACGCGGCGATATGCCGGCGGGCCGACATACTGGTCACTTGTGAAATAGGGGAGCTTTCCATGCGCGTATTTATCGGTGAATTCCGGCAGGAATCAAATTCGTTCAATCCTGTCGCTTCACCCCTTTCATTTTGGGATAGATCCGGGAGGTATGAAGGAGCCGCAATGTACGAGGCGCTGGCGGGAAAGCCATGCGCAGTCGGCGGCATGATTCATGTCCTGGAGCAGCTCGCCGAAAAACCGGAAATAACCTTCGGAATATCGATGTCCTGTCAAAGCGGCGGCCCCGCGGAGCAGGAGGTGATGGATCTGTTCCTGGAAAAGACGCTGTCCACCCTTGAAAGCGATATGCCGTTCGACCTTGTCCTCCTGTCATTCCACGGGGCGCTGCAGACAACGGAATTTGACGACGCCGAAGGGGAGATCGCGGAGAAAATTCGCCAGGTGGTCGGGGATTCCGCGGTTATCGCCGTTTCGACAGACCTCCATGCGTTCATATCGGACAAGCTGCTTCACAATGTCGATGCGATCGCCGGGTATCATACCTATCCGCACATCGATTTCTTCCAGACGGGTGTGCGGGCCGCCACGCTGGGGCTTGCGATATCAGGCCGGAAGCGGGTCCTGTACACAGCCTGCGTTCGCCTGCCGCTTATGATACCTGCTTCCGTCTACAATACCATGGAGGGCGTTTTCAAAAATATCATCGACCATTGCCACTCCCTGGTGAGTGGCAATGAGTTGGTCGATTTTTCCGTGTATCTTATGCAACCATGGCTTGACGTCGAGGAGGGAATGTCAAGCGTCTTGGCCGTCGCGGAAGATCCCGGCACGGCGGAGAGATATGCGCGTGACATTGCGGACCGGGTATGGAAATCCCGCCATCTTTTTCACAAGGAGCTCATGACCATTGATGCGGTGATCGATGCGGCGAAGACCCCTGTTTCGGGCGATCCGGTTATTCTCGTCGACTCCGCCGACTCGTGCAACGCAGGCGCGTCGGGGGACAGCATGGCGGTGGCGGCGAAGATCCTGTCGCTCGGCCCGGACCTCAAGGCCGCGGCAGTTGTGAACGACCAACCCGCGGCCGACCTGGCGCATGCGATCGGCGTGGGAAAAAAAGCCGTCTTCAAACTGGGCGGAAGCAGGGACCCGCATGCTGAATCCATCGAAGTCGAGGGCTATGTGAAAAGCCTTCACGATGGCGTTTTTGTGCAGGAGGGGCCGGCGGGGCGGGGGATGGTGAACAGTATCGGGCCGACCGCCGTTATCCGCATCGGCAATCTCGATGTGGTGGTCTGCCATTGGATGGCCGGAAACGGCGATCCGCAATTATACCGCGCCTTTGGAATCGAACCCACCCTGTATGATCTGGTCGTGGTGAAAGCCTGTACCTCGTTTCGGGCGGGTTATTCAAAATTCTCGTCGAGGATTTACGATACAGACACTCCCGGCGCCGCCACCGCCGATTTGAAAAACCTTCAATTCCGAAAAATTCCCAAATCCCACTTTCCCTGGAACGACTGTGACGCATTCGAGGTGGCGGAGGCGTGGTTCTGCCGTGATTCAATTCCCTCCAACTCATAGGCATTTTTGGAAATTCCGTGATGTTTTGAAGTTGGGCATTGGAAGGAGCGTTTTGAATTTTCGCCGATGGTTTGGTGGAATGTCAGGCAAGCGGCTGGAAGCGACTAACTTCAATCATCACGAAAATTCTTAAGTGCCATGGGCATGGGTCATGGAAGAGCGTGATTTACGCCCGCCGTTGTGGCAGACATCTATTCAGTGTTGGCCAGAACGACGTTCACTCCCTTTTCGCGAATTGCCGCTAGCATCCTCGCGTCGGCATTCTGATCCGTGACAAGCGTGTGAAGCGCCGAGACATCGCAGATGCGGTTCATGGCCACTACACCGAATTTGCTGTTGTCCGTGACTGCCACGGTCGCCTGGGACCGCTCCAGGAGGTGCCTCCTCAGGTTTGCCTCCTCGACGACATAGTCCGTGATGCCCGCGTCAAGGGTCAGGCCCCCCACTCCCATTATGTACTTATCGACAATGAAATTGCGCACGGCTTCCTCCGCCAGGAAGCCGGAAGAGGCATAGTCCCCGTCCCTGACATTGCCGCCCAGCAATATGACCCGTACGCCGGGATCGTTTGCCAGCTCGATGGCGATTGGTATGGCGTTGGTGATCACCGTGACCTTCTTTTTTCCTTTGAGGAGCTTGGCGAATTCAAGGCAGGTTGTGCCGATGTCTATGGCGAGTGTATTGCCGTCCTCGACGAGGTTCACCGCGGCGGCTGCGACGGAATGCTTTTCGGCATAGTTTTTTATTTCCCTTAACGAGTATTCTGGTTCCTTCCCAGACAGTTGCCGTGCCACGGCTCCCCCGCGTATGCGCCGCAAATTGCCGTGTTTTTCAAGGTGTTCGAGGTCCCGCCTGATTGTTTCCTTCGAGACGCAAAGGCGGAGGACCAAGTCATGAACCTCTATCCGCCGCTCCTGCGCCAACAGGCGCAGGATTTCGTTGTGCCTGTCGTAGCTCATGACCGCCTCTCGTCGTTCACGGAGACAATTATCGTCTCCACTCCCGCTTCGTTCATGCCTTCGATATATTCCGCTCCAAGGCGGTCGTCCGTGACGACGGTGTTGATGCTGGACAGGGGAAGCGATTTGAACATGGATTTTCTGCCGAACTTGCTGTGGTCGGCGAGGAGCACGGTGTTTTTGACTATCGAAGTGATTTGGCGCTTTAGTTCGACCACTGGCTCCAGGTACTCGGTGGTGCCGGCGTCCAGGGTGACTCCGTCGGCGCTGCAGAGGAAAATATCGATTGATGCGAAATTTTCCAGGAAAGCCCGCGCATACGTCCCGGTCGTGATTTGTTCGCTGTTGTGGAGCTGCCCGCCTATCATGTAGACGCGATGCGCGTTGCTGCGGCAAAGTTCGTTTGCGGAACGCATTGAGCAGGTGAGGATGGTCAAATCGCGTTTTGCAGATAGCTGCTGCGCCATGATGTGCATGGTGGTGCCGATATCGAGGACGATTGTAGAGCCGTCCGGAATGAGTTCAAGCGCCTTGGCCGTGATACGCAACTTCTCGCCGCGGCAATGCTCCGAACGCGCATTCCATTCCGCCAGTTCGGATATCAGCGTTTCGTCCGCGGCCGGCCGTATGCCGCCATACACTTTTTTCACCACCCCGCGCCGCTCGAGTGCATCGATGTCCCGGCGAATTGTCTCTATCGACACGCCGAAATGCTTGACCAAAAACTTGATCTTCAGCATTTTCTCTTTCATGAGAAGGGTGGCGATGTCGTTCTGTCTTTTATTTTTCAACACTCTCCCTCGCGTAAAACATGGCCAAGAAATACTATACCATTTTACGCGAATATGACAATGTTTTATGGGTAGTTGGTATTTACTGCACCGTGGACCTCCGCGAATGTCTTCACAGAACACACCTCAATGTCAACGAACTTCTAGACAATGAAGCTACGCGGAAAAAATACCTGAAAACAGTCGAAAGGAAAGGCATGTTCATCGCCACCTTCAACCGCGCATGGAACTACGTCGCGGTCGGCTATCATCTGTGGTGGAATGGGATAAAAATGCGATGGTATTTTTGGTCATTATTAGACGCAGGTGAAACCACCATCCATCACGTAATCCGACCCGGTGGTAAACGACGATGCATCTGAAGCCAACAACACCGCTGCGCCGCACAATTCCTCCGGTTCACCGGGACGGCGCATGGGGGTCATTCCTCGCCAAGCAGGCCCAATCACCGGATCATCGAAATGTTTTCCCGCCATCGGACCGTTCATGTAACCGGGGGAAATCGAATTCACTCTGATCCCGTATTTAGCCCACTCCACTGCCAACGATTTGGTAAGGTGCAATACCGCCGCCTTGGAAACATTGTAGCTGGCCTGGCACTGCGGTACGTTGACGATATGAGCTGACATGCTCGCCGTATTGATAATGCTTCCCTTCCCCTGTTTTTTCATCACTTCGAATACCGCTTGGCAGCCAAACAACACAGCATCGACATTGACGGCCATCAATTTCCGCCAATCCTCCGCTGAAACATGTTCCGCTTCCTGCCACATGGAAATCCCGGCATTGTTCATCATGAAATCCACACGCCCGTTGATGGACAACGCAACCTTTACCGCGGCATCCAGATCCTTTTGTTGTGTCGTATCCACCCTGACAAATCGCGCCTCTATCCCTAAGTCCCTAAGTTCCGCCGCTGTCTTCGTCCCCGTCTCCTCGTTGATCTCGGCAACAACCACGTTGGCTCCCATCTCCGCGAAGCCTTGGCAAAACGCGCGCCCAAGCCCTTGTCCGCTGCCGGTGACGATTCCGGTGCGTCCCTTCAACGACAAACTCTCCATCAAACCCATTAGAATAACCTCCATTGAGAAGTGCATGAGTAAATAACGATTTATGGCTTGATGGCCACTCTGTTGGCATTGTCCTTGCCCGTCGCTGCAATTTCGAAAGCTTCCTCCCAATCCTCCAGACGATAGGTATGGGTGACGACACCGTTATACTTGAGTTTATTATCACCCAGCCATTCGATGACCGGCTCGAAGCAGTAGGGCGAAAGATGGGCGCCCAAAACATCCAGCTCCTTGACATCGCCAATGACCGACCAATCCATGACGACTGGCGCGCCGAAAACACTGAATTCCACAAACCGGCCCAGGCGACGGACAAGGTCCATCCCCTGAATAACCGAATCGGGGTGACCGGTGGCTTCTATATACACATCGCAACCATACCCGTCGGTAAGGTCCATGATGATTTTTTTGACATCATCTTTGGCAGGGTTAAGTACAATATCCGCGCCGAATTCTTTCGCCGTTCGCAGCCGATCGTCCTTCATGTCGAGGACAACGATTTTTTTGGGATTTTTCATACTCAGATAACTCACCATCCCTAAGCCCAGACAACCCGCCCCGGCCTGTACGACAATATCTTCGTTGTTGACCTGCGCCCGGTCGACGGCATGTTTGGCGCAGCCATATGGTTCGATCAAGATGGCGGCTTCGAAGGGAAGGGCGTCCGGGACACGATAGTTCAATGCTCCCTTGGGAAGCCGCATATATTCGGCAAAACCACCATTGACCGCCGTACGGAAACCATAAACATAGGCGCGTTGGCACATCCAATAACGTCCGCTCTTGCAAAAGCGGCATTCCCAGCATGGCACAATCTGCTCGGAGGTGATTCTGTCGCCGATTTTAAAATTACCCGACGTATGTGGGCCGATTTCTGCGACGTGACCGAGAAATTCGTGCCCGGGGATAAACGGTACGACCACGGACGGCTCCATTCCCGATCCGCCCCAGAAGCGATCAGCCCCGTGGAAAGCTTTGGCGTCACCAGCGCATATGCCGCAACCTTCGATTTTAATGATGATTTCACCTTCACCCGCGCGAGGTGTGTCCACCTCTTCAATTTCATATTGATCTCTCCCGCGAACAACGAGAGCACGCATTGTTTTAGGTAAATCAGGCATAGTGTCTCCAATTATTAAATTCTCCCTTGCCGACGTTGCAGCACGCGCGACAAGGGAGATCCTTGCGGAGGAAAAACACGTCAAAAGGAAAGCATCAATCAATAATCGTCAAGGTCGATGTTTGCCAACAGCTTGTCAATTTCGGTTTTCAGCTGATTCATGGCGGCTTCGGTGCTCGGGTACATGCCGGCCACCAGGTCTTGCAGGGTGGCCGCCCACATGGTTGTGATTTCAAAGTGATACGGATTCGGGGTAAAGAGGATGGTCGCGCCATCAATGGTTTTCTCAAACATATTGATGTAGCCATCCATTTCGTTCAGGCGAGCCTGGAACTGGGGGTTTTTGAAGACGGACTGGCGCGGGGTATCGACGGATTTGAAGTTGATGACCGAATCAAGCAGGAAATCCTTACCGGTGAAATACTGAAGGAAAAGCCAGGACGCGTCCTTGCTCTTGGTGAATTTGTTGATGCATAGGCCCCAGGCCCATAAATTGGACGCAAGCGGCCTGGTACTGCCGGCGGGGAGGACGGCGGGAGTGGCTGCCAATTTTCCCGACTGATTGGAAGCGCCAGCGGCATTGGTGAAGAAGCCGAGAATTGAAGCATCGAACAACATCGCCGCTTTGCGAGCGCCGAAGTCGGCCTGGCACTGATACCAGTTATAGGAAGCCAAGGAAGGTGAGCAGCCTTCGCGCACCATTTTTACATAGTTGTCGGTCATCTTGATGGATTCGGGAGAGTTCAATTTTGAAACCAGACGACCGTCTTCTATAGCCATGTCCACCGCACCGTAGTTTGCGAACAAGGTAAGATAGCTGGTATTGACTGTCGCCCAGTTGCGGGTGCCGCGAACGGTGATGCCATAGGAGCCTTCGCCTTCGAAACGGGTGAGCTTGGCAGCCAAGTCGTACAACTCTTCCGCCGTGGTGGGGGGAGTGACGCCCTTTTCCGCAAAGACGTCTTTGTTGTAGGCAATGCATTCGACTTCAAAGCCAATAGGTACACCCCACAGTTTGCCTGTGCCGACTTTGTGACCGGGCACAAGATCCCAGCGCATGGTTCCGAGGATGCCGGGGAAAAAGTCGTCCATATCGTAATTCGGGTCGGTGATGGCTTTATCGGCGTAAAGTTCGTCTATATCGTACATATAGCCGCCTGGGGCGTATTCCCAGGTATGGTACGGGCCGGCCATGAAAACGTCCGGGTCGCCGGCCTTGCTCGCCAATTGGGTGGCGAGCTTATCGCCGTAGTTGTCTTCTGGGATAATGGCGTGGTTGATCTTGATGCCGGTTAGTTTTTCAAACTCGCTGAATTTCCGCAACAAGCCTTCGGTATAGGTATGCTGCACCAAAAGCACCTTTACCGTTTGTCCCTCGCATCGCCGCCAGTTGAATTCACCCGCCGAAAGCGCTGTCGTAAACAAAACTGCAACAGCAAGAAGCATTGACAATTTTCGCATTCTTCACCCTCCAGGAAAAAAGAATTATCGATATTTCACAAACTATTCCAGTTGCTGTTTCCTCCTTTCTTGTCTCTACTGATTTCGAATATATGCGAACAGGATCGATTGGACCCGCTTTCGCCCGCGATCTTATTCAAGGTTGGCGTGATTTTTCCACAATGCCCCGACATCCAGCCCCTTGTGGCGCGCGTAACTGGATGCCACCGTATCCGCGAACAGAAGAAGCGTCTGCTCGAACAGGCTGCTCATTATTTGCTCGGATTTCATCTCGTCCGGAAGGTTCAACTTCGTTTTTACAGGGATACGGACAAAGATATTGGCCATCCTGCCGATAGTGCTGTCCCTATTCGCTCCGATATGCGCGATGCATAGGCCTTTTTCCTTGGCGACCTTGACTATCGCCACCGGTATGACCGACTCTCCCGATCCCGAGGCGACGACAAGAAGGTCGTTTTTCGTCGCCGCCGGTTCGGAAAGGTCTCCAACCATCCAGTCCAAAAGATCGAGATGGTTGAGCCTTTTGACCATACTTGCTAAGGAGAGCGCGACCCTGCCGACGCCAATAGCAAAAATCTGCTGTGCCTGCTCCAGGGCGAGAATGAATTGCTCAACCTCCTTGACGTCAATGCTCTGCAATGCCCGCCTGGTTTCATCCAGGACTGTCTCGCGGCAAATCAGGAACTGTTCGCCGATGGAAATGTCAACTTGCTGGGCCATTTCACTTCCTCTGTGGTTGTCGAATCGATTACAAATACTTTTTCCAGTAAGCAATGGTCTCCTGGAGCTCTTCTAGGTTCTTGTATTCCTGCGGATGGAAAGAGGCTGTACGCAGTTCCATCGCCACCAGCACTTCCTCCGCGCCGGACTCGTGTATAGCCTGGATGACCTGGTCCGGCTTGATGACGCCGTTGCGGTTGTTTTCTTCAGTGAACGGCCAATGCCTGCTTGCTTTCAAATCCGTTTGCTGGCCGTCGACCACATTGCATCTTTTGCCATAACGCCTGATCCAGGCGAGGTGATCAGCCTCTTCGGGAAAGCCGCCGGTGAAACGGTGACCGAGATCCAGACACACGCGCAGCGGGATGGCAAAGCTCTCTCCCGCAGCCAGAACTTGGTCGTTTTCTTCGAAAGTGCAGCAGGTTTCTCGAGGAATGCTGGTCATTTCATAGGCAAGCGCCTCAAGGCCCAAATCTGCCCCATACTCGGCGAGGCGCTTATAGGCTCCGAGAGCGTCCTGCATGATTTGTTGGCGCAGCTCGGAATCGTTTTGGCTACGCACGGTCTGGATGGCGAAGCAGGTGCCGAAACTTTTGCCGCCAAGGTAGGCGGTTTGTTTGATGGCGGCTCGGAAAAATTTCTCCGCCTCACGACGGCATTCCTGGTCGGGGTGGCCCAAGTAGTGCTGATGCCCGTGGTGCCCGCCGAAGGATGCGAAGATCCTGACGCCGTTTTTCGCGCAGGCGTCCAGCGTTTCGTCGCAGAGCCGTTTTTGCAGATCCCAAGGCCAGTACGGGTCGATGAGATCGATATTGAACATGACGGTGTCCACGTCCATCTCCCGGCACAGGCGCGTCCACTCCTGTGGTTCCGTATAGCGGTTGGTGAAGCAATTGCAGTTAAAACCGACGTGAATGAGAGACATAGTTTCCTTTCTTAGTGCGTTTTCGCAAATCGTTGACCCTCAGACTTTGCGCGTTTGGGCTGATTCTACTTGAGCCCGAAAACGCAACGAGGGAGCCAATATTTTTCCGAGAACGCGCTATGGATTGACGACTACCTTGATGGCTTGGCCGCTGTCCATGGCATCGAAGGCGTCGTGGATTTGCTCGAGGTTGAATTTGTGGGTAATAAGGGCATCCGGGTCGATCTGCCTAGTAGCGAGAAGTTCCAACGCCTTGCGATTGCCTTCAGGTAGGGAGGATGATGCTCCGGAGAGGAAAAACTCGCGGTAATGCAGATTGTTGGCGTCGACGGCAATCATTTTTTCCTGCGGCGCAAGGCCGCCGAAAAGATTGACCCTGCCGCGTGGCGCGACCAATTGCATGGCAGTTTCCTGAGCTGCTCCAGAAGGCGCACAGACAAAGACGACATCCGCGCCAAGCCCGTTTGTTTCCTGCATGACCGCCTCTGTGAGATCCTCCTCTGAAGAAGCGATTGCGCGGTCGATGTCGAAACGTTCTTTCGCCATTTCCAGCCGTGCGCGCGAACGTTGGGTCAAGAGCACCTTGTCCGCGCCGGCGATGCGCGAGAGTTGGGCATGGATCATGCCGGCGGGGCCGCTGCCGATGATGAGGACCGTGTCGCCTTTTTCCACTTTGGCATTGTTTTGCGCATTGATGCAACAGGCAATGATTTCCGACATCGAGGCCTGGTCGAAGGACAGCCCTGCCGGGATGGGATTGACAAAGCCAAGGCGAAAAATGTTTTCTGGTACGGCGATGTATTCGGCAAAGCCGCCGTTTACCTTGTAGCCAAGGGATGGGAAGGGGGTGGCGCAGACATTGGGGTAGCCTTTTTTGCACGGCGGGCATTGGCCGCAACCGTGCCCCGGCGCGACGCAGACCC
The DNA here is from genome assembly GCA_036745875.1 of Planctomycetota bacterium. GTDB lineage: Bacteria > Planctomycetota > SZUA-567 > SZUA-567 > SZUA-567 > DAIOFH01. The sequence continues at coordinate 10,054 of DAIOFH010000005.1, read as the reverse complement.
GGTCGCCTTCCTTGACTCCTCGCACTCCGGGAGAGATTTCCTCGACTACTCCGGCTATTTCATGACCCACGACCACGGGATAGGCGGCGCGATGGTCGCCGCGCCTGTAGATCCGCCTGTCGGTGCCGCATAAACCGCAAGCCATGACTTTCACCAGGATAGAATTGTCCGGAACCTCGGGAATGGGCAACTCTTCGACCCGCAAGTCGCCGTGTCCGTAGACGATGGCTGCTTTCATAGTTTTTCCTTAAAAAAATGGGAAGGGTAAATATACGGTGTTTCCAAAGGTCTCTAACGACAATCCAACAACACTTTCCCGTAGTATTCCGACCGGCCAAGCATCATGTCGATGGCTTCAATGCTGTTTTCGAGTTTATAAACGTGAGTAATCAGCGGATCCAGGGTGAACCGTCCTTCGGACAGTGTTTTGTAGACAAACTTTTCCTCGCCGCGCAGGTCGTACCCCCAGCAGCCATTCAGACGAGCTTCTTTGCGCATAAATTTTTCAAATGTTGCGAGAGGTAAAATTAGGTCTTTGGTATCCCGGCCGATGATAGTGATGTTTCCTTTGGGCTTGACATGTTCGATAGCGGACTGTAGCGCTTTTGACGACCCGGCCGCTTCAAAGACAAAATCAAATAATCCTAGGTCGTCAGCAGACATGGACGCTGGATCAACCACTTCCTTGATGCCGCTTTTGACGGCAAGTTCGCGGCTGACCTCACGCAGGTCGGCGACAACCACCCGTTCCGCGCCAAATACCGACAACCATTGGGCTGTCAGGAGACCGATGCCACCGGCGCCAAAAACCAACGCTGTTTTTCCGGCTAAAAATCCAGATTGGCGCACCACGTGCAACCCAACGGCCAGGGGTTCGAGGAATGCGCCAAGACGTATGTCAAGGTCGGGTGGAAGCAGGAATAGGTTTTCTCCTGGCACCAGGACATATTCGGCAAAGCCGCCGTCGTCGCGGGAACCGAGGAATCTGTAATGGCGGCAATGGAAAGGCCCCAATTGGCGGCATCCGGCGCATTCGCCGCAGGGCATAATAGGCATTATGGCGACGCGGTCGCCGACTTTGAAGGGTGTCGAGCCGACGGCCGGTTTTTCTACCATACCGGAAAACTCATGTCCAAGGATCATCGGGTGTTTGTATGATCCGGTCTTTTCAAAACGCGGGAGATCGGATCCACAAACTCCGGCAAAGGCGACACGGATCAGGGCCCAATTCTCCGTCGCGCTTGGCATTGGCCAATCTGGTTCGTAGGAATACTTTCCTGGGCCATGAAGAACAAGAGCTTTCATAAGGATTCCTTTTTGGAAAGGCACGCATGGGTTGAGGGTATATTCAAAAAGCGCAAGGAACGTTCATTTTATGGGAGATATATTGACCTAATTTGATTATGTTTTCAATATATACTTGACAAACGGACTAAAGTCAACTAAAAAACTAACACATTTGATGTTTTTGTGGCCGAATTCTTTTGGTTGCCATGTTGAGTAAAAGGATATACACTAATACATATTAAACGTGCCATATATGGTATTTCCGCAGGTAATTTTTGTTACGGATAAGGATGGATGATGGATTCCCAAACAAGTCCCGGCGAAAGCAATCAAAATACATCAAAAGAACACCAAACAAACCGCATGGCCTATTCTTCCGCAGATCGGCGGCGCCAAGCAATTTACGATGCTCTTTTAAAACAGGATAGGGTGACTATCGTTGAGTTGCAGGAGCTGTTGGGGGTAAGCGAAATGACCGTTCGCCGAACCCTCACTCAAATGGCGAGCGAAGGAATTTTGCGACGAGTTCATGGTGGTGCAGTGAGGGAAAAGCTCTGGGAAAAAGAGCGTACCTTCAGCTTGCGCGAGGTGGATAAGCTCGATGTAAAGGGAAAGCTGGCCACCGCTGTAGTCGCCAGATTGAAAAACAACCAGACGCTTTTCCTGGACGGCGGTACAACCTGTTATGAAATTGCCAAACGGATTCCGGTGGAATACAACCTCACCGTAATCACGGATAGCGTTGCCATTTTGTTGGAATTGCGCAATCGCAGCAAGGTAAACGTCATCCTGCTCGGCGGGCAGCTGTCGGCCGACGGCAATACCGTGGACGGTATGCTGGCAATGGAAAATGCCGAAAAGCTGGGCGTCGAATGGTGTATTTTCTCGGTCGGCGGATTTTCCGATTCCGCTCTCGGCAACCCCGGCCTCATTGGCACGCAGACGAAGAAGATCATGATACGCCGCGCCATGAATTCCTTGTGCGTCGCGGATTCGTCGAAATTCGGCAGGTATTTTATATATGATCTAAGCTCCTGGGATGGGATCGACGTCTTTATGACTGACTCCAACCTTCCTGACGAGGCAGGCAGGAAGATTGCGAAACACGGCACAGAAGTCATTACCGTCAATATTGATGAATAAAGGAAAGAATAAATGAAAAAACCGGGATTGGCTATTGTCGACATGGGCGCATCAGGCGGCAGGATCACGGTCGCCAGTAAGGAAGATGATGCGAGGATGTCATTTACGACAGTGCATGAGTTCAACCATCCTGTCCATGTTTTTTCACAAGGGCAGGGGGGTGGCGCGTTGGTTCGCAGGTATTGGAATCCCGGCGTCATTTACGAAAATATAGTCACCGGCTTGCTTGCGGTTCCCAAGGATGTCGAGCTTCAGGCTGTCGGTATTGACGGTTGGGGCAGCGACGGGGCTTGGCTGGACAAGGACGGCGATATTCTAGGACTGCCGTCGCAGGGCCGCGACAGGCGCTGGAACGAAGCCAACGCAGAGATCGAAGAGATACTTCCAGACCGGCGGCGTTTTCAACTGACTGGCGTTCGAAACGAATCGTTCTGCCTGATCAACCTCTTGTACTGGTACGCGAAACACAACCCCGCCCGCGTCGACCTGGCCAAGGTCTTTTTACCTATGCCCGCCCTTTTCACATATTGGCTGTGCGGCGAGCAGATAGTGGAACGGACCTGGATTGGCGCAAACCAACTGCTTGGAACCGACGACCAGTACAGTGGAGAGATTTTCACCAAGCTTGGTTTGCCACTGGACAAAATGCCCGCCATTGTGACTTCCGGTACGGTGTTGGGCAAATTGCATCGTCCGCTGGCTGAACTGACAGGGCACCATAATTGCCGCGTTGTCGTGCCGGCACACCACGACACTGCCTGCGCTTTCGCCGCAGCGAAGACTATAAACGCCGGTCCGAATACGCTGGTTATCAGCGCCGGCACGTGGTGGCTGTCCGGGGTGATGGTGGACGAAGCGGTTGTTTCCGATGCGGCGTATGACGCCGTCCTGACCAATGTGCCGGGACACACCGGTTGGTTACTCCACTATATCGGCTTCGGCAGTTGGCCGGCCCAGGAACTGCGGCGGCAGTGGTCCATTGAGGACGGTAAGCAGATGAATTGGGACGAGTTCAATATCCTCGCAGAATCCGACAGAGACCTGCCGGTGGCATTCAACCTCAATGACCCACGCCTGCTTTCCCCGGAAAGCATGGCTGCGGCGCTGTGTGATTGCGCCGGGCTTGAAAGCGCAAGTCGCGGTCGGCTTGCCCGCCTCGTTTATGACGCGTTGTGCGAAAGTATCGTCATTCTCATGGCCAATCTCTCGAAGATTACCAAGCGTACATTCGATGATATCCTGATAATCGGAGGAGGGGCCAAAAACGATTGCCTCAACCAGCGCCTCGCCAACGCCACCGGGGTGCCTGTGCGGTGTCGACTACCCAACGCCACTACACTTGGCAACGCATTTATCCAGGCCCACGCGCTGGGATGGTACTCATCGTTGGATGAGGCAAGCAACACAGTGGATTTGGGTGAAGAGAAGGTGTTCAGCCCTGAATGAACTCCCATTCGACAGGAACGTCCACAAATTTTTTCGTTTTAGACAACAATCGGACTTTTCCTGGAGCGACAGGTTCGATCGCAACAATATGACCGAATTTGACTGGCACAGCCGCTGCCGCCATAATGTAGGGGATGGAGAAATCTTCGGCCTTTTTAAATTTCCGACAGGTTGCGATTCCGCGTTGTGCAATGGGATTATCGGCTACTGACTCCGCCAGGCCATAAGCAAAATTCGCTGTGACCTCTTCGACTCCCAATACTCCGACATGGCGGCCATTCCAGGGTGGATAATGCCGGCCACCATTGGACAGCCATAGTACGGTTGATGCCAATTTTCGTGGGTCTTTGAGCGCGAACCATACCCGGCGCGACCTGGGATAGACTGCGGCGGACCATGCAAAAGGTTTACTCTGCTCGGAACAGAGCATGACCAGATCTTCGAATCCCCGGCGTGCCGGATAAACGGTCAAGTCCGCCATGTCGCCGTTTTGCATCTGCACTCTGGAAAGATCCGTGAAACAGGCGCCGGGCTTCAAACTGGAATACCCTCCCTTTGCCGGGTCTTCGAATAAATCTGGAAATACCTGGCCAAACTTGAATTTCGAGGTAGAAATAAGGCCCACCTCGCCTCCGCTCCAGGAGAGCATTGCATGGTGACCGAAGCACATGCGTCCCGACATGCCATGTATCGTATGCTTGATATAGATGGCCTGATGCCCGTTTCGCAGGAAGATTTCTTTTCTCACTCGCCCTGGTCGCACCGAGCATTCCATGTCGGCGGTCAAATGGTCCCGGCCCCGATCTTTGAGTTCCCAGAAACTATTCGCTGTTTCACCATGTGAAGGGTATTTCTCGCCGCGATACGACCGCGCATTCGCTCCAAAAGGCATGCAGAACAAGTCTCCGCGCTGAACATGCTGGCACGGCGGCGCGCCGGGAATCGCTTTTTCGCCATGCCATGGCGCCACCGCCATGGGCGAAAAACGCTTTTCCCCGCAAAAAAAAGTTACCGGTCCCATATGGCCGCCAATCTGCGTTACATATACTTCGACTTGTTCGTTCGCCAGACGCCAGGACGGTTGATTGAATATTGTTTTTGTCGCAGGACCCCCTTGTTCGTCCGTTTGCGTTGTTTTTATTCCCCGTTTTGTCATGACTGCCTCCGTTTGCCCATTAAATGCTTTAAACCTCCATGAGCACGTAAAAGCGGGAATGGGCACTTGTCCCATTCCCGACTTAGGTACTCGCGGTTCTCGGACCGAGTGATTACAGTTTGTCCTTTGTCATCACGGTGACTCCCGTATCGACGACTTTATCGCCTTTGTAGCCGGAGGTGAGGGCATCAGCTGCGGCTTTCATGCCCAGATAGCCCATTCTGTCAGGATTTTGCACCATCGCACAGACCAGTGATCCGCCACGAATAAGATTGCGTATGGAATCGGAGTTATCGAAGCCGACGCCGACGATCTGGTTGTCTTCCTCATAAATCGCGTTGCCGACGCCGGTGGTGCAGCCTTCGTTCGTACCGTAAATACCGATACAACCCTGAACGATGAAATTGGCGGCAAAGTCTTTTGACCGGGCGGCGTCTCCCTCGCTGTACTGCGAAGCAAGGATTTCGTACGGGCTGCCGGCCAGAGCTTCACGGAAGCCTGCTTCGCGGAGCGTATTGGAGTGGGTAGCGGCGTTAGGGGTTACAATGCCGATTGTTCCGCTCTTGACTCCCTTCGCCTCAAGTGCTTTGAGCATCTCTTCGCCGGCGGTATATCCGGCAGCCTTATTGTCGGTGGAGAAGGTGGCAATGGAGGGAAAATCGGCGGGTGAATCCACATAGATGATTTTCACGCCGGCTTCCTGCGCTTCACGGAGCGCGGATGTGACGGCATTCGGTCCGTTGACGGCAAGCAGGATAAGGTCAGCCCCCTGGGCAATGGAATTGTTGATGCACTCGATCTGTTTGGCGTCGTCCTTCATGTCCGGTGCCGACCAGACATAATCGATATTCCCTAATTCGTCGGCGGCTCTTTTGGCGCCGACATTCACGTTGTTCCAATGCTGGTCGATCTGATCCATGGTGATTAAAAACACCTTGAATCTTTCCCCGGCCGACACGGTACCCACCGACAGTGCAATTGCCATAACACATGACAACAACGCTAACATCGTTTTCTTGGCCATGATTCTCGTCTCCTTTTGAAAACCTACCCGAAGAATTCTACAATGCACGCAAACTACGAATCGCTCACCGGTTTGCGGCTAAATCGGCCGCTGCGTATCACGATATCCAACAAAACCGACACCACCACAATCACGCCGATCACGATGTTACGAATCGCAACCGGAGCGCCGGCGAACTGCAAACCGTTCTGGAGAACGCCCCAAATCGCCGCCCCGATGATTGTCCCCAATAAAATACCTTGGCCCCCTAAAGTCGACACCCCCCCAATAACGGATGCGGCAACGGCGTACATTTCATACATGTTGCCCGCGTCCATTGCTCCCATGCCCGTGGTGGCGGTGGTCATAAACCCCACGATACAAGAACAAAACGCGCTGATCAGATAAGCGATACATGTGGTTTTGGCGACGCTGACGCCGGACAAAAGCGCGGCCTCGCGGTTGCTGCCGATGGCATAGACATGTCGGCCGGTACGGGTTTTGCTCAATATGAAGTTGAAGACGATCCACAACACGGCGGCAATCCACACCGGGTAATAGATGCCCATCAGTTTCGCATAATAGAAAAAGTCGCGAAAATACTGCGCTCCTTCCCCGATGGAGTCGGTATTGTAATTGCCGTTGACTATCTGGGCTATGCCCCGACCGATGGTCATGGTGCCGAGAGTTGCGATGAAAGGGGGAAGCTTGCACTTGGCGACAAGTATCCCGTTCAGCAGGCCGACCATGAGGCATGCCGCCATGGTTATCGCCATCGCACCGATCGGATGCACTCCCTTGGTCATTAGGGTGGCGGACATCATGCAGCTCATACCCAATACCGAGCCTATGGAGAGATCAATGTTCCCTGTGATTAGGATATATGATTGACTGATACCGACCAGGAGGATAGGGACGATCTGGCGGCTTAGATTCGACAAGTTCCTTCCAGAGAGGAACGTCGGGTTTAAAAAACTGAATACAATGCAAAGAAGTATCAAACCAAAAGTCACAGTGAAAACCTGACCCATTCCCCGCTTGGCGAGGATCCTCTTTATGGGATTTTGATCGGCGTCCACTCAATACACCTCCTCTCCCGAAAAATGTAATTCGACACGAAATGATTTCAATTTGATCTTGCAGCGAATTGGCCGGACTTGGACTCGAATCGCATTGCGCATTCCAAGACCTTTTCCTGCGTCGCCTCCCGGATGGGGAATTCGCCTGTAATCCTTCCGTCGCAAACGACGATGATGCGATCGGACATCCCCATGATTTCCGGCATTTCGGACGATACGAAGATCACCCCGATGCCGTCTTGTTTGAGCTTGTTCATGATGTTGTATATTTCCACCTTCGCGGCAACGTCGATCCCCCGTGTCGGCTCGTCAAAGATAACCACCCGAGATGTGCGGGCCAGCCATTTTCCGACCACGATTTTTTGCTGGTTGCCCCCGGAAAGATTGCCCGCCTCCATTTCAGGGCCTGACATCCGGACCGATAAACCGTCGACAGTCTTCCCGACCATTTCCTTTTCGTGCTTCCTATTCACCACTCCTAGGCGGTCGCAAAGAAGGTCCAGGTTCGGAAGCGCGATGTTTTCGCGTATGGAAAGGCGGGTGCAGAGACCGTAACGTTTGCGGTCCTCCGTCGCCAATACAACCCCGGCACGAATGGCATCCGCGGGGGAGTGGATCTTCAGGCGCGTGCCCGCGAGGATGATCTCTCCGGAGTCGATGGGATCAACACCGAAAATGGCTCTGGTGATTTCGGTCCTCCCAGCTCCCATCAAACCGGCGATTCCGACGATTTCCCCCGCATAAAGGTCAAATCCGATGTTTCTGACCATTTTTCCGGCATTCAGGTTGCGTATTTCAAGTATCTTTTCCCCTCTCGGGCATTCCACGTGAGGGAACTTATCCTTGATTTCCCTTCCTACCATTTGGGCGATAAGTGAATCCATGTTGATATCAGTGAAGGCCATGCTGGAAATAAAACGACCGTCGCGCATAATGGTGACGCGGTCAACGATATGCTGCAATTCCTCCAGCCGGTGGGAAATATAGACGATGCCGCACCCTTCGGAACGGAGTTTCCGGATTATGCCGAACAACTCCTCGATTTCCTTGGCCGTCAAGGCCGAGGTCGGTTCATCCATGATGAGAATGCGGGCGTTCACCGATAACGCCTTGGCGATTTCGATCATTTGTTGCTTGGATACCGGCAGATCTCCGACAATGGTGTCGGGATCGAGACGCATGTTCAAACGGGCAAGGACATCCAGGGAAAGTCGACGCATTTCATGTTCATCCAAAACGCCGTTTTTACAGATTTCCCTGCCGAGGAATATGTTTTCCGTCACCGTCAACTGCGTACACATATTCAATTCCTGGTGAATCATGGCAACGCCGAGCTCTTGTGCTTTCTTCGGGGTCATTTCGATGACATTTTCACCGAACAGGGCGATCTGGCCGTTGTCCCGTGCATAGACGCCGCTGAGGATTTTCATCAGGGTGGATTTTCCCGCCCCGTTTTCACCCAAAAGCGCCATCACTTCTCCGGCACGGAGCTCGAATGAGACGTCGTCAAGTGCATGGACGCCGGGGAAATGCTTTTGAATATGCTTCATTTCGACTATTCGATCGCTCATACACACTCCCGGGAATAAATTGGTTATCAGGATGCCGACACGGTGGTAGTCGTATTGGGTGCTCCGGCATTGGGCCCGAAGTGCCTAAGAATGACCATCGGCTCATAGCTACTACGATTGACTACTCGTACTCCGTCACGTGCGGCGTCTTCACTGACAAAATACTCGTCGCCACTCAGTTGGTTGAAACGGAGGAGCGTTGCCGCCTCGGCATCAGCGAAAGAGCCGAATACGCCATGTCCCTGAATGATGATGCATCCATATGCAGCAACATCTTTGAGGATCGCGGTGCAACCAGGATGCACCGTCGTTTCTTTGGCGGCAAAATACGGATTATCGTACGTGATCCATGATTCCGACCATTCGGAAGAGTTGGTATTGACTGGAACCGGTGGGCGGAAATATTTGCGCCGATAATCCGGATCGATGTTGGCGTCCCAATCCATCAGGTCCATGATCGCGTCCATGTCGTTTTGTTTATTTTCCGGGAGGTTCGCGACCAGTTTTATCCTCGGGCATTCCTTGCCGTTGATAATATTTTCCTGAATTGAACCGACGTCACTGTTCCATTGTGGTTCGTAGGTAAGGAGTGATCCTGGCGCATGCGCCACGCCGGGCGGAGTATACCACCCCGTTCCAGGTTGCAGACGGTAGGCTCGCGACAGTTCGGTGATCCTGTTGTCCCCCGACTCGAACATCATGAGTCTGCGGCGTACCTCATCACGGGTAACATCAGGGCTGTAACCGAAATAAGTAACGGGGAATGAGCCGGAATAGTTGTTTAGCTGAGCCGGGAAATAGTACGCCTCCGGTTTTCCCAGCAAGCCGATTTCCGCGGCATGCCTGTCATCAAGATGTAAATGGTGTTCCAGCGGCCCCGCGTTGTCAAAGTATTTGCAATACATCGGCCACCCGCCATAACAGTTTTGCAATTCCGGTCCAATCAGCTGTTCGCCAAGTAGATCAACGACATCACGAAAAAAGACTGTATCTGAGTATGCGTTAGACAAAGCCACCTTGCTCAGACCTTCCTCGGGTGGGGCAAGCGGTCCATTCATTGCCGTCACTGTCGAAGAGAACCAGCGCTCTTTTATCGAACCTCTCGATAAACCGAAACAAAAGTAGTCGTCCGGGTGTAAACGCAATCTTTTACCAGGAATATTAAATTCCCGTGGTATCCAATTCGGGACAAGGCGCAAGATGCCCTTGTTTTTTTGGAATGCGGCGATAATTTTGTCGTGTGTGGAGATCATATGGCATCCTAATGGAAGTAAGAAAAGAAATAAAGTCTTGGATTGCGATTTATGAATAAATATATTATGAATATGATTAAAGTCAAGTATTTTTATCAAAAATTCTTTTGAAATAT
>DAIOFH010000004.1:0-55301 GCA_036745875.1 Planctomycetota bacterium | reverse complement strand
GGGGCAGGGCAACCTGGATCCCGGCGTCTGAACAATAAACCGGGAAAAAACCCTTGCCTCCGCTACGGGTTAGTCCGAGCATTCCCTTTCGCGATAATACGTTACAGTCGCACCCCGGAAAATAGTCGTGTACCGTGGTAGCGCCGCAAAAATCCATAATTGCAAATCTCTCGCTCGCTTTTATCATCCCAGCGCGTTCGCGCCGCCGATGATGTCGATAAGTTCCGAGGTGATGCCGGTCTGCCTGGCCCGGTTGTAGGACAGGGTCAATTGGGCAATCATCTCCTCGGCGTTCGAGGTGGCGTTGTCCATCGCCGTCATCCTTGCGGCGAGTTCCGCCGCATAGCTTTCCAGCATGCCGCGATAAACCGAGGTTGCCATCCGCCTGGCGATAAGCTTTTCCAGCGCCGAACCGGGATTCGGCAAAAGTTCGTAGATGGGGCGGGGCGGGCCCTGCCGCGGCGCGGCCGCCTCTTCCTGGCCTTTTTCCGCAAGCAGTTCCTCTTCCAGGTCGCCTTCGTCGAAGATGTCGTCGGGGGACGATTCGAGGATCACCTCTTCGACGATGTCTCCGTCCGGGAGTTCTATGTCCCTGATGATTTCGCCCTTGGCGTCGCGGTTCGGTTTCAGCGCCCGGTAATCCACCGGGATGAGCTTGCGCACGACCGGCTTTTGCGTCAGCATGGTCATGAATTCGCTGTAAACCACATATGCCTCGTCGATCCGCTGGTCTTCCGGGGCTGTGAACAATTCCACCAGCTGGTCGCAAATCGAACCGGCGAGGACGTAGGACAATTTTTCAAATACGTCATGGTAGCTTTTATAGACTTGATATCCAGATTTGCGCATGCCGACTGCGGCATTTTTCCCGATGGCGAAAAACACCGGCTCGGCGTCATGCCTGCTTTTGACGAATTCCATGGCCGCCTTGATGATATTGGTATTGAACCCGCCGCACAGGCCGCGGTCTCCGGCTATAATCACATAGGCGACCCTCGCCGGCCTTTCCCGTTGGATGAACAGGGGATGCTCGTCGCCGATTATGTCCTCGGCGAGGTGGCGGACCAGGAGATCCATCGCGTCCGCATAGGGCCGCATGGCAAGCATGCGCTCCTGCGAGCGGTGGAGCTTGGCAGCCGCGACGAACTTCATGGCGCGCGTTATCTGCTGCGTGCTCCCTACAGAGCGGATCCGTCTTTTGATGTCCTGGATGATCATTCGGCTGTATCCTCGACAAACGCTTCGCGGAAATCCTTGATCGCTTCCATCAATTTCGCCTCGGTGTCCTTGGACAGGGCTTTTTCCTTTTCGATGACGTCGATGATGGAAGCCCTGTGCCTGCGGATGAAGTCCAGGAGCTCTTTTTCAAAACGCTGCACCGACGGCACTTTCAGCCCGTCCAGGAATCCCCTCGTCCCGGCGAACAGGGAGATCACCTGTTCCGTGACGGTCAAGGGATAGTTCTGGTCCTGCTTGAGCAACTCAACCAGCCGTTCGCCCCTCGCCAGCTGCTTTTGCGTCACCGCGTCCAGGTCGGAACCGAACTGGGCGAAGGCGGCGAGTTCGCGGTATTGGGCGAGGTCGATCTTCAAGGACCCCGATACCTGTTTCATCGCCTTGATCTGCGCCGAGCCGCCGACGCGGGATACGGAAATGCCGACGTTGACGGCGGGGCGGACGCCGGAATAGAACAGGTCGGCCTCGAGGAATATCTGGCCGTCCGTGATGGAAATGACGTTCGTCGGGATATAGGCGGACACGTCCCCTGCCTGCGTTTCAATGACCGGCAACGCGGTTATCGACCCGCCGCTCTCGATGATTTTCGCTTTTTTGACGTCGTGGCGATCTTTCAGCTCCTTGTCCAGCTCCCATTGCCCGGGGACGCCGACATAGATTTTCTTGTCGCCGACATCGGCGCGCCGTATGGTGTCCGGGCCGTTCGCCGGGACGACGATGTATTCTTCCGCCATTTTGACCGCGCGTTCGAGAAGGCGCGAATGCAGATAGAAGACGTCGCCGGGGTATGCTTCGCGCCCGGGGGGGCGACGGAGGAGCAGGGACATTTCACGATAGGCCCAGGCGTGTTTCGACAGGTCGTCGTAGACGATAAGGGCGTGGCGGCCCTGGTCCATGAAATACTCGGCGATGGCGACGCCGGCGTATGGGGCGAGATACTGCTGCGGGGAAGGCTCCGACGCCGTCGCCGCGACGATGACGGTGTAGCCGAGGGCGTTTTCCTTGCGGAGGATGTCCATGATCCTGGCGACGGTGGAGCGCTTCTGCCCGATTGCGACATAGATGCAGATGACGTCCAAATTGTCGGGATTGCCGTCCCAGTCGCGGTTCTGGTTAAGAATGGTGTCGATGGCGATGGCTGTCTTGCCGGTTTGCCTGTCGCCGATGATGAGTTCGCGCTGCCCTCGGCCGATAGGCGTCATCGAGTCGATGGCCTTGAGGCCGGTTTGCAAAGGCTCGGTGACCGGCTGGCGCTTGACGATGCCGGGGGCGATACGCTCGATCAGGCGGATTTCTTCCGTTTTGATCGGGCCCAGGCCGTCCTGCGGCGCGCCGATGGCGTCGATCACCCTGCCGAGAAGGCCTGGCCCGACCGGGACCTGGGAAATGCGGCCGGTGCGTTTGACCTTGTCGCCTTCGCGGATATTGGTGTCGTCGCCGAGGAGGACCGCGCCGATGTTGTCTTCCTCGAGGTTCAGGGCGATGCCGATGGTGCCGTCGGAGAATTCCAACAGTTCTCCCGCGGCGGCGCTGTCGAGGCCGTGGACCCTGGCGATGCCGTCGCCGACCATCAGCACTTCGCCGGTGTCGGCGACATCGGCTGCGCGCCCGTAATTGGCTATCTCGCGGCGGATAAGGCTGGAAATCTCTTCCGGCTTGATTCGTTCTTCCATGGCTAAGGCTCCATCTTTGCAATTGCGTTTTAAATAGTAGTTGACCCTTCACTGGCGCTTTTCGGCATGTACCAGTTGTGCCGTAAAACGCAACAAGGAACCAGCCATTATTTAAAAAGCGCTAAATGTTTATTCCTGGGCGGCCAACAGCCTTTGCTTCAGGCTGTCCAGCTTTCCCACCACTGTCCCGTCCAGAAGGTGACCATCCACCTCTATCCTGGCTCCCGCCACCAAACCCGGTTCCACCTGCTGCACCAGACGCACTTTGGCGTCGAGCGCCTTCTCCAGCGCCGCCGCGAGGCGCGCCGACTGGTCGGCGGCAAGCGGCAGGGCGGTGAAAACGGTTGCCGCGTGCTCGTTCGTCAGATCGGCGACGATAAGGTTGTACTGCCGGTTTATGCGCGGCAAAAGGCCGATCCGGCTGTGGAGAATAAGGACATTGAAGAAATCGGAGACAATCTTGCCTATACCGATTTTCTCCATGATGACGTCCGTCGCCTCCAGCTTCGCGGTGGTATGGGCGACGGGGGTGTTGAGGAAATCCAATAACTCCGGAATGCTGTAGTCCCCCGAATACGGGTCGAGCAGGTCGGCAAGGCGGCCAAGGTCGCGACGGACCTCGTCGACCTTGTTCTCCTCGGCGGCGTGCTCCGCGAGACCTTTGGCATACCTTCTGGCTATGACGTCTTCCTGGGGCATAGGGCTGCTTCCGCATTAAAAGTTTAGGAGTTAAAGGTCAAGAGTGAAGAGTTAAAAGTGAAGGGTTTGACATCGCGGCGACGCTTGCGATGGAAAATAAATTTTCCTGACTTTTCACTCTTAACTTTTAACTCTCAACTCAATTTCATCGACTCTATTTCATTAATCAAATTATCAATGGCCGCGTCGTGCTCCGCCTTGCCGGCTTTGCCGCGGACGATTTCCGCCGCCCTGCGGCAGGCTTCGTTGACCGTGGAGGACAAGAGCTCCTCCCTGACCGTGTGGACTTCCGTTGCCATCGCCGCAGCTACGCTGCCGGCTATGGAGGCGGCCTGGCTGTGCGCCTTCCCGAGGGCGCTGTTGCGCTCGTCCTCCGCCCAGGTCTCTATGTCGCCTTCCAGCTTCTCGCGGCGTTTCTCCAGGGCGGCGGTGAACTGGCGGTAGCTGTCGCGCAAATCCTCCGAATGCTCGTGGGCTTTCCTGACATTCTCGAGGGCGCTGGACGTTTTGTTGCCCTGTGTCGCAAGAAAGTCCGAAATCGGCTTCCACAGGAACAGCCCGCACAACAAGTAAAATCCGAGCAAATTATAGGCCATAAGCCAATACGGCCAATCGACGCTCGCCAGCCACGTCTCCTCGTATAATTTGAACGGCTTGGAGAATTCGCTGTTTTCCGGCGGCCTTCTCAGGTCGTCGAGGATGGCGCGGGCGAGCTTGGCCGAATTCTGCAGGGTAATGCGGTCGCCGGCATGGATTTTGACCAGATTCTTTCTCCGGTCGTAAAAAGAGAGGTCGTCGGCGAACCGCACCTCGGCGGGCGTCCGGTTGCCGCGCATCGCTTCATAGGCGGCACGTTCCAGGTCGACAATCGTTTCGCCCTGGCGCCGGCTGAATGCATGGGTCAGGTAATCCTCGCACTCCATCTCATAGGTCGAGGTCAGCCTGAACATGAGGTAGAGGCCGAAGATGACGACATAGCCGATCGCATAGGCAATCAGCAGCTGCCGCCTGGAACTGGTCTTGTGGGCGACGCGGCGGCGGATAAGCGTTTCGCCGCCCTGGCGGCGGATGACCGTATCCCCCGCCTTGAGGCGGAAGGACTCGTGCCTGCCGTCAGGCGCCGTGGCGATGAAACGACCGCTTGTCGCCTTGCCGTCCTGGATGATGATGCTGGTTTTGCGCCCGCCCTTGCCGGGGTGGCTCAGGTCCAGCACCTGCGATTGGGGAGCGTTGATGACCTTCGTCTCCGCCGCTCCCACGCGGGTCGAACCCGTGCCGGCGCTGGTTACGCCGCCCCTGCGGCGCGCGTCGTCGTCGGCCGCCTTGCGCATGATGACCGTATGGCGTGAAACGCGCGTTGGATTTTGTGGTCCCCGTCTATCCGCCATGGTTGTCGTCCGTCCTGTCCCCGGTGGAGGTCCGCAGCACGCTTGCCGCTATCGCTTCCGCCATCGCGGGTATTTCCTCTTCGAGCCGCTTGGAGGCCAGGCGCGACTCGGCGTTGATGCGCTGGAGCTCCGCGTGCCTGTCCCTCTTCTCGTCGGCCTTCGCCGTTTTTATGATAGCGCCCGTTTCCCTCGCGACATCCTGCTGCGCCTTCATGCGCTTGGCCTGCATCTCCTGCATCAGCTTGGCGTTTTGGCGCTTTTTGTCCTCCTCCAGCTTCACCTCTTCCAGCTGGTTCTGGCGGGCCGCCTCGGCGCCAATGGCCAACTCCTTCTGCCGCCTGTCCAGGAGCGCCTGGAAGGGATCCCACAATATCGGCTTCAAGGCCGCCGCCAGGCACAGGAAAATAATGAGCACCATTATCCCGGTGCCGATGTCGAAGCCGACGGGGGTGCCTTCGCCGACGACAGTCACCGCCTTGATCCCGAGGCCGTTAAGGGCGGTAATAAGCACCTTGTCCACCGGAACGCCGAAAGGAACAATCGGCTGGTCATGGGGATGCAGCGGGTCGTACACCGGGTCCCTGAGGAGGTAGCCGAGGTTTGCGATGTCTTCGATATCCACCGGGTCGCGCAATTGCATCTGTAGCGCGTCGTCCGATGCGGCGTTCTTGATCAGGAATGCGAAATCCGATCCGGTCAGCGGGCGGCTGGCCGGGATCTCCGAGCCGTGCGGGCCCATGACCTTGGCGTCGGGCGGCAATTGATAATGCTTGTTTTCCAGCACGATCAGCCGTTGGAAACGGTAATTCTCGTCATCTTCCCACTGGCCGCGGGTCTTCCCGCCCAGCAGGTTCACCGTCGCCAGACGATAGTCCGGGACTTTCAACTGGTTCTGATATGCGACTGACGCCCAGCAATAGACGAGGAACAGCGCTGCGCACACGGCGATGAACAACCGCCGCAGCAGATCCGAACGCTGCTGTTCCGGAGTCGGCGGGTTGTACCACGCCGAAAGCCTGGCGGAGCGCCTGGCCTGATCGCGTGAACTGGCCTGGGGGCTGTCCATTAGTGG
Source organism: Planctomycetota bacterium (assembly GCA_036745875.1). Taxonomy (GTDB): domain Bacteria; phylum Planctomycetota; class SZUA-567; order SZUA-567; family SZUA-567; genus DAIOFH01. The sequence continues at coordinate 49,233 of DAIOFH010000004.1, read as the reverse complement.
AAGGCCAGGATCAGGGCAATGACCAGGGAGTAAATGGCCGTGGATTCAGTGACCGCCTGGCCGACCAGCATGGTGCGGAATATCTGGGAATATTCCTCGGGGCGGCGGGCGACCGCTTCACAGGCCTTGCCGGCCGCGAATCCTTCTCCCGCGCCCGGTCCCATGGAACCAAACCCCATGCATATGCCCGCTCCAAGGAGGGCAAACGCCTGGGTCAGGGGGCCGACCAAAAGTTTTACTGTTTCCTCATTCATGACAATCTCCATTTCAGTGGAAAAAATGCCTAAACACTCTTGCGGAACGTATGGAACAATCCTGCCCCCGTCAGGTGACCATCAATATCAATGCGACCACCAGGGAGAAAATCACCGGCGTTTCCGTCACGGCGGCGCCGACAAAAAACATGCTCTTTATTTTCGACCCCGCGTCCGGAGCGGTGGCTAGGCCCTTGCAGGTCATCGCGGCGGTGAAGGCAATGCCTATGGACGACCCTATCGCGCCGAAACCCATGCCGATGCCCGCCCCAAGGTATTTGCCGACCGCCACCATTTCGCCGGGGGAGACCGGGATAAGCGACCACAGGTGCGGGTCGTTCGGGTTGGACAGCTGGGCAAAGCCGCCGGTGTTCAAAAGAAGGAGCGATATCACCAGGGCGAAAATGCTGCCGGTCTGGCACCAGGCCTGGCCGATGAGCATGAAAATAGTCACCTGCCCCTGGGCGGCGGGGTTTTTCGCCATCGCCTTCAGGGAGTAATGGGCGACAAGGCCGGAACCGATGCCGGAGCCGATGGAGCCGGCGCCCATGCAGATGCCCGCCCCCAAAAACGCCGCGGCCTGCGCCGTCGACCACGGGGCCGACAGGTGGCGGTCGACGTTGAAATACAGGAGGAACGATATCACCAGGGCGAAAATCGCCGGCGTTTCGGTGATGGCCTGGCCGACAAGCATGTTGCGGAACAGCAGGCTGTTCTGTTTCGGCTGGCGCGCCATGCCGCGGATCGCGCCCTGGGCGGCATAACCGAGACCCCAGCCGGACCCAATGGACCCAAGCCCCATAGCCAAGCCGCAAGCCAATAATGCAGCCAGGTTTGCCATGCCCATCAAGCATCCTCCTCGTCAGGCGTTTCGCCGGCTTCCATGGAAATATAGGTCGCCGCCAGCATGGTGAAGACAAACGCCTGGATGGTGCCGGCAAAAACGGCAAAATAGGCGTACATGCCGATGGGGATGACAAAATAATACAGCAACCCGGCGACGACGGACATGATGATGGCGCCGCCGAAAATGTTGCCGAAAATACGGAAAGACAACGAGACCAGTTCGGCCAGCTTGCCCACCACGTTCAAGGGGAACATAAAGACCCCGATTATGCCGCCGGGGCTGAAATACTCCTTGATATAGCCGCCGATGCCGTGGTAATACAGCCCCGACCCGTGCCCAAGGAACAGGACGAACAAGAGCGCCAGGGTGAGCGGGAAGCTCAGGTCCGTCGCGGGTTCCTCGAACGACGGCAACTGGAAGCCGGGGTTGTGCACGCCGTCGCCGTTGGCGTCGATAAAGGGCTCTCCCGGATCGTAGAGGCCGTTGTTGTTGTAATCGCTGAACGATTCGCCGCCGAAATGCGTGGCCCTGACGGGAACCAGCGCCAGCATGTTGCAGCACCAGATGAAGATGAAGAGGGTGCCGATGTAGGGAAGATACTTGGGTCCGCGGTTGGGACCGATGGTTTGCTTCGTGAGGCTGAGGAAGGTCGAAACGATAAGTTCCAACAACACCTGCCCGCGGCGCGGATGTTCGCGGGAAAGGTTGCGCACAAGCAGCCTCACGAAAACATATATCGCTACGGCGACGATCGCCGAGTGGATTATGGTCCCATGGTTGAAGGTGATGCCGAGGAGCCTGAGCGGAGGCGGTTTGTCCATGGCTGCCCAGGCCGGAGCGCCGAGAGCGGGGAGGAGGAGGATTGCAGCTGCAAATGTTTTCAACCTGAGCATGTTGTATAGCGCTCCTGGCCAATATTACTTGCCCACAAAAACTCAACTGGGATAGTTAACGATGTTTTGCTCTTTTCGTCAATACCTAAATTATTACAAGTGGACTTTTAAAGGAAATCGAGCCAACCGCCGCTCGATTTCCTTTAAAGGTTCAACTCCTTGTATTGTAGGGTTTATATTTTGCGCATGTCGGGCCTACCGCATGACGCCATCGTGATTCGCGACTGAAATCGAAAGCCTGGAAACTTTAAAGAAAAGTAAACGGCGGTTTGTTTGCTTTTCTTTAAAAGTCCACTGCAAGACACTTTACCCGGTGGTATCCACATTATGGTGTTTCAACGTAACTATAATCCGTTCCCGGAAATAACTTGTTGATTCGTAATGTGGAAAAAACGATTGGTTGATCCGTGCATATCCGGCGCAACGGACGAAGGTCTCAAGTTTCGAACGGCGAGAACGAAATCGGTCGCTACTTTTGCCCTCCGTTCTTGAATGGGTCGGGCCGGAAGAAGGTGTCGGCGATGAGAAGCAACCGTGGCAGAAAGATCCCGAGCGCCAGCGCCCAGACGTCCAGTTTGCAGACGAAAACGACGGCGATGGCGAGTCCGAACAGGAGGAGGCTCGAAAGGGTGGCCCGAAGCTGGATTTTCGCCGCGTGTTCGGGATCGGCGGAAATGCGCTGGACCGTCCCCGCGTCCAGCAGCCCGAACTTGGCGAGCTGGGCGGCTGCGCCGGCGATAAAACCGAAAAGACGGGGAAAATCCCCGGGAAGCGCGATTACAATGGCGACGGCGGCGATTACGCAGACCGCGATCGAGATGCGCAGCATTTTTTTATGGTATGACAAAAAATCTTCCATGGTTCCATCCTGATCATTTCCCAATAGATAACTTCCTTGCCGCAAATATAAGTCGTGTTTCGCAAAAAAGCCAGAAATAATACAACGAATGATGGGTTATACTAAAGAGATAAAGTAAACGTATGAATTATAAAAATTTGGTATATTTACGCAAGTTTCGGTGATAATAAACTAGTTTTAATAAAATAAGGCTGTAAATAAAGTAATGTGATAACATTTTATCCAATTTCTACAAATTTGATAATAATGGCCGTCACGGATTAGAAACTTGGTTTTATATTGCGATAATCCAACACAAATTGAAATCGCCTTGTCTGAATAAAAATGTGTATTAAATGGTTGTGTTGGTTTCTAAAATCGCATAAAATGATGATATATAAAATTTTATATCCAGCGCGGTGACATGAAAGAATGTGTTTGGTTACTGTCGGAGCGGGCGAAACGGCATTTTGTTTTCGTGCCGCAAATATTTTGCTTGATTTTGCGCTCTTTTTGTTGTTATAAAAGTATCGACATTCGTCCAATAATTCGTGATAAGCAAGCAAATCAAGTTTGGTTGCCAATTGTAAAAATATGCCGGTAAAAAAATGATATTTCATGCAGGCGTCAGGCTTGCCCAAAAGTGGATTCAATCGATGTGCGATCCGAGAATGAGGGTCTACGATCGCATAAGCAAAACCAAAAACCACCGGCTTTTTATAAAGTGTTGCAATTGTGGTACAAGGTGTTTTTTCGTCAATTGGGTTGTCCAGATAAGGTTAATCAGATTATGGTGACATTGAAAGAAGTGGCTGCTGCCGCAAATGTAAGTACTGTTACCGCGTCCAGTGTTCTATCCGGGGTGAACAGGGTAAGGGTGGCTCCCGCGACTGCCGAACGCATCCACAATATAGCCAAAAGTATGAATTATGTCCCCCTTGCCGCCGCGCGAGGTTTGCGCACAGGCAAGACCAGGATCATTTCCTTTGTCGCATCGACTTATTCCCATCAACGCTGGGACGATGCCTGGCACGAGGCATTGCGCGGCGTTTCCGACCTCATGTGGGAACGCGAAGAGCGCATGATGCTTGTCATGCCCAGAAATCAGGAACATGAGCTGGAAATCATCAGGCAAATGGCATTCGGCAGGCAGGTGGACGGGTTCATTATCCAGGCCGGGGAGGACGATGCCGCGCGGCTGGAGCTTCTCAACCAGTCCGAACGGCCGTTCGTGATGATGGGCGGCATTCCGCGGCCGGAAATCAACTCGATCAATTTCGACATGGTCGGTTTTGCGCGGAAGATCATTGGCGAAATCGGCGACGACTGCGGGTCTGTCCTCCTGGTGATGCCGCACAACGGCAGGAATTACGTTTACGACCAGTTCCAGTCCACGTTCAAGGAATGGGCGGCCGCGCAGTCCAAGATCTGCACCGTCTGGAACGGGGCATTTATCCCGGAACCGTCGTGGCTGGGGCAAAAACAGCGTGAAGGCGGCGACAGCAAGCTGGCTGTCGTTCTCCTGCGCGGGCTTCTGCCGGAAATGATCCAGGTCCTCGCCGACGGCGGCATACCGGTGGGACAAGGATCGAAGATCGTGTATGTGTCCAATGGCGAGGATGTGTTGCTGCCTCCGGACGGAATGTCGATCATGCACTTCGACAACTACACCCTCGGGCGGCGCTCCGCCCAGCTGCTTTTGCAGATGGTTGACGGCAAGATCGATGTAAAACAGCATCAAAACGTGATCATCCAGGCAACATCGGAAATCTGACTTTTACGTTCCAGTTTTCACACGAATATCGCGGCCGCAGAGGCCGCGATATTTTTTATCCCCTTGCCAGCTGGAATTTATGACTTATGATTTAGTATTTGTGGTTGAGGATTTTCGCCAAACGATTTGATTGCGCGATAAAATCCGCATATCATAAATCAAAAGCCATAAATCATGAATTTCGTTTTTAGAGGAAACACGATGACTGACGAACAGAATCTGAAGAAGACCGTTTTGCATTCCCGCCACGTCGACCTGGGCGCGTTGATGAGCCCGTTTGCCGGCTGGGACATGCCGTTATGGTACCCGGCCGGAGCCGTGAAGGAGCATTTGGCAGTGGTCACGGCGGCGGGGCTGTTCGACACCAGCCATATGGATGTTTTTTTCATTTGCGGCGACGGCGCGCAGACGTTTCTTGACCATGCCTTTACCCGCGACCTGTCGGGAGTCCGGGAAAACCGCGCCCTCTATGGCGCGTTCCTTTCGGAAAATGGCCACTGCATCGACGATGCCGTCCTTTACCCCCTCGCTGGCGGGCGTTTTGCCGTCGTCAGCAACGCCGGAATGGGGTCGGTTCTCGTAAACCATTTGCGTGCGCTTCCCGGCGGCGACCGGTTGGACATCGCCGAACCCGCAGAGCGCCTTGCCAAGCTCGATGTCCAGGGTCCCAGGGCACCGGGCATAGTCAAGACCCTGCTCGCCGACAAAACCCTGTTTGAAGCGTTTCCTTATTTTTCCTTCAAAGGCGATTTCGACCTGGCCCGGACGACAGTATCCATCAATGGCGGCATGCCCGTGTTGCTGTCCAGAAGCGGCTATACCGGGGAAGCCGGGTTCGAGATATTCTGTTCGCTGGCTGACGCCGGGGCGCTGTGGGATACGCTGCTACGGGTCGGCGCGGAAGCCGGAATCGTCACCTGCGGCCTGGCGGCGCGGGACAGCCTGCGCACCGGCGCGGTCCTGCCGCTCAGCCACCAGGACATCGGCCCATGGCCGTTTATCAACCATCCCTGGACATTCGCGCTGCCTTTCGGGGAGGGCGGCGGCTTTACCAAGTCTTTTGTCGGATCGGCCGCGCTCGATCCCGCGAAAACGGAACATACCCTGCCTTTCGTCGGTTTCGACCAGCGGCGGGTGGAGAGCCATGACGCACGGGTTTTACACGGCGGCAAGGACATCGGTTGCGTCGCGACGATTGTTTCCGACATGGCGATGGGGAGGCTGCCGGACAAGAGCATCATGGCTCTTTCCGTTGCCGACCGCCCGGCGGACTGGAAGCCGCGCGGCCTGGCCTGCGGTTTCATACGGGTCTCGGAGAAGCTCGCCCCGGGGGAACAAGTCACGCTCAAGGACAAGCGGCGCGAAATTGCCGTTGAAATCGCCGCCGACATCCGTCCCGGCCGTACGGCCAGAAAGAAATTGCAGTAGCCATTTCCGAACGGGGTTCATCTATGGATCCAAAAGATCGTATGGTGTGGGTCACCGGCGCGTCGTCGGGTATCGGCAAGGCGCTGGCGGTCGAGTTGGCTAAAGAGGGGGCGGCGGGGGTGCTTTTGTCCGCCCGGCGCATGGACCGCCTGGAGGAGACCGCGGAGGAATGCCGCCGGCACGGGGCGCGGGTCTGGCTGATGCCTCTTGATTTGTCGCGGCCTGACGCGCTTGCCGCCGGCACCCGCGAAGCGGCTGAAAAATGCGGTGACATCGATATCCTGGTCAACGCAGCCGGGGTCGGCCAACGCGGCACGGCGCTGGAAACGACGACAGCCACGGCGCGGCGGATCATGGAAGTGGATTTTTGGGGGGCGGTTGAATTGACCCGTGCGGTTGTGCCGGGGATGCTCCGGCGCGGCTCGGGGCAGGTGGTGGCGGTAACGGGGGTGCTGGGGAAATTCGGCGCGCCGAGGAGGTCGTTTTATTCCGCAGGGAAGCATGCGCTGCACGGCTGGTTTGAATCCCTTCGGGAGGAAATATTTGGTCAGGGCGTGGAAATCACCCTCATAGTGCCGGGATGGGTGCTGACGGAAATTTCCGAACAGGCGCTGGAGGCGGACGGCGGGCGGCACGGCGTTACCGATAGAGGGCAATTGCGCGGGATTTCCGCCGAGGAGTGCGCCCGGCGCGCCATTACGGCGATTCGGGAGGGAAGGGCGGAACAATTGATAGGCGGCATCGAATGCGGCGGCGTGTACCTCAACCGCCTCTGGCCCGCCTTGTTTAAAAAACTTTTACGTAAGCGTGGCATTGGCTGATTGGATATGACATTGACGGAAGAACAGAAAACTGACATTGCCGAGTTATTGGTGCGGGTCCATGAGCGGATGAAAGAGTTTGCGGGAAGGAGCAGCCGAAAGTACGGAACAGATACGCCCTTGTACGACGCCGAGATCAAGATGATCCAGACCATCAAGGAAAGCCCGAACATTCACGTCACAGCCCTGTCGACGCAGCTGGGGATCACCAAGAGCGCCGTGTCCCAGATCATTACCCGGCTGTTCAAGAAGGGGATGGTGACGAAGGGTCGCAGCATCGGGGACGCGCAGTCGAAGATTGCGCTCGGGCTGACTGAAAAGGGGCTGATCGCCTATACGGGGCATATGCTGCGCAAAAAGCGCTTTGAGAAGATAGTCGGCAAGCTGCTGCGGGAATCCGACGCCAAGGAGCGGCGTTTCCTCGCCGAATTCCTGGTCAGGGTGGATGGCGCACTGGAACAGTTCACCAGTGGCGAGGTGGATTGATATAGCGGCGACCAGGATCTTACGACGCACGGGTATGCTTTTTCTTTTGGGCATGTGAACGACGCTTGACAGATGCGGATTTCAGGGTTTTGACGGCTTTTATCCCCTTCAATTGTCCGCTTGTACGCAGCAGGTGCAGAGCCCTCGCATAATCGAAACCATGTTGCAGGTTTAGCCAAAAATCCGGAGTCGTGTCAAGGGCATTGCCCATGCGCAGAGCCGTTTCGCGGGTTACAGATCCCTTTCCTTCGCAGATATCGCGAATGACAAGCGGTCCCACTCCAATATGTTTGGCAAAATTGTCCTCGCCGCCAAGAACGGCGGTGGCTTGATAAAGTGCGCGGTTATCCCAGCGCAGGGACGACTTCACGTTGATGTGTATTCCCCAGCCGGAACCGGTTTGCCGTCCATGCCTGAAATTTGGTCAGTTTTTCCCTACAGCATTCGACTCGCCTCTTGACATAATTCAACAATTTTTGAATTATCATTCCATGGATACGAAAACCGCCACGACTATTTTTTGAAGTTCTAACCTCCGAGGCACGTCTTGCCATCTTTCGCTTGCTTGTCAAGTATGCGCCGGATGGATGGGTTGCAGGGGGTATTTCTCTGATGCTGGATATTCCGAAAAACCAACCTTTCCTTTTATCTGAAGGCCATCGTTCATCGTGGACTGGTCAGGATGGAACGGGAAAGCCGCAATATCCGAATGCAAAGCCAACATTGTCTTGAAGCGGGAGACCGTCGACTACTTGACGGCGGAATGCTGTACTGGCACCACCAAACCAAGTAAAGCCAAGCAAACCCAAAGTGCGAAAATGAGAGAAGAACCATGAGTGAACCGGATAAAGGCAAGTCAGTTGAACAGATCAGGGAAACGGCACTCGCAGGATATGCGGATACCTGTATGAGAACCAGACAATACTGTCTCTTGCGGCCCGAGGAGATTCTCGCGGAGAAGGAGCGCCATTCGGTGATTTATCTGCCTGTCGGCCCATTGGAATGGCATGGTCCCGCCTTGCCGCTTGGCACCGACGGCATTTCGGCCGAAAAGGCGGCTGCGGCAGCCGCGGAGCGAACCGGCGGCGTGGTTTTGCCCACCTTGTGGTGTGGAACCTTTCGAAGTAGAGATGCCGCCGATCTTGCGAAGCAGCAATTCGACGACCATACCGCACGGATAGTCGGCATGGATTATCCGTGTGCGACAGTGAAGAGTTTTTATGCAAGGGAAGAGATTTTCGCAACTGTAATCCGTGAGCATCTTCGTCTGCTTGTCGAACATGGGTATGCATTGATTGTCATTGTGACCGGGCACGGCGGGGAAGGTTTTTATGATGTGATGGAGCGGCTCTGTGACGAAGCAAGCCATGACGGCGACAGCAGGGCGGTTCTTCTCCATGCCTGGGCGGACTCCGCGCCGCCCGGAGAGGCGGGACATGCCACGCGAATCGAAACCTCCCTTATGCTCGCCCTAACCGATAGCGTCAAACTGGATACCCTGCCGGTGGAGCCGGAAAAATTGCGGTATCAGGACTATGGAATGCTGGATGACGTGTATACCGATGACGGGTATGTCAAATTCGATCCCCGTACCGCCACCGCCGACGAAGGATCGGCCATTTTTGCCGCCGGCGTAAAAAACATCATTGACGTGGTGAACGCGCTCCTGGAAAAAGGCCGAAACAATTATTAGCGCGCTTTAAATAAGTTTGGCCTTTCCTTGGCGCTTACGGCATAACCCGGTTGTGCCGAAAAGCGCGACAAGGCTCTAAAACATCCCCAAAACTAAAACCGTCAGCGGAATGGTAACCAACGATAATAACGTAGTCAGCATCAACATTTGTGCGCACAGACGGTCGTTCGCGCCGTAGTATTTGCTCATAAGCAACACTTGATTCATCGATGGGAGGCCGGCTTGTACTGTATAATTCCTGGTCATTTCCATTGGTACGGAAACCGCCAGGCATATGAGCAAGCAAACGACTGGGCTGAGAAGCAGCCTTCCTACCAGGGTCACAGCTCCCGCCTTATCCAGTTTGAATGCATCACGCCCCATATCCGCCAGTATTGAGCCGGTCAACAGCAAGGTAAGCGGAGTGGTCATCCCCCCCAAATTTTCAACGGCAGCGGCGATGAAATTCGGTAATGGTACATGTACCATATTCATCCCCGCACCCAGGAGGAAGGCCAGCAGTGGAGGCGAGAAGATTCGCTTGACCGCCTCCAGTTTTCCAACGATCATCTGGCCGCCGTCACGAGCGACCCAGTTCACTGCGTATCCCCAAAAAAACACGGCAGTCGAAACATAGAATGCCATGACATATGGAATCCCCGTTACGCCGAAAATCGCCAGTGTAATGGGTAAACCGATGGAAAGCGTATTGGGCATGGATATCATGGCGCAGAATACGCCTGTATCTCCTTTTCTAATATGCAGCAGTTTTGCTATGCCGTACGCCATGGCGTGAAGGAATATGATAATGAGAAGAGGAATGAGCAGCCAGAACCCTGTCGTTTCGAGAAACTCAGGGGTGAAGTTAGTGACGGCATTCTTGAAAAGCATACAGGGGATCGTCACTTTTGTCGCCAGTTTCGTTACGAACCGGGTCGCGGACGCATCCATGAAATTGATTCGCGACAAATAATATCCGAGACCGCTAATGAGAAGGATGCCGAAAATACCCGCAAAGGCTTGCCACATCGGGACTCCAAGTAAAAAAGCTTCCAGAAGGAAGAGGGGCGCACCAAGTGTGCGGTTTTTGTCGAGTGGTTTGATTTTCCTCCATGGCGATTGCTATCGCTGGCGGAGCATCCCACTATACCCGTATTTTGAAAATATTCAAGAGAGCTATAAATTTTTCGTGAAATTTTAAATTCATACAATATAATGTGTTAAAGAAATACATTCGTATGCATTTTATAGAAGGCCCGACCGGTAACGATAGCGGACCGGTGTGGAGACTCGATGGCAGGCGATGGCTCTTTGGTGCGCATGCCTTACCCGAGGGAAAAGGATATACCGTGAACTCTAAAGAATTCGCGCGCATACTTGGCGTCTCCCAAGCTACCGTTTCGCGCGCTCTTAACAACAGCCCCCTGGTGACAGAAGAAACAAAAAACATGGTGGTTCAAAAAGCCGCTGAATATGGTTTTGAACTCAATAGTCTGGCCCGGAGCCTCAAGACGAATCGCACGGGAACCATAGGCATCCTCTTTTCACAACATTTTAGGGGGATGGCGGGCACTCCAATGCTCGCACATTTTTACGATTGCTTGCAGCGGGAACTTATAAAGTATGATTACGACATTATGCTTGTTTATGACTACGCGCCGGATAAGGGCGTGTCGGTTTTCGAGCGCATTATCAGGAAGCGAAAAGTCGATGGCCTTATAACAATCAGAACCACGTTGGGCGACAGGGAAATGTCGTTGATCAAGGAAAACAACTTCCCTTGCGTTTCTATGCTGATGACAAGGCAGAAGCAGGATGCTTTGTATTCACTGCACACGGACAGCGAATACGGGGGCCGTTTGGCCGGGAGATTCCTTGGCGCTTTTCCCGATTTTGAAATGATGTATATCGGTTTTGATGGGGAAGAAATCGAAAATAACCGGCGTTGTCGCAGCTTCAAACGTGGACTCACCGAACGCGGAAGAGAATTGTCGCCCACCAATCAGTTATCGTGCCCAATGACTTTTGAAGCCGGCTATGCCGTCGCCGAACGGTTGACTCGTTCGCTTGCCAAGAAGAAACTCGCCTTATTCGTCTATAACGATTTAATCGCCTTGGGCATGCTCAACGCATTCCGAGAGGCCGGAATCAGAGTGCCTGACCAAGTTCAGATTCTTGGTGTGGATGATATACCGCTGGCGTCCTGGATAAAACCCAATCTCTCCACACTCCACGTCGACGTGGAGGAAATAATCCCGGATGGGTGCAAATTATTGAGAGATCTCATTGAAAATCGGAAAATCGCCAAGTTTAAATCCAGCTATAAACCGAGGTTGCTGCTTCGGGACACTACATTGCCATTTCCCGATTAAAGAAAAAGTCAAATTTAGATCTTTTTTGTAAAATTGCTTCTTGACTTGCGACATAAATAAGTGTAATGTATACGTATGCTTCAAGGGTTTTTGGGCCCTGTGTTTTTTTGAGCCGCCTTGCATACGTATGCATTAACTCGCGAAATTATCTCCGGCAACATTTATGGAGCCCCCGGCAACACACAAATATTCTTTGGGCAATGCTCGCCCACGCTAGACAGCGCAATGATACGCCGGTGTACGCACCCTCTCCCCACGCTCATAATGCCCTTTTGGGGATCCTTTCTACTCCGTTACCGGCAACGGACAAGGATCATTGCCGGGTACGTTAACTTTATGAATATGCCTGGAGACGATTTTACGGGAGTAGATGGAAATGAAGAAGTCGATATGTATTGAGAAGATTTTCCTGGAGGTCGATTTTTACGAACGTTTCGAATGCGTTGCCGCAGCGGGATTTTCCTATGTGGAGTTCTGGAACTGGTACGACAAGGATATTCCCCGAATCGCATCGCTCTGTAAATCCCTCAATCTGACGATAGCGAGCATCTCCGGCGATTTCCGTTTTACTCCTTTCATTATCGAGGAACGAGAGCGATATGTCGATTATCTCGGGCAGTCGATAGATGTCGCGGTAAAACTGGGCTGCGAAAACATCGTCGTGCATTCAAACGGTATGGACAAGGGCGTTGTGTTCAACAACGGCCGTGACATATCCCTGGTCAAAAAAATCGCCGCTATGACCCGGACTTTTAGCGAGTGCGCCGTATTGGCTGAAAGGGCGGGAGTGACGCTGGTTCTGGAAGCGGTGAACAATATAAGCGTTCCAAACTACTTCTTTACACAGACGCGGCAGAGCGGCGATCTCGCCAGGGTAATAGGCTCGACGAATTTCAAAATCCTTTATGACATCTGGCACATGCAACAAATGGAGGGCAACCTGGTGCGCACCATCATGGAATATCGGGACGTCATCGGATATGTCCATATAGGCGATACTCCCGAACGACATGAACCAGGCACCGGAGAAGTGAATTTTGACCGCATCAAAAAAACCTTGCTGGACATTGGTTATGACGGCGTCTTGGGGTTCGAACTGGTTCCATCGGTTTCTTCCGATGAATCCATCCGCCTTCTTCGCACATTTTAGCGACTCATCTCATAAGAGGGATCGATATGACTCTGAAGACCGCAATCGTTGGAACAGGGGCAATTGCCTATTGCCACGCGGACGCCCTGGTGAAGTTGGGAGCGCAAATTGCCGGCGTCTATGACATCGTGCCTGAAAATGCCGTGAAATTGGCCTCCGCCTGCGGATCCAAACCCATAAGCAAACTCGAGGATGTTCTTGACGAAGTGGACGCGGTGCATTTGTGCACCCCGCCTTCTTTCAGAATCCCATACGCCGAGAAGGCCATGGCGGCGGGAAAACACGTTTTCAGTGAAAAACCCATGGCCATTACGGTGGAGGACGCCGAAACGCTGGTGGATCTGGCGGCTAAACACGGGGTTCTCCTCATGGTTGGATTCAATCACCGTTTTCGGGAAGGCTTCCGGATGTTGGAGAAGACCTATCGATCGGGGGCTTTGGGCGGGCTGACCAATGTGTTCGTATATCGTCTGGGAAAGCTCGGCATGTCCGCCGGCACCTCAAAAGACACCTGGCGCACCAATCCCGCGCTGGCATGCGGAATGACAATAGAATCCCTCTCGCACGACCTCGATATGCTTTTCCAGATTGCCGGGTGCCCATCTTCCGTACTTGCGGACGTGCGGGCCACCATAGAGGGGGTGCCCCAATTCGACAATAACGTGAATGCCATGCTTACCTTCGGCAATGGGGCAACGGGACTGATACACGCCAGCTGGTCGTCGCACCTTAAGTACAGTATGCGCGGCATCATCGGCAGCAAAGGAACGGCGCTCATTTACGGCTCCGACAACTTCGACTTCACCGAGTTTCGCATCAGGACCGATGCAATGGAACACGAAGAAGTCACCATGCTCGGAGATATCTACAAATTCGTCGGCTGTCCTTCCTATTACAACGAAAACCGGCATTTCATCGAGTGCATTGAAAAGGGCATTTCCTGCGAATCCACAGGCGAATATGCCCTCGGCACTCTAAAGGCTTCTCATGCCATGCTGGAATCCGCGAAAAGCGGCCGCAGCATCGCACTCCGGTAGAATTCGTCATCATTCGAAAAGGGCGTCATCGTGAAAATCGCGGCGATCAATAACGGCATCAGTAGCGACTTCGAAACTTGCTGCAGGGTTCTGAAGGAAACCGGCGTCAAATACATCGAGATTCAGAACGTCAATAAAACACCAGTTGAGTGTCTGACGGTTGAAGATGCGAAGGAATGGAAACGCCTCGTCGATCAGTACGATATTACGCCGGTTATAGTCACCACCCACGCTTTTGCCGGCGTGGCCGTGAATGCGGTGGAGGTGGAGGACGGGATTTACGCCAGCCATATGGCTCTTCTTAAAAACGGCATCGCGCAGGCCAAAGTTCTCGGTGCCGGTATGGTTCGTTCGATGGTGTTCACCAAGGCAATTGTCACCTGGGGTTTTCACGGTGCGGACGTCTGGAATGCGGGCGGCAACAAATCATGGGTAAAATTCATAAAGCTTTTCGAACCGATCGCTCAATTGGCTGAAGATGAAGGCATAGACGTGGTGGTCGAAAATGGATTCAATGCCATGATCACCTCCGCTTTTTTGAGCCGAAAAATGATTGACGAACTGGGTTCAAGAAGGATTAAGCTGCTGTGGGATCCCTGCAACGCCATTTATTATCATGAATTTCCCACCGTCGAGGTCTATGAAAGCATCCGTGAAGTGATCGGACATATTCACATAAAGGACGCGAAGATGGATGCCATAAAATCGGAGGTGGATTTCCGCGCCATCGGCAGGGGAATGATGGCGCCTTACCTCTTCGACTTGGCCGACGCTTTACGCAGAGACGATTATTCCGGCTACATTTCACTCGAAAACGCGCTTCGCCCGGAAGGCGGCGACTTTATCGACGGATATTATAGGGATATCCCCAAGTTGACGGAAATTTTTGGATAACCGCTTACGCAGCGAAGCAAGGAGGATTGGCATGATCCGAATCATCGCCCGACAGGTCATCAAAAAAGAATACATCGAACACTATCATGTCTTGGTCAAAGAATTGGTAACGGCTTCTCTGGCTGAAGAGGATTGCTTGGCGTATACATCCAACCAAAGCGGCAAAGATCCCCGCGTTCACTGCTTCATCGAAGACTGGAAGGATCAGGAGGCGATTGACAGGCACGGAGCCGCTGAACACTTCAGGCGAATTGTCCCTCAGTTCTCCTCGCTGTTTGATGCTGAAGAAACAGTGGAGTTTTTCCATGTCGTCTTCCCCTGAACAAGCAAACGCATCAGCCGTGTAATTATTTTTCTGAAGAGCCGGATCCATGGTTGCATTGTGTCCGCACCGGTCGTTGGCGGCCCGAGGGGCCGCAGGCGGAGCGGTAGGTATTGTTTCATAAAGGAGAACAGTATGGGCAGAGTGGCAAAAACCGTCTTCGCGATTGCATTCATTCTCGCGGCAGGCTTGACGATGTGCGGAAACGTCAAGGAGGCGAACGCCGGGGAGAAAAAGACCGACATCAAAAAGGCCAAGATAGGCGTCACTGTCGGCCATCTGGCGGGGGAACGCTGGATGCGGGAAATTGAAATGTTTAAGCAGTATGCCGCCGAACACGGCTTCGAAATACTGGTGCAATCCGCCGAGGGCAATGTCGACACCCAGATTAAGCAAAGTGAAAATCTCATCAATCAGAACATCGACGTCCTTATACTGCAGCCGGTCGACTCCGCGGCTGTGCAGCCAATTATTGAAATGGCCCATGAAGAGGGCGTTCCGGTGATTGGCTACGACATTCTCAGCATCAACTGCGATCTCGACTACTACATTACCTTCGATTCCGAGAAGGTGGGGTATGTCCAGGCCAAGTTCGTGACCGACAACACTCCCAAGGGTAACTACATATGGCTCAAGGGTTCGCCTTTCGACAGCAACGCCCAGCTCTACGCCAGGGGTCAGGAAAAGGTTCTTCGTCCCTACATCGAACGCGGCGACATCAACATCGTCCTTGAACAATGGTGCAGCGGTTGGGATCCGAACGAGGCGCTACGCCACTGCGAAAATGGCCTGAGCATCGCCAATAACAATGTACAGGCCGTCATCGCCTCCAACGACGGCACCGCCGGCGGCGCCGTGCAGGCGCTCGAGGCGCAGGGACTGGCCGGACTGGTGTCCATTTCCGGACAGGATGCCGATCTTCCCGCCTGCCAGCGCATCGTCGAGGGCATCCAGACCGTCACCGTCTATAAGCCCATTGCCCGCTTGAATCAGGCCTGCAGCGAGCTGGCCGTCGCTCTGGCCCTCGGGAAGGATCCCTTCACGGCGGTGAATCCGGAACTTGGTTCCTGGCAGCAGTTGGATAACAATTTCAAAATGGTTGACTCCTTCATGGTCGATGTCATTCCGATCACCAAGGAAAATATGTACGAAGTCATCGTCAAGAGGGATAAGTTCCAGAAACTCGAGGATGTCTATCGGAATGTCCCGAAGGATCAGTGGCCGAAGGATTAGAGCGTGCATATCCTACCTTATACCGGAAAAATTCATTTGGGATTGGTATTAAGCCATCATTTTATCAATGCCCAGAAAGCGCAAAAGCCCCGTTAGGCGGGGCTTTTGCGTTAATGTATAATAGAGGCGGAGCTAATTCTGCACAGGCTGAAAAATCAGAATGGGTTACATAAGGGAATGCTGTAATGGCGAAAAGTCACAACGCTCCTTCCGGCTTCTCATCCTATTTTCACAGAATTTCTTAAAATGCTTTAAGATTTCAGTATTGACCGAAGAATGTGCCTTCAGACGTCAATCCCTTTTCCCTTAAGCTCGGTTTTAAGCTTGTTGGTGTTCATGTCGAATTGCAGCAATACATCCTGTTCGATATGGTCCGCGAGTTCACCAAGGGCCTGGGAGCGGTTGACGTCGTTGAAATGCGGGTTGGCCATGATATCGTTGGCCGTGTGGTAGAATTTCTGCGCCTCCCGAAGGAGGTCGGACGGCGTTTCCAGGGATGTGGGCGAATAGGTCATGCTGTTCCAGACGAACGTTTCCAGCTTGAGGTCGGGTTTGACCACGCGCTGCTTGACCTTGTCCTGGTAGGCGCGGATATAGCCGACATTGTCCGAAAGCTCGTTTTGCAGCGATTTCCTGAGATAATAGTTGTTCTGCTGCGACTTGATGGCGTCGAACTGCATCGCCTGCTTCAACCCCTGGCTCGCCGCCAGGAAGACGCCGCACACCGTGGCGACGATGATGACGATCTGGCTGATCCAGAAACTTGCCCGCCTGACGTCGCTTCTCCCCTCTGAATTTTGGCTCATGACTTCTCCTCGATACGTGTTGTCAAACATGTTCCCGTCCTTATGAAACATCGCACAAAGGAAAGCGATAAAAATCGCGGTTTATCAAGTCCCGACCCGTTCGCGCCGAGGAAGCCGGCCCCGATCCGCACAGCAACCGCGAATCAAAACCGACATGTGAGGGGAGACGCGAACACCCGGGACCACAAACCCCATTTTTAGCGTATTGCCTACCAATTATCCTTGTTTGTCGCTGTAGCGGGCGCGGGGCGGGACGCGTACGCCGCCGCCATAGGCCTTGTTCGCAACCTTGCCGAGCTGGATCTTGCCGATATCCTTCGAAACCCTGTCTTTTTGGTCCTGCAGCATGCCGCGACTTGCATCTTCAAGGGTTACGACATCGTTGAGGACTTTTTTGAGCGTTTCCCAGGAATCCTCGACGCGCTTTTGCATGGCCTGGGAAGCATGGCTTTTCAGCCCTTCCCATGTCTTGCTTAGATCCTGCGCCTTGCTGAACAGCGTTTGTTGCTGGTCGATAAGCTGCTGTTTGTCCGAAAGCAGCGTCAACAGATCGTCCTCTTTGTGGCCGGCGACCAGAGCCTGCTGTTTTTCAGACAGCATCTTGATGTTTTGGCAGACTTCGGTTTGCTTGTCAAGCAATTCCGCCAGCTGTTTGGCGCAGACATCGGGACTTAATGAAGCGCTCATGTATTTCTCCAATTCGTGTATAATATATAGTTTAAAGCATACAACATTTACGGTGTCCTGTTAAGAGCAATTTATTCCCGTAAATCTGTCGCTTACGGGACGCGATACCCGCTCGCCTGGTCCTGGAGGCGGTACGCCGCCTGCTGTCCCCAGAAATCGGGGCCGATGTCCAGGAGCCCGTCCGCGCGCAGGCCCTGCGGCTGCATGCGGGCGATGTTTTCAGCCATGCGGTAATGGTTTGCCGCCGCGTCGTGATTGCCGAGACGGCTCAGGACGTCGGCCATCCCCAGCATCGCCTGAGACCCGTATGACGGGCCGAAGCGGTCGTAGATCGCCTGGTAGGCGTCGTAAGCCTGGCGGTAAAGCCCTTCCACTGTCGGCTGGGAACTGTTTTCGGCCTGGGCCGTTTCCGCTGCGCGGAAGTATTCGCTGGCCAGGAGAAGCATGGAATTTTTCAGTAGTTCGCGCATCTGCGACGGACTATGGGTCGGGCCTTCATCGTCCCCAAGGCTGGTGCGGGGAAGGGGCGTGCCGTTGTCCCAGGTGCCGCCGAGGACCGCTTCGCGGATGACCGCCGCATTCAATTGGAACCTGTCGAGGGCCGGGTCGAAAAGCGCTTCGGCATAGCGGCTGGGGTCGGAAAGGTTGGCAAGATGGGCGCGGGCGAGGGCGGAGTCGGAGTCGTCCACGCGGCCTTCCGCCAATTGTAAAAGGGTGGCGGCAAGCATGTATTCCGTTTCGAATCGCGCCGCCATGAGGTCGGCGTAGTCTTCCGGCTCGACGCGGACGGACAGGCCGGGGCCGCCGTTGGTGCGCAGGGGATAGCGTTCGAGCGCTTCCGTGAGGTATTGACGGGCGGTATCGTATTTGTCCAGCCACGTCGGGATGACGGGAGGGGCTTCCTCTCCCGGCTGGAGGTTGGCCTGCGCCTCGCTGATCTCTGCCAGCCCCTGCCTTCGCGCCTGGTCCGCCATGATGTAATAGAGCCGCGCCAGGTCGAAGGTGCTCCAGCGCCAGGCCCTGGCCATAGGGTTGACGCCCTGTTCCTGGCGCAGGAAGTTGAATGCCTGGAGTGCGGACTCGATGACGGGGTCGCCGTCGCGGTCGAGGTTGGGGAGGGGGCGGGAGATATCGCCGAGGAGGGCTGGGTCGCCTCCCGGCGTTTCCGCCTCGTCCATCATGACCCGGCCGACGTAATAAACGGACTTGTAGCGCTCGGGAGTGCGGCGCTTGATGTTCCTGACAAAAGATTCCTTGGCCAGTCCATAATCGCCTAGGAACCAGTGGGCGCGTCCCATGAGGTTTTCGGCCTGCGCGGTGGACATGGAGATTTCGCTGCCGGGAGCGGCGGTATAGCCGAAGCGGTCCATGAAAAGGTCGACCGCCTCGATGGTGCGTTCCAAAAGGCCGGAGCGGAAAAAGGCGTCCGCCGCGGACAGGAGAGAATCCATTTCGCGCGGCGAACCGCGCGCGCGGGACGACACGGAAAGATACGTCCTGCCCGCCCTTGCCGTAAGGTCGAGGGCGTCGTCATGCCGGTTCTGCCCTTCGCGCGTTTCGGCCTGGTTTTCGTAGACCTGCGCGAGTTCCGGCAGCAGGATGCCGGGGTCGGCGCGGTATTGCTCCACAGCGGCCTGGTAGGCGTCCGCGCTGGCGACGAGACGACGGTACTTTTCCGCCAGGTCGGATATCCCTTCTGCGCTGGCGGACCAGCCACGAGCCAGGCGAATGGTGAGATCGGCGACGTCGGACGGGGGAGTCAAGCCGGCGGGGTCGAGTTCGGAAGCGGGCGGGAAGGGCGTGAAGATACGGTTTTCCCTCGAACCTCTTTGCGCCAGGTCGTAGGACCAGGCGGCTTCGAGAAGGAGCCGGTTCCTCCAGACGATCTCGTCTTCGGTAAGAAGCTCGATGTTTTTCCCCAGGAGATAGGCGAGGTGCGGGTTGACGTCGATTTCGCTGAAATATTCCGGCTTGTAGAAACCGCGCTGCCGCAAAAGGAAATTCATCGCCTTGAGGAACCTGCTTTCCTGGATCGGGTCGAGGCTTCTGCCGCTGGCGACATAGCTGGCGATGTCCTTGCCCTCCTGGTTGATCGTCTCCCAGACCCGGAGCCAGGCGTTCGTTTCGTTCCTGTTTGACGGATTGCCGAGCCTGGCGGCGAGGGATTGCCAGTTCGTATCGTCCCGGACCAGCCATAGCGGCATGGGGTGGGAGCGTCCGCCCATCACCAGGAGATCCGCCTCGCGGAGGTCGCCCCGGTCAAGGGCGATCGCGGCAAGGCCGAGACGGGCTGCGAGGTTGACGTCGGGACTGAGGAGCGGGTCCATGAGCCGTTTGAAACGCCGTTCCGAATCGGCGACAAAGCCCATGGCGCGGCTTTCCCGCGCGGCGGTGACGGCGGCGCGGTTGGCGAGATCCGTTCCCGGGTTCGCTTCGGCGATGCGGTCGTAACGCTGGATCGCGGATTCCAGGAGCGCCCGGCGCATCGAGTACGGCGTTTCCAGTTCGCCATCGGCCATAGCGGCAGTTTCCCCGACGGTGATGGACGGCAGGGCGAACGGTCCGGGAACGATGTTTTCCGTCTTCGCCATGGCGGCTCCGAGGGCGGACGGCAACGCCAGCGCCCGTGTCGGCAGGGTTTGGCCGGAAAAGCCTTCCAACCAGGAACGGACGGTGGTTCCGATGTCGGCAATTTCATCGATGACGGTTTTTCCCGTTTGCGGGGCCAGCTTGGCGAGGGCCGAATAGGCCTTGGCCGAACCGAGTATGGCGTCGTCGCGTTCGGCGCCGGTGCTGTCGGGGGAAGCGGCGATCTGGTCGTAGAACTCGGCGGCGGCGGTCAGGGATTCCCGCGCCTGGGCGGGATCGATGGGCGCATAGATGTTGCCGTCCTCGAGCGAAATGCGGGCCAGGCGGGAAAGCACGAAAATCTTGTCCCTGCCGCCGCGATCCTCCGCAAGGTAGGTGCGGTATTCGGTCCTGGCGTTTTCGACGCGGCCGAGTTTGTCATAGGCCAGCGCGAGAAGAAGCGGCAGGCGCTTGTATTCGTCGGGTCCGAGTTCGAAGGCGCGGTTTGAAATGCCGGCGGGGGACGAATCGCCCGCCAGGATGCTCCTGAGCATGTCGCGCCTGCTGGCGCGTTCTTCCCGTGCCGTTCGTTCGAGAATCGGCAGGGCGGCGTCGGGATGGCCGAGGCGGATGTCGGCTTCGGCCTGGCGGAACTGTATGTAATTTTCCCGGTTTTGCCGGCGTTCGGCGATTATGTCCTCGTTTTCCTCGAAATAGCCGAGAAGCTCGGTGATTGCCGAATCGTCCGGAATCCGGGAGGAAGGGTCGAGGTAATTGTGCTTGATGTACAGGGCGAGATTGTGCGGATCGTCTTCGCGGCGTTCCCAGGCGAGCGCTTCCCTGTATGATTCCTGGGCATCGGCGAAGTGTTTGTCGGCGAGTTCCGGCGCGAGTTCCGCGATGTGGTAATTCGCTTCGGCAAGAAGCATGTAGGGATTTATGAATTCCGGATATTTCGCCAGGTCGCCGCGATGGAAAATAAACAGGTTGAGGAAGGCGTTCCTGGCGGCGAGCGCTTCGTCGAGGGGCGCCGCGGCGCGCAGGGAAAGGTCGGGGTTCATGACGCGGTAGAGCCGGTCAAGGCCCTCGCGGTACAGCCCTTCCGCAGGCGGGATGTATTGTTGTTCAGGCTCCGGATAGACCCGCCAGGCTACCGCCAGAAGGACAAGGGCCGCGCCGAGGAAAAGAAGGGGATGCCAGTGGAACAGCCAGTTGATGGCGCGGCGGATTTTTCCCGGGCCGATAGGGGGGAGCTCTACCCCGCCTTCGTCCTCGGAGTCGTCTCCCGGCTCGCCGTCCTCGCCATTCACTTGTTCGGCGAAATCCTCCTCCGCGAGGCCGGTCGTTTCGGTCGGGTCGGCGGGGGCCTGGTTGTTTTCAGCATCTTCGCCGTCTGCGGTGTCGTCCGGCAGGTCATTGCCGGGCCGGGGTTCGCCTACGGCCGAGCCGAGCTCTTCAAAACCGGTATCGGTGAGGGCGTCGTCATCCGCTTCCGGCATTTGTTCTCCGTGGGAATCAATAAAAAACTGCGGCCGGCCGCATCGGCGCCGACCCTATGAACTGCCACACCCTTTATCGTATGTATTGACAGGGACGATTCAAGGGAATCTCCGGTGATTGTCCGCAAACCACCATCACTTTTAATTGTGTCGCTGCCAGGATTACTCCTCTCGCCCCAAGGGGGAGAAGGTTATGGCGGGGGAGCATTCAAACCTACCACATTGCAGACCCTGTAAAACGCCCTTTCTCCCCAGAGGAAGAAAGGGCATGACGAACGACAGATGAATCGTCGTTAAAAAAACAACAACCACAGGGGGCGCGGCAGACACGGAGGTAAAAGATCCCCGTGGCTTCTGCGTTCCCTGTGGTTGTTTATCCATGGATCATGGCAGTTCGCGGAACCAGGCGTCGACGGCGGAGCCGGTCGTGCCGTCCTCCCGGGTGAAGGAACCGGATTGGCCGATAAGGTTGCCCTTGCCGTCATCTTCCCTGACATTGTCGTAATTGAGATTGATTGATTTGATCCCCGCTTCGGCAAGGCCCATCGTTTCGTGGATTTCGCAGACGCCGTCTTCCTCCAGTTCCTGCCAGAGGCGGAGTTTGTGGTAGATCGCGTCGTTTTCGTCTATCACGCCGTCGCCGTTGTCGTCGTATTGCTTGAGCTTTTCAAAGCCGTTGGCATAGCCGTTGGCATAGCCGTCGGCGTTGCCGAACAGTTCCTTGCCGTCCGATACCACGCCGTCGCCGTCCTCGTCGAGGAAGAGGAGGGCGTCGTCGCCGCGGATGAAACCGGTCTTGGCCTTGACGCCGTTGCCGTTCATGTCGAACTCCACGCCTTCCTCGGCGGCGGAGAAATCGAAGCCGTCGCCGTTCAAGTCGAAGACAAGGGGATCGGCGATCACGGTCACCATGGAAACGACGCCGGCGGCATTCATTTCGACGCCGCCGACCGAGACCCGCGCGGTCGCGGATACTTCAAGGCGGGCCGACGCCACCGCCACCGGGTCGCTGCGTTCAAGCCCGCTCAGGACGCGGGACAAGGCGCCGCTGATTTTCCTCGACTCGTTGAAATAATTGATTTCCGTGCCGACATAGCCTTTTTTCAGTTCTTCCCGCATTTCGGCGGCTTTTGATTTGATCTCTGCGGCAAGGCCGTAACGGTCGTTAAGCGCGCTCATGTCCTTGCCGAACAGGGCGAGGTCTTCGGCGGTGGATTGGAGGGCCCATTCCGAGCTTTCGCCAAGGTTGAGCTGGCGCTGGATGGATGTTGCCTGATCCAGGTTGATGGCGCGCTGTTTTTCATAGTCGCCCGCGGCAGCCGGGTTTTCCACCTGGCGGATCCTGGCGAAGGCGTCCTCCAGCGCGTATTCGATGGCAAGATAGAGGTCCGGGCTTTCATTCTGCTGTGCAGTCTGCGCGGCGGAGCGAAGGTCGCTCCTGAGCAGGTCCAGGTCGCCGTCAAGGCGGCTGGCGGAAAGCCCGAATCGTGCGAGGGCGTCGGCGGCCGCCGTCTTGACGTCGCCGCCGGAACCGGAACCCGGGTTGACCTGGGCGATGGAGCGCCTGCCGTCTACTTCGATTTTGGTTTGCCCGTCCACCAGCCACGGTTCAAGCGCTTCGCGTCCGCCCGCCATCTGGATGCCCATTTCCACCTGTTCGGTGGAGTGTTTAAATTGGGAAGCTGTGCCGAGGGAAAAAGTTCCGCCGATGGAAAAACTGGAAAGGGTGAGGGAGGACGATTCGCCGCCGCGGATACTGACGCCAACGCCGCCGCCTTCCACGCGGCCGTTGTTCAGCACCTGGCCGTTGGCGAGGGTGACCGAGCGGCTGAACGCTTCCTGCATTTTTTTGGTGGCGAGCTGGATTGCCGTGTTGCCTTTTGTCAGGTTGATGTTCAGGGCGTCCCCGAAGGAGAATAGTTTTGGTTGCGAAGTGGTTTGTTTTGTTGCGGAGGAGGTGCTTTTGCCTCTGTTGAGAAGCATGCTGAGAAGATCAAGCCCCATACTGCTGGTTGTAATGCGAGCCATTGTTGTTTCCTCCATGAACGGCATTTTACCCAATCATTTGGAAAGCCGTGACTGTTACTATTAGCGGACGCCCGGAGACGGACTTTAGCGGACGTGAAAAATTAATCCCGCCCGGGCGAAAAAAGAAAAACCGCCCTTTTGGAAAAGGGCGGTCGTTGTTGGACTTGTGTTGACGCTGCTTTTTGAAAATTTCCCCGGATTTATTCTTTCATATTTCCAAGCGGGATGAATTCCTCGACATTCATGGTGAAGACGATGCCGCCCCCCGGCTTGGCGAGTTCGGGAATTGAATTGATCGCCGAGACGATCGGTTTCACCAGATCGTTCGCCGCGACGATGAGAAGCATCTCCTTTTCCGGCACCAGGGTAATGCCGAAAAACTTCACGTCCTCCTCAGTACCGGTGCCGCGCGCGACAAGGATCGTCCCTCCGGCCGCACCGGCCTTCTTCGCCACCGCCATGACATCGTCGGCGAATCCGGCATTGACAATGACGTTCATGAGGGTATAGCCTGATTGCATAACATTACTCCTTGCTTTGCGCAAACGAACGCTTTCAGTGGTTTTTTGTTCACGTAAATACATGTCCGGCACGTCCAGGACGACGGCAAGCCCGGCCAGGCGCTTGCGCTCGTGCCCCGCAACCGCCTTTATCCCGGCGATGATGTTGTCCGCCTCGCGCCCCATGACCATGAAGACGACGTCCTGCTGCACGTCGGCGAGGGACAGCGCCTGCAGGAACTTGCTGTCGTTCAGGGATTTCCCGAGGGCGATCGTACCCCCCCTCGCCCCGGCGGACTTCGCAGCCTTGACCAGGAGCTCACCCCTGTGCCTTCCGAGGAAGGCGATAAGCATCCGGGCCTGAACCGGTACAAAAGTGGTCATCTCTTCTTCTGCCTTTCTTCCATGTGTTTAAACACCAGACCAAGGATCTGGATGGTGATCAAGGGCGCCATGGCGATCATGGCCACCATGCCGAAGGCGTCCGTGGCCGGATTGCCGCCGATGGCTATGGATGCGCCAAGGGTCAGGGACAGCACGAACGTCGTGGACATCGGCCCGGACGCCACGCCCCCGGAGTCGAAGGCGATGGCTGTGAACAGCGGCGGCGCGAAGCGGGTCAACAACAGGGCAAGGCCGTAACCGGGGATGAGCATCCACCAGATGCTTATCCCGGTGATGACCCTGATCATCCCGAGCGCCACGGCAAGCGCGATGGAGATGGACAGGGACGCAAGCATGATCGACCTGCGGATGTATCCCCCGGACACCTCCTCGACCTGCTCGTTGAGTACCCAGACGGCCGGTTCGGCGCAGACGACGACCGCGCCAAGGACCAGGCCGACGACAATCAGCACCCAGCCGCCGTCCATGGACCCGAGGCCCATCCCCAGCGAACGGCCGATCGGGGTAAAGCCGCCATTGACCCCGACCATGAAAATCACGAGGCCGATCCAGGCATAGACCATGCCGAGGATAAGGCGCTTGACCTGCTCGAACGGCAGCTTCAGCAGCGTGAATTGGAAAATGAAGAGGATGACCAGCAGGGGCAGGAGCGCCAAGGTGATGTCGGTGACCACATGCGGCACTTCGTTCATGAAGCGGCCGGCGAGCGACACTACTTCCGTTTCGGCCGCTTCGAAAACATCGCTCCTCATGTTGATCGAAGAGAACAGGCCCATCACGGCCACCGCCGATATGGGACCGATGGAGGCGAGCCCGACAAAGCCGAAGCTGTTGTCGTCCGAGTCCGTTTTCTTCACCGAAGCCGCCACGCCTATGCCCATGGCCATGATGAACGGCACGGTGATGGGGCCGGTGGTCGCGCCGCCCGAATCAAAGGCCACGCAGACGAAGCCGGGATCGGAAAAGGAGCAGAGGACAAAGACCAACACGTAAAAAATGAACAACAGCCGCCTCAAGGACACCTGCAATATGACCCGCATCATGGCGATGACCAGGAATATGCCGACGCCGGCGGCGATCATCAGGAGAAGGGTCTGGCGGTTCAGCTCCGGGGCAATGCCCACGACCTGCGCCGCAAGCACCAGGACGTCCGGTTCGGCGATGGTGATGGCGAAGCCGATGACGAAGGAGGCGATAAGGATGAGGGGTATGCTGCGGCGCTGGGTCAGGGATGAACCGACGCGCTGTCCGAAAGGCACCATGCCGATGTCCGCGCCTATGAGGAAGACGCCGAGGCCGACGATGAGGAGGATGCCGCCGACGAGGAATTGGGCCAGTTGCCCTTCCGGCAGCGGGGACAGGAAAAGATGTATCAGCACAACCATGGCCATGACCGGGGCCACGGATATCGCCGACTCCTTTATTTTACTGGTGAAATTGGAGATCAAGCGCCACTCCTATATGGTATAATCACGTTACGTTCCGTTTTCGCACCGAGGAAAAAATTATAGTGAATGTTCGCCCACGCACAAGCGGTATTATCCCGCACATCCGAGAAATGCATTGCCTGGCAAAATTTTGCGGGGTATTATTGACAGGATATTGACAGTTTAACCCGTCTGCATTTTTGGGCCGTGGTTTTGGTTATCAATCACCTTTACATCTATAAAGGACATCTATGAATATCCCGGAAATACACCGGTTCCCTTCCCGTTTGGCGTTGATTGCCGCCTGTTGTCTTGCCGTTGCCGCATCGCCCGTTCTCGCGGGGGAAATGGCCTGGGCTCCCCTTGATCTCGACCAGGCAAGGGCACACGCCGCAAGCGAAGGCAAATTGATCCACATTTTCGTCGAAGGCGACAACTGCCCTCCCTGCGAAGCCTACCAGAGAACCCACCTTTCCGATCCCGCCTACATCGACTATATGTCGACGCTGTTCGTGAATATCCGCGCCCATGAAGGCGACCCGAGTTCCGGGGCGTTTTTGCAGTCCCTCAACCTCACCCATCCGATGGTCCCGAGATTTTATGTCCTCGATGCCAATGGCAACGGCGTTTCCATGGCATACGGCATGGTCGCCGCCCCGCCGATGCAGGGCGCGGAAGTCCTGGCCATGGCGGCGGGCGCGGATTTACCGGTCAACAAGCAGGCCGCGGCCGCCCTCGCCGGACGCCTGCGCGCCCACGCCGCCAGCCAGCGTGCAGCCGGCACGATTAGCGTCGACCATCCGTTGCGCCCCCTGGGGCTTGCCATTCTCGAAGCCCAGGCCTGGGCCCTGGCCGGGCGTTTGGATGAAGCGGAAAATGCCTTTGGCCCGCAATGGGTCAGCCACCTTTCCGACCAGGAGGTGCGCAGCTGGTATGTCAATTTCTGGCTCGGCTGGAAAAAGAACCTCCCCGCCGCGCTCGCCGCCGCGCAGTTGTTCAACGAAACGACGCCCGGCGACCCGAACGGCGTCTGGCTGGTCGCCAGCGCGCTGGCCGCGAACAACCGTTACAAGGAGGCGATAGGCATGGCGGAGCCGCTTCTGGCGGAAAACCCCAATCTGGCGGACACGGTCAACGGCTGGCGAAATTTCCTGCCGAAATGAAAAAAAGGGCGGCCATGCGGCCGCCCTTTTTATTTGTCTTGATCAAACGCACCGCCTCAGAACGGGAGTATTTTCCTGCCGAACTGTTCCATCAGGACCTCGGCCATGGCAAGGTAAATGGCCGATGCGCCGCAGACAATCCCGACCCAACCGGCAAGGATGCCGATGGCATGGCTGCCGAACCAGTTATGGATCGCCAGCAGGGCAAACAGGACGGTCAGCGACAGAAAGACGAACTGGAGCCCCCTGTTCGCCTTCAGCGTGCCGATGAACATGAAGAAGGTGAACACCCCCCACAGTGCGAGGAACCAGCCCATGTAGGTCGCCGGCGTCGCCTGGGTCCAGCCGAGGGTCGGCAATACCCAGATAAACACGAGGGCGATCCAGAAAAAACCGTACGACGTGAACGCCGTCAGCCCGAAGGTGTTGCCGCGCTTGTATTCGAGAATGCCCGCGATGACCTGCGCGAGGCCGCCGTAAAACAGCCCCATCGCCAGGATCACCGATGCCACCGGATAAAATCCCGCATTGTGGATGTTCAGAAGAACCGTCGTCATACCAAATCCCATAAGTCCCAACGGGCCGGGATTCGCCAATTTACCTTCGCCCATGCTTTCTCCTCGCTCAATATTTTTGTGAAAACTCCCCAGTTCCTCAAATTCCCCGAATTCCCCGAAGGGATACGTTATCTAAACCGAAGACGCCGGATTACGCAAGCGTCTGTCGAAAAAACAAACGGTTTCCAAATGCTGCATAAAAATCGGCAATACACATTTTCATGCGGTAGTATAATAACTGTGGTTATGTGGAGGTGGCTACATTATTGTCATAATAATTTCATAGAGACTCCATCCGACTGTCTTTGATAAACAACGTGAACAGAACGAAATAGCTTGACCCACAGAAAATAAAAATTTACTTTGTAGATGAGGGGGTCGAGCATATTTGCGAGGAGCGCCTTACACTCGCTGCTTTGATGGAGGTCAACCACAGACAATGGCTTCAAAAAAAGAACACAAGCGCAAACAAAAATCAAAGGGCAAACCGAGCAAAAACACGCAGAAGACGCCGCGGATCACGCCACTCTACCAAAGCAGGGAATTGAATTACCTGGATCTTGCGGCCACTCAGGCCGCGAGCACTGAGGAAGCGTCTCCTGACGAGACCACGGAATCCCTCGCGGAGCAGAGCGGAAGCCAGGCAGCCGAGCTGCCTCCGGAGACCCTGAGCCTGCCGGAAGTTTCCCCGGCCCCGACCCCGCCTCCCGCCGAGCCGGCTACGGACAATCCGTATTCGGAATCGGCAGAAGCCGAAGAAGAAAGCAAAAACGCGGCCGCAGCCGCCGCACCGGCGATAGCTGAAATTCCGGCGCCCGTGGAAGAGCCGGAACCGGAGCCGTCCGTCGAGATCGCCGAAACGGCCAAGAGTTTTCTCGAACCGGCACCGGCGTCGGAAGCGTTCGCCATGCCGCCTCCCGTGCCCGAACCCTTTGCCATGGTCGAACCGCCGGAAATTCCGGACGCCGCGCCGTCGATGCAGAATGTGCAGAACGTGCAGAATGTGCAGGAGGCTCTGGATACCCCGGAGCAAAGCGTGTCCGCGCCTGCGCCGCTCGATTTGGAACCAGCCTATTGGGAAAAGGAAACGCCTGTTCACGAACCGCCCGCCCTTGCCGCGGCGACTCCGTTTGGCGAATACGGATACATAGCGCCAACGCCAGCCGCGCCTCCTCCGCCAATGGCGGAAGTGAAATGCGCCGGCTCGGCCAGTAGCTATAGTGAGGGGACGCCAGCGGAAGACGATCAGGAATGGGTCATGCCCGACCATCGGACGACGCGTTTCATACCCAAGGAGAAAAGCTTGTACATTGTCATGATAACGCCGGAAGTGGCTCCTTGCGCCAAGGTCGGCGGCCTCGGCGATGTCGTCCAGGGCCTGGGACGGGAGCTTGTCAACCGCGGGCACGGGGTCGAGATCATCGCGCCCATGTATTCGAGCATGCGCTACGAGATGATCGAGGACCTTCACGAGGTGTATGGGGAACTGTGGTGCCCCCATTACAACCAGTGGCGCTCCGAAAAAGTCTACCAGGGCCGGGTAGGCGGCGGCCTGCAGGCGAACTTCATCACCGGCGGCGACTATACCGAAAGGGACTCCATCTACGGCTTCCCCGACGACCTCCACCGCTTCACCTATTTTTGCCGCCAGGCTCTTGAATTCATGTTCAAGACCAACCGACGTCCGGACATCATCCACTGCCACGACTGGACGACCGGCCTCATTCCCGCCATCCTCTGGGATATCTACCAGCCGCTCGGCTGGGACAATTCCCGCGTCGTCTACACTATCCACAACAACGAATGCCAGGGTTTGTGCGGCTTCGGCGACAAGCTTCTCGGGATGATCGGCATGGACGTGAAAAAATACCACCGCCCCGACAAGATGCAGGACGATGTCCATGCCAACTGCATCAACCTGATGAAGGGCGGCATCGTCTTTTCCAACTTCACCACCACGGTCAGCCCCACTTTCGCCGGCGAACTCAAGACCGTAGCCGGCGGGCGCGGCCTGCAAAACACCATCGCCAAGAACAGCGCCAAGATCGGCGGCGTACTGAACGGCCTGGACTACGAAAGCTGGAACCCGCAGACGGACATCCGCATTCCCGCCCACTATTCCATCGGCGACGATTTCTACGAGAAATACAAAAACAAGACCGCGCTCAGGGAATGGCTCGGCATGTGGGATTCGTGGAAGCCGATAGTCTCCGTCGTCACCCGCCTGACCCACCAGAAGGGCCTCGACCTTATCAAGCGGGCGATATTTTCCGCGCTGGAGGAGGACAGCCAGTTCATCCTTCTCGGCAGCGCGCCCGATCCCAAGGTCAACGACGATTTCCTGCGCCTCCAGCACCAGCTAAAGGACAACCACGACGTCAACCTCTATATCGGTTATCACGAGGACCTGTCGCGGCTCATTTACGCGGGGTCGGACATCTTCCTCGTTCCCAGCCTGTTCGAGCCGTGCGGCTTGACCCAGATGATCGCGCTTCGGTACGGCACGGTTCCTGTCGTGAGGGAAACGGGCGGCCTCGTCGACACTGTTTTCGACCTGGAGAATTCCGGTCGCGGGCTTACGGACGCCAACGGCTTCACCTTCCGGGATCCGACGCCCGCCAGCCTCGACTACGGCCTCAAGCGCGCCATCCGCCTGTGGTACGACAACCCGGCCGCGTTCAACCGTCTGGCCAGGAACGGCATGAGTTATAATTATTCCTGGAAGAACCCGGCCAGCGATTACGAAAACATCTACAATTATATAAAGGCGTAACGGCGTTATGGCGACAATCAAAGCCGGGTATTCCGGACGGTTGCTGGATATACTCAAGACCGGGTTGCCCGGCTGGAAGGTCACCACCCTCAAGCAGCGCTTGAAGGCGGATCTGGTGACGGTGAACGGCAAAATCGTCCGCTCCGGGGCGGTCCCGGTCGCGAAGGATGCCACGATAGAGCTGCACGACCGGCCCGCCGGGGCGCAGGTCGTCTTTCCAACGCACCTGGGCGAACCGCCGCTGGCGATTCTCCACGCGGACGCCGACATCATCGCGGTGGACAAGCCGAGCGGGCTTTTGTCCGTCGCCACGCCGCGCGAACGGAACCTCACCGCAATTCGCCTCATGCGGGAATGGCTGGCTGAACTGAATACAGAAAGCCGCGACAACCTCCATGCCGCCCACCGCCTCGACCGCGACGCTTCCGGCATCCTTCTTCTCGCCCGTTCCCTTCCCATACGAAAGAAGCTGGTGGCCGACTGGAAGGAATTCACCAAGACCTATCTCGCCCTGGTTGACGGCGAACCGGCGGAGCCGCAGGGAAAAATCGACGTGCCTCTCTGGGAAGACAAAGGGTTGTTCGTCCGTCCGGCTGAAAAGGGGGGCGGCGTGGAGGCGCTGACTTTCTACAAAACGCTTCGTTCCAACGGCAGGCGCTCTCTTTTGGAGGTGACGCTCGGCACCGGGCGCAAGCACCAGATCCGGGCGCATCTCGCGAGCATCGGCTGTCCTATCGTTGGCGATTTGCGTTACGGCAAGTCGAAGGCGAGCCGCTTGGCCCTGCATGCCGCGCGGCTGGAAATATTGCACCCGACTACAGGTGAGAAGCTGCTCATTGCTTCCAAAACGCCGAAGTTTTTTAATAATGCGGTGAAGAAGCAGTAGAAGTGGATTATTTGATCAGCCAGCCATACTCCTGTCTACAATCGATTATGTAATCGACAAAGACAGTCTGGTCCCTGATTTGGTAAAGGATCAGATACCATTTTTCCACAAAGACCTTGTGGTATTTGTTGGATGGTATATATTCCTCTTCGAAAAAAGAGTATTTCCCCGGCATGATTTCCAGGGAGCGGATTACTTTCAGAATCCTAGATTTCGTCTTGCGGGCGGCTACCTCGTCAACCCTCGCCAGAAAACGGATATGAATGGCCAGCATTTGTCTGGCACGATCCGATATGATAATTTTATACCGAGTTATCTTAGCCATTTTCCGTTCCATTGATAACGGCGTCAAGATATGCTTCCAATTCATCCGGCGTGCATCCAGTGCGGCCTGCCACGCGTTCTTCTTCCACGATAAGCAGTTCCTCCCGCAATTTCAGCATTTTTTCGCGACGGGTAAATGACTCCAGGTCCATGACAACCAGATCGCCCTCGCCATTCTTGGTGAGATAAACCGGCTCCTTGGTGGCACGGCAAAGTTCAGCAATTTCGTTGTAATTCTGCCGGATTGTTGCCGAAGGTTTTATATTCATAACTGGCTCCTGTTTATGCCTATCCGTGGGTATATTATAACTATATTCTATCTTTTTGTTACTATGCGTCAACGATCTCGCCCAGCATAAAGAATATTTATCCAGCGCTTTTTAAATAATGGTTGGTTCCTTGTTGCGTTTTACGGCACAACTGGTACATGCCGAAAAGCGCAAAGGAAGGGTCAACTATTATTTAAAACGCAATAAAAGGGTGCATAATTACACCAGGACCCTATACTGAATACTTGTCAAAATTGGCTTGTCGTTATCTTGAATCAGGAAAGGTTTTGCATGCTGTTACCAATCGTCGCAATTGCCGCTGGCATTGTCTTTCTGCTGTGGAGCGCAGACAAGTTCGTCGAAGGCGCGGCTGCGGTGGCTGAAAGGCTTGGCATTTCCCAGATCGTCATCGGCATGGTGATCGTCGGCTTCGGGACGTCGCTTCCCGAAATGACCGTCTCCGCCTTGTCGGCCTGGCAGGGCGCGCCCGGCCTCGCCCTCGGCAACGCCTACGGTTCAAACATCGCCAATATCACCCTGATTCTCGGCGTTGCCGCAGTCGTCAACCCGATCAGGGTCAAGCAGGGCCTGGTCAAGCGCGAGATTCCCGTCCTGATCGCCATTACCTTAATCAGCATACTGTTGTTTTGTTTCGACATGACCATTTCCCGGGTGGACGCGATTATCCTTCTTGTCATTTTTGCCATCGGCATGTGGTTGTCGACGCGCGGTTCGGCTGATTCCGCCGCTTCCGGCGACGTCGAGGAGGAAAAGCCGGCGGTGATGTCCCTGAACTCGGGCATCTTCTGGGTTGTCGTCGGCCTGGTCGTATTGATGGCGAGTTCGCAGTCCCTGGTCTGGGGTGCGATACAGGTCGCCCGCGCCCTTGGAGTGAGCGAGCTTACGATAGGCCTAACCGTCGTCGCCGTCGGCACCTCGCTTCCCGAACTGGCCTCGTCCCTGGCCGCCGCCCGGAAGAACCGCCACGATATCGCCATCGGCAACGTCATCGGTTCGAATATTTTCAATACCCTTGTCGTCGTCGGCATCGCCGGGCTTATCAAGCCGCTCGCGGTGGAGCCGGCGATCCTGACCCGCGATATGCCGGCACTGGTTTTTGTCACTGCGATCCTTTATTTTCTCTGCCGCAAGGGCCGCCACGACAACGGAGTGGTCACGCGCGGCGAGGGCGTCGGCCTGCTCGTGCTGTTTGTCCTGTATACGGCGTGGGTTGGTTATACTTCATTTGGCGCATAATGGTATTTTTTGTTTGCAAAAGCGGGGTGGAAGTGTAAGTTTCCTACAGCCTTTACAGGCATGTGGGAGTATGGTTTTTTCTTTTTTGTGATGCATTCTTTGCATCGCCTCTTTTGAACGCATGTTTGCCGCCGGCGCGGCAACGACGGGGAGGTGGGGTATGAGTGAAAAACGTTTGAAAATGCAAACCCGAAAAAGCAACCCCCTCGACCGGTGGTCGTCCGCGGACGCCGCCGATCTTTATGGGGTCGACCGTTGGGGCAAGGACATTTTCAATATAAACGACAAGGGAAATGTCTCCATGTGCGCCGGAGGCACCAACGTCGACCTCAAGGCGCTGACGGACGAGATCAAGCTGCGCGGCCTCGAGCTGCCGGTCATTATCCGCTTCAACGACATCCTCAAGCACCGCTTCAGGATTATCCACGGCGCATTCAGGAAAGCCCGCGAAGAATACAACTACGAAGGCGAATTCCGCCCCGTCTATCCCATCAAGGTCAACCAGCACCGCCATATCGTCGAAGACATCGTCTCCCTCGGCGGCGAGTACCACCATGGCCTGGAAGCGGGATCCAAGCCGGAACTCCTTATCGCCATCGCCCACCACCGCGACCCGGAGGCCATTATCGTCTGCAACGGCTTCAAGGACCGCGAATATGTGGATACGGCGCTCCTCGGCCAGCGCCTCGGGCACAAGATATTTCTGGTTGTCGAAAAACTCACCGAATTGAAATTGATCCTCGACCGCGCCAAGGCGCTCAAGATCGATCCGTACCTCGGCATCAGGATGAAATTGTCCAGCCGAGGCAGGGGGAAATGGGAATCGTCCTCCGGCGACAAGTCGAAATTCGGCCTGCACGCCAGGGAGATCCTGGAAGCGATCGCCATCCTGCGCCGCAGGAAGATGCTCGACCGCCTGCAGCTTTTGCATGTCCATATCGGCAGCCAGATCACGGATATCCAACGCTTCAAGCAGGCCGTCCGCGAAGTATGCTGTATTTTCAAGGAAGTACGCCGGCTTGGCGGGCCGGTCACCTATGTCGATTTCGGCGGCGGCCTTGCCGTCGACTACGACGGGTCGAAGACCAATTTCCCGTCTTCGGCCAACTACGGCCCCAGTGAATACGCCGCGGACATTGTCGACGCCCTGACAAACACCTGCAAGGAAGCGGATATTCCCCATCCGAACATCGTCATCGAAGCGGGCCGCGCGCTTGTCGCCCACCATTCGACCCTTGTGGTGGAGGCCATTTCCTCGACAGACCTCGAGAACGGGCTGGACCCCCTTCCCATGCCCAAGAAACATCACGAGGTCCTGGCGCGGATGAACGAGATCTATGACGGCATAACGCCGAAGAATTTCCAGGAATCTTACCACGACGCCCTGCAGGCGAGGACGGACGCCATCACCCTCTTCAACCACGGCCACCTGACGCTGGAGGAACGGGCGGGCGTGGAGACGCGCTTCCGCTCGGCCTGCATCAAGATCGTCCGGCACCTGCGCACCCTCGACTATGTCCCGGACGACCTCGAGGGCCTCGAAGGCGTTTTGGCTTCGACCTATTTCTGCAATTTCTCGGTGTTCCAGTCGATCCCCGACCACTGGGCGATCAGGCAGATATTCCCCGTGATGCCGTTGCACCGCCTGGAGGAAAAGCCCACCGCCAACGGCATCCTCGCCGACATCACCTGCGACTCCGACGGCGTCATGGACCAGTTTGTCGACCTCCGGGATGTCCGGCACACGCTGCCGCTGCACAGCCTGAAGAAGTCGGAGCCGTATTATATCGGCATTTTCCTGGTCGGCGCGTACCAGGAAATACTTGGCGACCTCCACAACCTCCTTGGCGACACCACGGTCGTCCATGTCTCGTCCACGGACAAGGGCTATGTCATCGACAAGACGATCGGCGGCGACACGGTCATGGAAGTGCTGGCGTATGTGCAGTTCACCAGGGACGGGATCAATTCCCGCCTTCGCGACCGCGTCGAGGAAGCGCTGCAGTCGGGGACGATGTCTCTGGAACAGTCGGCGGTCTTTACCAGGCATTTCGAGCGGATGCTTGATTCGGATACGTATTTGAATGTGTCGGATGATTCCTGATTCGGGTATTTTTTCAACCACAGAGGACACAGAGAACACGGGGTTTTAGTGGCTCTCAGTGTCCTCTGTGGTTTTTTTTGGCTCAATCCTTGTCGTCTTCCAGCATCGGCGGATCGACGTATTCGACATTTTCCGCCGTCACGTCAATGGTCTGGACATCCTTTTCACCTGCCGACCCGAATTGATCTTCCCTGGCGAACGGCCGGGAAAACGGGGAAGACGCAGAGGACGGTTCGAATGGGCTTTCCCGTTCGGCTGTGCCTGCCAGCGGAGCGAAATGCCGGCGCAGGAAGCGGCGGATGGCGAGATAGCAGACAAAAGCAAGATAAATTACCGCTATCCAGACGGCGACGAAACCGAAGACCAGCAACACCGCCACCACCACAATCGCGGCGACGACAAGAGCGACAACCAACCCGAAGCTGGTGGAAAGTTGACGCCAGATAGTTCGCAGTTCATTCATTTACCGTTCCGTAATTGTGTGGTTGCTTCTTTGGCGCATTCACTGCATATGCCGTCGTGCAGGGAGAGTATCCCGCCGCAGGAAGGGCAGGCCCACTTCTCCTTTTCCTGCCTGACGGGTTTTTCCTTTTCTCCGGGGATTAGCGCGGCCGTAGCAGGCTGAACAACTAATGACGCGCGGCGCAAACAAGGCGCCGTCAATTCTCCTTGTCCGGCGCATCCGCGTTTCCTTTGGCATTATTCCGACGAAGCCACGTAGTCGGCCGTCGGCGAGAGGTTTTCGAAACGCAGCTGGTTGCCGATAAAGGCGAGGCTGACCGTGCCGGTCGGGCCGTTACGCTGTTTGGCGACGATGACCTCGGCCTGGCCCGGGCTGTCCTCGGCATTGTAGTATTCCGGCCGGTGCAGCATGATGACGACGTCGGCGTCCTGTTCGATAGCGCCGGATTCGCGCAGGTCGGAGAGGATCGGCCGCGTATCCTGCCTGCCTTCCGGCCTTCTGGACAGCTGGGACAGGGCGATGACCGGGACGTGCAGTTCCTTGGCGAGCGCCTTCAGGCCCCTGGATATCTCGGACACTTCCTGTTCGCGGCTGCGGCCGCGGGCAACGGACGAAGCGGTCATGAGCTGGAGATAGTCGATGACGATAATCGACAAGCCCTGGCGGACGGACATTTGCCGCGCTTTTCCCCTGAGTTCCGACAGGGATATCGCCGGCGTTTCGTCGATCCACAGCGGCGCCTCGTTCAGCCGCTCCGAAGCCGCGCCGAGCCGCTCCATATCCTCGTTCGAGAAATTGAAGGTGCGCATCTTTTGGCCTTCGACCTTCGACTGGGCGGCGAGGATGTTCCTGGCGATGTTTTCCGCGCTCATTTCCAGGGTGAACAGGGCGGCCGGTTTTTGGCCCTTGGTAATGACGTTCCTGACTACGTTGAGGGCAAAGGTGGTTTTGCCCATGGCGGGGCGTCCGGCCACGATGATCAATTCGTCCTCGTGGAAGCCGGTGAGAAGTTCGTCAAGTTCGGTGAAATGCGTCGCCAGCCCACTGACCTGCTCGCCCTTGTTGGCGAGGTATTTTTCCATGTTGTCCCAGGTGCGGTTCAGGACTTCCTTCATGGACAGCATCCTGCCGTGGAAGCCGCCGGAGGTTGCGGTCTGGATGCTTTGTTCCGTTACGCTGAAGACGTCGATGGCGCTGGCGTCGGGGGCGCTGGCGCTGGAAATCGCCTCGGTGCAGATTTTTATCAGCTTCCTCAGTGACGACGATTCCTGGACAATCCCCGCATAATGCTCGACGTGCGCCCCGGAGGTCGCCGAGTCGGTGAGCCTGGCAAGGCCGGTGACGCCGCCGACCGCATCGAGGTTCCCGGCGGTCTTCAGTTCGTTCCGGAGCAGGACCGGGTCGATGGGCTGGCCGTGTTTTTTCAGGTTGATCATGGCGGCATAAACCATGCCGTGGGTCGGCGCGAAAAAATCCTCGGGCTGGATTTTGCCTTCTATCAGGTCGAACTGTTCGGGCTCGAGGATGAGGCCGCCGAGAAGCGCTTCCTCCGCCTCGATGGAATAAGGAAGGCCCGAGGCGCGTTCAAAGGCGGCGGTCGGCGCTTCGGGTTCGTATGTTTCGATGTCTGACTCGCTCATCTATATCCGCTTTCAGTTTTGATATGCAAAACGGCAACCCGGTCCCGGATTATGAAAAACCCACCCGCTACTGCCGCGCCGCCTGTTGCGCTTCGTTGGGGTTGAAGCCGGCGATGCGCTCGATGCGCATTTTCACGAACGAACAGCCGATCTCGAACTCCATGTCCCTTGGAATGACGCGGCAGGCCTGCACCGACCCGACAAGGTCGCCCCTGCCGCCGCCGCCGCCGATGATGCGGAGGAAGAATTTGTCCTGCGGCGCAACTTCCGTGTCCAGCATGAGCTGGCAGCCGCCCTGGCTGATGTCCTTCAC
Organism: Planctomycetota bacterium; assembly: GCA_036745875.1. Classification (GTDB taxonomy): domain Bacteria; phylum Planctomycetota; class SZUA-567; order SZUA-567; family SZUA-567; genus DAIOFH01. The sequence goes on along the minus strand of DAIOFH010000004.1, from coordinate 11,543 downwards.
TTTCCCCAGCTGCATCATGTCGCTGCCGTCCAGCTGGCAGTAGGCGATCATGTCGCATTTATAGCGCTTGAAGCGGCGGCGGTTGGAACTTTTCGCCGCCTGGCGCTTGATGAATTTCAGGCCGATGGAAAAGGTGTCGTCCGTGTTCCTCGCCACCCGCCGCACTTCGGCCTGGTTTTGCAGCATGCTGGACAAGGCGGAAGGCATGGGGTTTTTCCAGTCGAACTGGAGGATCTGGCCGCGTTCAAGCTTTTTATGGGTCATGATCAGCATGCCGCCCTGCGAAAGGTCCTTGACGAACCCTTCATGGCTGACGTCGTCCCTGGCGAGGGTGAAGCTGACCGTCATGTCCACCGAATGCCGCTCATGGCCGCGGATTCTCCCGATCCTTTCCGTCGTCAGGCGCATGGTCTTCAGCGCTTCCAGCAGCTTTTGCGCATTGGCAATGGGGTCTCCGGGGATGACGTTGACGTCGATCCCCTGCTTTTCCGCCATATCCATCGCGGCGTCCTCGACCGCCAGGTGGACCTGCTGGACGTCGTCGGGGCTGATGCCTTTGCTGCGGCAATTGCGGCACATGGAGACCCAGCGGTTGTCCGTGGTTCTCACCAGCTCGAGATCGCTGGGCTGGTCGAAGAATTCCCCGCATGAATTGCATTTGGGCATATGTGATCCCGTATGTAGAAACAGGAAAGGTTTAAGATAACCAGAAATATTACCGATCAATAATTATACCGTTGGGCGAACGCTATGCGAGTGTTTTTCTGTTCCCGGCGACTTCCGGCGCCGGTCGGGCGGTTTGTGACGGCACGGAAAAAGGCGGGATAAATCCCGCCTTGGTAAAGTCCGTTCATGGGCTTTTCAAGATTGTTTGTCCTGGAAGCGCGATTACTCGGTTACTGTGGTGGTTTGCGTTCCCGATAGGTCGCTCTGCCTGATGTATGTCCAACCAGACGGCAATGGCTGCGTGGTTGTATTGCGTGCAGGGGGCGGGGGCGGGGGCGGGGGTGCAATCTGTTGTTGTTCCGCCGACGACACCGAGGTCATGCCTGTGGATGATCCTGTGCTGGAAGTGGAGGACTCCTGTCCTTCGCAGCCGGCCACCATGATGCAGCCAAGCAGTAAGATCACGGCGAGCAGTGCGTTGCGCATGATTTTTGTTCCTTTCGCGAAAAACGCAACCAAAAAACTCGTCAGAAAAAGTTCATAAATACGCTAAAAATTCGGCACGGGACCGAATAGTACTTGCAATTTGCCAATCAAACGCCATTATACATACGATAGCTGTTGATCGTCAACTTAAAAAACAGGAGTTTTCCATGGAAATGGAAGATGCGTTTAAAATAGCGCAGTCGGACACCAAATTCATCCGGGCCAGGAAGAACCTACTATATACTTTTGGTTCAACCCGCTTGCCATATATATGCCTTTCCGAGTCGAGTGAAAAGACCGGTCACGTCGTCGTGCGCAAAGGGGAGGTCCTGGCCGACAAGCCTCAGATTGCTGTTCCCGGAATGACCTTTTCCCTCGAAGGTTTTGAAGATTTTGAGGAAAATGGCGATTCCTCCTCCGACGAGGGCCTTGCCGTGCTGCTCGCGCGGAGGATTTCCCTCCCGCCGTCCAAGTACGTGAACAAATACGGGGACGAAAGCTTCGAGACCTACACCCTCTCCGAATCGATCGAGCGGGCAATCCGCCGCCTCGACGACGACAATGACGTCCGCACCGGCGTCATTGCCGCTCCGGACAAGGTTTGGGGGCTATCCATCCTCCTTTATGTAGGCAACCAGGTTGCCAGGTCCGCCGCGTCGAATGTCCAGGAACATTTCGAACACCTGCGCCTTCGCGGGATGGAGTAAACCGCCTCTGCGCTTCTTTCCCGCGCCAGGAAGCGCTTGCCTCTTGACAACATTTCCGTTATCCCATAAATACACAACATGATGCATGGAGTGACTTGGCGTCATGCCATGACGCCGTGCATTGGCATTATTACGCATTTTTTGGTTATTTTCACAGCCCCGACGCTATATTTGTTTGATTTTGTTGATTTATGGATAAAATACGGTCACGCGCAGTAGAACCGTCTATGACTAAAACGTTTACAAAGGAGGAATAGAGGATGGAAGAGGATAAAAAGCCGCTCCAAGCGACATTTCTGCAATTCATAAGCGGCTTGGCGGTACAGACTTTAATCCATCTTGGGAAGATGTCCAACCCGCTGGATCAAAAAACGGCGATAGACATCCCGAACGCCAAGTATTCCATTGACATCCTGGCAATACTGGAAGCCAAGACCAAGGGCAACCTTACCCCGCAGGAAGCCGAATATCTCTCAAACGTGTTGCGCGACCTCCGCCTCGAATACGTCTCCGTCGTCGGTGCGGAAAAAGGCGGGCCCGAGCAGCCGACGCAGAACTGAATAACCGATTTCATTTTCCCCCGGTCCTTGAAAGGCGCCTCATGTTTAATTTCACCTGGTACAACCCGACCCGCATCGTTTTCGGCAAAGGCCAAATCTCCAAGCTGGATTCCCTGCTTCCCAAATCAGGCGCTGTCATGATGGTCTATGGCGGCGGGTCGATAAAAAAGAACGGCGTCTACAACCAGGTCAAAAAGGCCCTGGGGAAACGCAAGGTCGTCGAATTCGCCGGGATCGAAGCAAACCCGCGCTATGAAACGTGCATGCAAGCGGCGGCGGCCGGCAAAAAGGCCAAGGTGGCCTTTGTGCTCGCAGTCGGCGGCGGTTCCGTGGGGGACGCCTCCAAGTTCATCGCCGCCGCCATCAAGTACAAGGGCCGCGATCCGTGGGATATCCTTGCCAAGGGCGCGGCGATCAAGGAAGCGCTTCCCCTCGGTTGCGTCATCACCTTGCCCGCGACCGGCACCGAAGCCAACCCGAACGCGGTCATTTCCCGCGATTCCACCAACGAAAAACTGGCCTTCGCCAGCGACCTCGTCCGCCCGGTATTTTCCATCCTCGATCCGGAAACGACCTACACCCTCGACAAACGCCAAACCGCCAACGGCATTGTCGATACCTTTATCCACGTCTGCGAACAATACCTGACCTATCCAAACAACGCCCCGCTGCAGGACAGGCAGGCCGAGGCCATACTGCAGACGCTGGTGGAAATCGGCCCGAAGCTCCTGAAAAACCCGAAAAACTACGACCTGCGCGCCACCATGATGTATGCCGCCTACCAGGGCCTCGACTTCCACCTCGCGCGCGGCGTCCCGCAGGACTGGACCACCCACACCATCGGCCACGAACTGACCGCCCTCTACGGCATCGACCACGCGGTCACCCTGGCGATAATCCAGCCGGGCGTCTGGACCTTCTGCAAAAAGGCCAAGTCGGCGAAGCTGCTCCAGTACGGCGAACGCGTCTGGGGCATCCGCGGCGGCAGCGCCGACGCCAGGATCAAGATGGCGATCGAAAAGACGGAAAAGTTCTACCGTTCCCTCGGCGTCAAGACCTACCTGGACGAATTCAAGGAAATCGACAGGAATGTGGCGGCGCTTGTCAGAAAGCGCCTCGAAGAGCGCGGCGGAGCACAGATGGGCGAGCACCGCGATATAACCCCCGACAAGGTGGAAAAGATCCTGAAGCTGCGCTGGAAGAAATAACCGGATTTTCGCAAGGCAACCGAAAAATACTATTTGTTATCCCATAGCGTGAGGAGAGCAGGCATGGCATACTGGATTGGTGTTGACAGTGGCGGGACCTTTATCAAGGCTGGCGTGTATGATGCCGAGGGCAACGAAAAAGCCATCGCCCGCCGCAACGTGACGGTGGAAAGCCGACACCCCGGCTGGGCCGAGAGGGACATGGACCAGCTGTACGCGGATGCCTGCCTTGTCATCAAGGATGTTTTGTCCAAGTCCGGCGTTCCGGCCGGGGACATCAAGGGCCTGGCAATTTCCGCGCAGGGGAAGGGGTTGTACCTGATCGGAAAAGACAAGAAGCCGATTTACCCCGGCGTCCTTTCCTCCGACCAGCGCTCCCTCGACGTCGTCCGCGCCTGGGAGAGGGACGGAGTCCACAAGGACGTCTACCCCCTGTCCCTCCACACCATCTGGACCGGCCACCCGGTGTCGATCCTGCGCTGGCTCAAGGACAACGAACCCGATGTCTACAAACGCATCGGTTATTTCATGATGTCCCACGATTACCTCCGCTTCCGCATGACCGGCCACCTCGGCTGCGAAATCACCAATATCTCCGAATCCGACCTGTACAACATGAAGGAAGCCCGCTACGACCAGCGGCTCGCCGACATGCTCGGCATCCCGGAAGCGCTGGAATGGCTGCCCCCGACGGTCGGCGCGGCGGAAGTCGTCGGCGGCATCAACAAGGAAACGGCCGCCGCCACCGGCCTGCCGGAAGGCGTCCAGGTCGCGGGCGGGCTTTTCGACGTCATGTCGACGGCGCTCTGCGCCGGCATTGTCGACGACCGACGCCTGAACGCGGTCATGGGCACCTGGTCCATCACGACGGGCATAACCAAGGAACTCGGCGACGGCAGCGAATACCCGCGCACCTACGGCGTCCACGCGGAGAAGGGCTATTACCAGACCCACGAAGGCAGCCCGACCTCGGCAGGGAACCTCGACTGGTTCGCGCCGTACCTGTCGCAGGACGGCAAGTTCGACCTCGCCAGGGTGGAAGCCGAAGTGGCGTCGGTGGCGAAGGCGTCGACGGACGTCCTCTTCCTTCCCTTCCTCTACGGCACCAACGCCGGGTTGGGGATGAAGGGCGGCCTATACGGCCTGCAGGCCCTGCACGAACGCCGTCATATAGAACAGGCGATTTACGAAGGCGTGGTGTTCTGCCACTACATGCACCTGATCCCGATGCTGAAGTATTTCCCGAAGACCGAAGCGCTCAGGCTTACCGGCGGCCCGGTGAAGTCGAAGGTCTGGATGCAGATGATGGCGGATATTTCGGGCCTGCCTGTCGAGATTCCGGAAATCGAGGAAACGGGCTGCGTCGGCTCCGCCATGGCCGCTTCGGTGGGGACAGGCACTTTCGCCGATTTCAGGAGCGCCATCAGCGCCTTCAATCTGCCTGTGCGGACGGTCGAACCGGACAAGGGGATTTACCAGGCCTACCAGGACAAATACGCCAAATACGTGAAATTGATCAATGCCCTCAGGGTGTACGAAGGTATTGACTGAGTACAGAAGCGGCTGCTGATAAATTCTTGCTAAAAATGCTTGCAAAGCTTAATTAAGCGTATATACTTTTATGCCTTAACGCGCCGACAATTCGGTGGCGCGTTATCATGGCGGAAATAGCTCAGCTGGTTAGAGCGTCTGACTGTGGCTCAGAAGGTCGGGGGTTCGAATCCCCTTTTTCGCCCCAACATACACAAGGCCCGGAAATGTGCGGAAAGCTTGAAAATCCGCCGTTTACCGGGCTTTTTTCGTTATTCATGCCTTCCGTGCCCGTCTGACTCGGCATTATCCCGAAGGTGGTACGGAGCGCACAGATCCGCAACTGCCGGCTGCAGGTCTTTTGCTGATCGATCCACTTTCATAAATGGCTCTTATTGGAATAGCAAACGAAACGATGATACATCAAGGGCATATTCTTTTATTTTATAGTATACCCCCTGCCGGCTGATGCCAAGTAACTGAGCCGCCTTGGATATATTGCCGTTCGTTCTGGCCAGGGCGGTCGCCAGCATTTTCTTTTCCGTCTCCTTGACCTGCCGCATATATCCTCGATATGGTTGCACGCTTGCCGCGAAGGTAGCTCGGATCTCCTTTTCACTGTACGACGGGCCGGGCAGAATTTTTGTCGACATAAGTTCGACAGGCAACTGTTCGATGGTAATGCAATTGCGCTGTGCAAGGTTGGTGGCCCTTTCGATGACGTTTTGCAGCTCCCTCACATTGCCGGGCCAATCGTATTGTTCAAGCATTTTCAATGCATCATCCTCGACATAATCAACTGCGATGCCGTCTACCTTGTACGTCTTGATATAATGATCGACCAGGATGCGTATGTCTTCGCGCCGCTCCCTGAGAGGCGGCAGAGTGATGGGGAAGACATTCAAGCGATAATACAGGTCGCTGCGGAAGGTATTATTGCGTATTTTAACCTCAAGGTCACGATTGGTCGCCGCTATAATCCGTACATCAACCGGGATCGTTTTCTTGCCGCCGATTCGGGTAATCTCTCTTGATTGCAGGACCCGCAACAGGGATGTCTGCAGGCTAAGCGGCATATCCCCTATCTCGTCAAGAAAGACTGTTCCCTTGTCCGCCAGTTCAAACTTGCCGGGCTGTCCTTCCTTTGTCGCACCCGTGAATGCGCCGCCGACATAGCCAAACAATTCGCTTTAGACCAGCTCCGAGGGGAGCGAACCGCAATTGATGGCGATAAAAGGATATGCTGCCCGCTCGCTGGCATTGTGGATTGCCTGCGCATACAGCTCCTTGCCGGTTCCGCTTTCCCCTAGAATAAGCACGGTGGAATCCCGTCGGGAAGCCACCATACCCATTTCCTTGGCCTGAAGCGTCTTGATGCTTTCACCGATGATCGAGTCAAAGGTATACCGCGCAGCAAAGCCGCTCCTCTGGTTAACTAGACGGTTTACATGCTTGGGAACGTCGAAGGTAAGGACAGTGCCTGTACGGATCCCTCTTGCGTTGTTGATGGCGCGGGTGGTCAAGAGCAGGGTGATGGAACGCGAGTTCTCGAGGTTGACATTCACTTCCCTGCTTTGGAAATTCCCGTCAATGCGGGGCAAGGGCGTTTCAAGTCCATCGATGCGCAGACAATCCGACAGCTTCTTCCCTGGCAAAGCTCCCGTCGGGAGATTCAATATTTTACAGACGTGCGTATTGTGCTGAATGACATTGCCGGCATTGTCGATCATGATGATGCCGGAAGCGATGGACTGTAGGATACTTGTCAATTGCGAGTTGGTGCGCTGTATTTCATCATATGCCTTACGCAATTGGAATTCTTTTTCTATACCGTCGGCGGCGGCCACGATCATACCAAATGTGTGTCTGTGAGGGGCGTCCGTCGGCCAGACCATGCCAAGAGAACCGATAATCTTGCCATTGTGGTGGATCGGGGCTGCGGAACTGCTGACTTTTCGACCTGGAAAGAAGCGTCGGCACGCAGGAAAGGACGGTGACGCGGGACCCGGTCAAGACATCCGCCAGGCGCGAACCAGACTGCATGACCTCCTTCGTCCCGACAACCAGCGTGCAGCCATTGAAAAACGCCATCCAGATTTCTTCAAGCGAGGCGTCGAATGCCACGGAAAAGCCCTGGAATACGCGGTCCGTATGGACAACGCCGTAGACAAGGGCGGCGCTGCGGATTTCGTTACAGATATGCCTGTGTTCGAGAAGGCAGCCTTTCGGGCGGCCGGTCGTGCCCGAGGTGTAAATGATATAAGCCAGGGGTTCCCGGCAGGTCGCCGTTTCCTTGCGCGTCAGCCTGGAACTGGACTGGCTGAAGTCGGTCGCGGGCGTTACCGGCAACACGGGAACAGGCAGCTTTTCCAGTTCGGATCGCATCGGCCCGTAAATTTCCTCCGAGGTGATGAATAATTTCGCCGCGCAGTCTTCCAGAATAAATCCCACCCGGTCGGGGGGATAGCTGGGATCGAGCGGCACATAGGCAGCGCCCGCCTTGAGGATGCCGAGCATGGCGACATAGACAAACTCCGTCCGAGGCAGCTGAAAGGCAACCTTGTCCTCCACACCGATGCCGAGGCCGCGCAGGTGCCTGGCAAAGCGGTTGGCGCGTTCGTCGAGCTGGCGGAACGTCAATGCCATGGAGGAAGTTTCGATCGCGTTTTTATTGGGGAATTTGTCGGCGGTGTTTTCGAATATTTCGTGTAAAAGCTCATCCCTATACAGGTCAAAGTTCAGGGGGTCGCCGCAAAAGGCAAGTAGTGTTTCCCGCTGTTTACTTGTCAGCATGGTCAAAGCCTTTCTGAACAGGTTTTGTACTATGATGGAGGCGTGGTAGGATATACTATACATGATTTTTACGAAGAAACATACGGGAGATTTCGATTGTTTCTCGATAATACCGCCGTCCAAGCGTAATTTTTGTTAAGACCGGGGTTCTGCAAAGTTACAGACAAGACTTCCGACAGGCTTGTGGAGAGTGGAAAAACGATCAGGATTTGGTGAACATTCCGAACAGCGCCCGCCGACTGGAGACGCCGAACTTGTCCAGGAGGTTTTTGACATGGGAATTGACGGTATATTCCGAAATGCCCAGTTGCATCGCTATTTCGCGTGAGGTCGCGCCGTTCATTATCATGATGCCGACCTCATGCTCCCTCGGGGTGAGCGGGCGTTCGGATATAAAGCGTTCGATCGCATCTTTACGCAGGTTCTTGCCGCCGTCAACGGGATCGGTCGCTTCCCTGCTTTCCGGAACCGGAACCTCGGCGCTTACTGCGAGAGGCCCTGTTTTAACATTGGTGACGAGGTGATAATAGATGAAGGCCAGGAGGGTGGCGCAAAGGATCGATGCGCCGGCGGTGAATTCCGGCAGTCGCCCGAGCAACTCCGCCCAAAATAGCGCGAGTATCCGAAAGCTGAACAGCAAACCGGTGAGGGCTGCGGCGCTCCAGCCGTTTTTGGCATATCCCGCCAGCGCGGTGGTGAGCACGACAAGAAGCACCACTTGCCCAACGGTGCATATGACATGGAGCGGCCGATAGAGGACGGTATCCTCGCCCATGACGATAAGAGCCGGGGCAAGGATAAAAAACCAGGCCCATTTCTTGAGGATCGCCGGCAGCGCATGATCGGGGTTCCGGTCCAAAAGGATCCCGAACAGGGGGGAGAGTATCACCAGCAGCACCATAAGCCAGGGCCAGATCGGTTTGGGCGCGATGAGGAGAACGGGGAAAAGCTTCGCCTCGAGAAATCCGTTCATAAGGCACAGCACCAACCCGGCGCTGAGAAGCAACGAGATGTTCCGGGTTCGCGTCTTTTCGTCCACGGCTCCGAAGTAGACGGGATAGGCAGGCTCAGCCGCGCCTGGCCGAGCCATCAGGATGCGCCACAAGGACCAGGCCAACAGAAGGACGAAAGTGGTGTGGACCACAAACACGAGCAGCAGGCCGGACGTGAACCCCCGCCATGCCTGGCCGTCCCAGTTGGCGGAGACGCGGATCAGGACCCACCATGTCAACAAGCCTATTGAGGTGATCAGGCCGAACCACAAGCCCCGGCGGTGCGGCGACACCCGGGTGAACAGTACGTAATTGACGGTCGGCAGCATAAGGCCGTAGCCTATAGCGGACAGATAGCGCAACGGTTCGCAGGTCAGCCAAACCCTGTATCCGAAGGCGGAGCAAAGGGGGAGGATCAGCAATACCGCCGCCAGTGGAAGCATTTTGAAAATGCCCCTGGGAAAGCTCCGCCATCCGGATGCGGTCATTTGCGCCAGCCATTGGAGCGCCCAGCCGCCGACTGCCGTGGAAATGAACAGCAAAAACATCAGCGGCAAAAGCCGCTCATCACGCCCGGGCCTCAGTGCAAACGACACCCGCACGCTGTAAAGGACAATGGCATAGAGGATAATGGGGAGGGCGGCTCTCAGGCTGGCGAGACGCGGTCGATGGGTCTGTGGTTCCGTGTCCGGCAGAACAGCCGGGTCCGTATGCTCTTGAGAGGTTGAAAAAGTACCGTTTTGCGAAAGGGTCATTGAATAAACAGTGCCTTGTTGCCTCATCCGTGATTATAAGGCCGCATCCAGTGCCGCCTTGAGCGTTTCTCTGTTTTGCACTCCCACCAGACGCTTGTTTACTTCGCCATCCTTGAAAATGATGATCGTGGGGATGGCGCTGATCGAATAAAGCTGTAAAAGTTCCGCGTTTGCGTCAATATCCACCTTGGCGACCGTCACCTTGCCGGAGAAATCATTGGCGATCTCGTTGATGATCGGCTCCTGCATTTTGCATGGGCCGCACCAGTCGGCCCAAAAATCGACCAGATACACGCCGGATTTGACGCTGGACTCGAAATTGGCGTTGGTGAGAATTACCGCGCCGTCGGATTTATCCGGTTGCGCCGAGCCTGAATAGGTGTAATAGACCCCGAGGACAACCGCTATCACCAGAAGAAGACAAACCAAAACCAGCAGTTTCGACCTGTTTTTGCCGTCGGATTCCCGCATGCCGCGCCCTTTCGATCCTGACAAACTCCGCTTTGACGATAAGTATATGCAAAAACAATGGTCATTGCATGGGAAAACATGAGAAAAGCCTTTTCCCGCATTTGCCGAAGTCACTCGTCCGTTTTGGTGTAGATCCCCATCCCTATCGCCGCTATCGCCACTATTGCGCCAAGGACGTTGATCATGCCGACCGTTGCCCCCACGAAAATAATGTCCCAGACAAAGGCCAGGGCCGGTTGCGTCAGCATAATAAGCCCCGCCCTGAACGGCGGCAGGAGCGGCAGGCCGCGCGACAAGAGGACCCAGCCGAGCGATTGGCAGAAAACTCCCAGGGCCGCCAGGATACCCAGCGTTTTTGCGTCGGGGATGGCCAGGGATACGTTGTTGGCGAGGCAAAAGCCGCCGACCAGGATGCAGGCGATAAACGATACCCAGGCGATGCTGGCGACAGGGGATATTTTTGATTCGACCATTTGCGAGCGCCGCAAGGTCAGGATGTATGCCGCATAGAATACTGCGGACATGATCGCAATGCCGGTGCCAAGAATAATGCCGTCCGGGATTACGCTTTCATGCAGGCCAAGCAGCATGGCGAGTCCGAGAAGCGCAAGAGGAATGGAAAGTTTTTGCGGGATGCTCATTTTTTCGCGCAGGAACACCACTCCGTATATCGCCAGGAATATCACTTCGAAATTCGCCACAATCGTCGCAATGCCGGGTCCTATGAGGAGAATCGACTTGTGCCAGAGAACCAGGTCGCCGGCGAAGAATAGCCCGGCCATGGCGAGGAGCAGCAACACCGGCCTTGACGGCCTCAGCCTGGCCCGCTGCGCCACAGCCAATGCGAACAGCGCGATCATCCCAAAGAAAAGGCGGTAAAAGGCCACCGCGCTCGAATCAATGGAAGCGCCTCTGACGAAGAAGGCGGCAAAGCTGATGCAAAAGGCGCCCGCGAAAATAAAAAGATAACCCTTCCGCGTCGGGGACATTCCATGATCGGCGGAAGGGGATGTGGCGTTTTCCATATATTAGGCCTTTATCGGCAAAGTTCACAGTAAAGCCCTCTCCCATGACGGAAAGAGGGTTCCGGTTTAGGTCGCAAATTAATAATTTCGACGAAACTGACCTTACTTTACCCACCATCGCCACCGCGTCAATATGTAAAGGTGCAATTGTCCTGGTATATAGGAATAGCGCTTAATTAAGCTCACGGCATAGATAACCCTTTATCTTCTCATTCGTTAAGAAATAAAAACGAAGAGTGAAGAGTTTTGGAAAATCCTCACAGTAATTAATTCGTTCGCTCCGCTCACTTTTACCGAGAAACACTGCGAATTCAGAATAAGCGTACGGTAGTACGCGGGTTCTCAATGTG
>DAIOFH010000003.1:0-58174 GCA_036745875.1 Planctomycetota bacterium | reverse complement strand
TAAAGTATTTTAATATTATAACTTATTTTTTTTTATTGTCAATGTGGTTGCGAAAAATTATGCCCCTTCACGAGGTCATTATGGACGTGAGGCGCGGAGGGGCGTCTTGATCCGGATGTTATCGAGGCCGCGTTCAATAGGAGTTGCCAAACACGTTTCAAATCATGCCACGCTACGTTTGGGACGGGAGTGTGACATTATCCGGGATAGTCTCCCGCGACCATCGCCGCAGAAATTATGAATATCGTGGAGCATGCAGTGTCGCCACCGATGTCCAAGGCATTCACGTTACATATCGTTTAAGGTGAGATACAGGTATGTAGTGATGACCTCTTCACCGGGCGTGTAAGGTCTAATCTTAATAGAGTAGGCATTGTAATTCTCAAAATAAAGCGCCGGGAAGATAAAAGAGTGGACGCTTCTGCGCTCTCCAAAGTGGTCACGCGTTGCTGTACTATATGGCTGTTTTCAAGACTCCACACTGGGCGCGGTTTGTCCGGTGGCTCGGTTCTTGAGGCGCCCACCAGACCCTTCTATCTCCCGGCAAAGCATTTGTCAATCTCGTGATGCGGAACGAAATCGGTAAGAATACGCCATCCTTTTTCACAGTCAATTTCCGTCATCTTCCATACGAATAAGTATATTGCCCATACTAGCCCAAAGCAACTGCCAACCAACATTAACCTGACGCTCCCATCGATTACAAAATTACCCTTCAGAGTTATAAGCATTTTTCAATGTTTCGAGATAATTCGCCCAGTCCTGCATCATCTGCCTGCGAGTTTGAAGATGCTGCGCAAAATTGTAGGTTCCTCGAATATTGCTGTCGACATGCGCCAGCTGTCGTTCAATGACATCTCCGTCCCATTTTTCCATTTCATTTAATAGTGTCGACGCCATATGGCGGAATCCGTGGCCGACAATGGAGTCTGGCGAATCCGGCCCGTAGCCGAGTTGGCGTAGGGCGGCGTTGAGGGTGTTGTCGCTCATTATCCGGTCGCGGAAACGGGCACTTGGAAAGAGGTATTTTCCAGTGCCATTGTGGTTATGCAATGCTTGCAGAATTTCTAATGCCTGCCGCGAAAGCGGCACGATATGAGGAAGGCGCTTTTTCATCCGATCTTTCGGAATGCGCCATTCTGCGTCGGCGAAGTTGACTTCGGTCCATTCAGCACGGCGCAGCTCGCCGGGACGCACGAAAAGCAGGGGGGATAGTTGGAGAGCACACCGTACGGAGAACATGCCGTGATAGCCGTCAATCGCTCGGAGCAAGGCGCCGACTTTCCGGGGTTCGGTGATGGTCGCGTAATTTTTGCTTTTGGCGGGCGGGATTGAATCGGCCAAGGCGGCGCTTATGTCATTTTCGGCAATGCCCAGGCCGATAGCGTAGCGGAAGACCTTGCCGGACAAGTTCAATACCCTATGCGCGGTTTCGTGCTGGCCCATGTTTTCGATGCGTTGAATGCACTTGAGCAGATCGGCAGGCTTCAAGTCGGTAATGATGGTGTTGCCGATGAAGGGAAACAAGTGCTGTTCCAAGCGTCTGATGGTAAGGGTGGAGTAGCGTTCTGCCCATTCCAGCTTCAGACGCATTTTATGGAACCACTCGCGTGCGACGTATTCGAAACATTTTGGGTCAAGCGTAGCTTTGCCGATGAAATTAGGACCATCGGGTATTTCCCGTGCGACCGGCTCTGTCGGTTCGGAGTTAGTGGAGTTGATTTTGAGTGATTGTTTGAACTGACTTGGATCGACGCCATTCTGAAGTTGCCGCTTTGCCTCGGCGACCACCTCTCTCGCTTCTTTGAGGCTGATTGTAGGGTAGAGCCCGATACTTAGGAGCTTCTGCTTTCCCAGGAAGCGATAGGCCATCCGGAAGGATTTGGTTCCTTGCGGAGTGACATAAACGAATAATCCTTCACCATCCGATTTTTTTATCGGCTTACCGTCCTTGGCTTTCAGATTAACTATAGCCCTATCGGTGAGACTCATTTGTTGGTACCTCCCTTCAGATTTAGGATACCAACAGATTTTGTTGGTATCACTTTTTCCGAATGTCAAGTATACCAACAATTATACCAACAAATGCTGCGATTGTCAACGATTGCGGCCGACCACCCCCGACCACTACATCGCTATAAAGCAAAGCCCGCCAAGGCTTTTTGGCCATTGGCGGGCGTCTGCGTTTCTTATATTGGCTCCCCCGGCTGGATTCGAACCAGCGACCTGCGGATTAACAGTCCGACGCTCTACCAGCTGAGCTACAGGGGAATATTGTGAATATAGGTAATAGACTAACTCACGCTGCCCGTTGTCTCAGGGAGACATTGGCTAGCGAGATGACATATAATAACGATACCGTTTCGTATGTAAAGGAAAAAACAATTTTTTTTATTCCATTCTCAACAAATTCCTAAATTCGACTGAACCCTGCCACTGCGTTGTGTCGATAAGCAAAGAGTCAGCGAGTGAATTCCATCAACCAGTCGGAGGAGAAGGCCGTGTCCGAGAAAGTTATTACATCAAAGGTGGTCGCGCCCCGTGGCACCAAATTCCGCAAGATCAACATGTCGCGTAAAGTGACCCAGTGTCCGCGTTGCGGCACGCCGTCCAAGCGCCATTCCATCGGCAGGCGACGCTTGCGAGAAGTCGGCATTTCCGGACCGACCGTGCTGGAAGTGACCTATTCGAAACATTACTGCGAAAGCTGCCGCAAGCACTTCTCGCTTCCCATGGACCACCTCGCGCTGCCGTCCGGCCGCTTCACCAACCGCGTCCGCCGTACCGCCGTGGACCTGGTGATAAAGCAGGCGATGACCCTGGAAAAAGCCACCCAGCGCATGCGCCAGAAGTATTACGTCCACGTTCCCCCTACAACCCTCCACGATTGGGTTGTCGCGGAACTGACCCTGGCGTAACAAGCTTCGCAACTCTGAGACCAATCCATGCAAAACCCTCTCCTGCAACGGGAGAGGGTTTTGTGTTATATACGGATCGATCACCCCGGCATCACCATCACCTTCCGGTACTTTTCCGGGTCCTTGCCGAACGCCGCCTTGACAAACGAGCAGACAGGCACCACTGTGCAGCCCTCACGTTCCGCCCAGGAGACAAGCTCTTTCAGAAGCTTGCCGCCGATTCCCTGGCCTTCGAACTCTGGGTCGACATAGGTATGGGTCGCGTGGACGCGCTTGTCGTCGTTCTTGTCGAATTCGTATTCTATTTCGCCTATCCGGCGGCCATCTTCCGAGTAGGCATAAAATCCCAAGCGCTCAGGTTGGTGGACGATTTTCATGCCGGGTCTCCTTTTCCTGACATATGGAAATAGTTTGTCGTATGATCCGTCTATTTTCTGGCAATTATACATGCCTTAAATTACAGTGTATCCTATATCTTGTTGTCTTGTTTCGCAACGAAATGTTCGGCGTAATGATGCGGTCCATACATTTTTCACGGGAGAAAACGATGGCAGCCATCACCTATATCGTCAGCGATCTTCACATCGGGGACAGCGACAGTTACCGGGATAATTTCAGTTATCGCGACAAACGGGCAAAATTCAACGCTTTTCTCGATCTGGTGGGAAAAAACGAACTTCTGATCCTTGGCGATTGTTTCGAATTCTGGCAGGCCAATATCGACCGCGACATCATCGCAAACGAACAGATTCTCAATCGTCTGGCGGGCATGGACGTCCATTATATCGCAGGGAACCACGATGCCGACCTGTCGCGTTTTTATGAAGGCGGAGCCAAGGGATTTTCCAAATTTCTCAACCACCCGTTTTTCCTTAAGAAAAGCCGCAAGGAATTGCAGCGCGAGTATGGCGGGAAACGCTTCCTTTTCCTGCACGGGCATGAAGGCGACGAATACAACGACAAGCCGGCCCCCGATTTCGGGCGGGCCGTGACAATCGTGGCCGGCATGCTGGAGGACAGGATCAAGTCCCGCTATATCCTGAGAAAGAAGCAAAAAATCCCCCTGGAAGCGACCTTGACCCAGATATCTGACACCCTTCTTTGGCTCATAGAGGGGCTGGCCGGCATGTTGTCAGCGTCGCCGGCCGGGAAGAATGCCTTTCGGGCGGCAGGTGCGGCTGGTGAGCTGCAGGGGGCGCTGGCGGAGGATCTAACCGCCATCGACAAGGAAAAATTGACTCCTGCCGAGAAACAGCGGAAAATGGCCGATGCGGTCCAGGCGCGTTTTGCCGATTTGCTTCGCGACGCAGCAGAAAAGATGACGGCGGAAAACGGCATTGACGGGTACATGTCCGATAAAAAGGGCGGCCAGGGGCCGCGCCACAAGTTTTTGCCCGAACATCTCGGCCGGATGAACAAATTATGGAAAACCTTCGCCGGATCGAAACGCGACAGTTCCGTCCTGGTGGTCGGGCATACCCACATGCCAGGGCTTTATGGCTCATGGTACCGGAATTCCGGATCGTGGAGCGATCTCGGGGAGGATGTGCTGACCCTCGACCAGAAGACGGGCACAATCAGGTTCCATGTCTGGGGAAAATGCGGTCTGCGCGATGAGGAACCGGAGGATTTCAGCAAGGTCGTTCACGGATATTAGACAAGAATAAGCGCGACCAGCACAAACGCATTGATGATTATGGCGAACAGCACCGCCAAGGCTCCCTTGTCCTTGGCGGTTTTCACATAAGGCGACTGTTCCCTGGTCACCAGATCGCAGACGTCCTCAATGGCCGAGTTGACCAGTTCGGCAAAAGGGATAAGCAGGTACGAGCCCAGGAGGAAAAGTTTTTTCCATATCGGCCAGGGGCAGGCAATCAGGACTAAGAGCAGAATGCAAAAGGCTATTGTTTCAAGGCGAAAGGATTCTTCCTTCCTGAACATCGCCTTCAAACCATCCCAACAATACCCAAAGGATTTGGCGAGGCGTTTGGGAGCTCTCTTTAGCAATGGCAGCATAATTTCTCCGAACAAGGAAGAATTCAGTTTTCGTCACCGGGAATTGTACGTCCTTTCCATTGTTCACTCAAGTTCCTCCTGCAACGTCCGCTAATAATTGATATCGGGGTATGTTTTCGTATTTCATTAAAATCAATAATGTATTCGATGTAATCAAAGATGCTGTACTAAACTTTTTACCTGCATAACATATTTTACAGTAATGGGTTAAAAATTATCGGACATTATGCCGCAGGTGA
Organism: Planctomycetota bacterium; assembly: GCA_036745875.1. Taxonomy (GTDB): domain Bacteria; phylum Planctomycetota; class SZUA-567; order SZUA-567; family SZUA-567; genus DAIOFH01. The sequence goes on along the minus strand of DAIOFH010000003.1, from coordinate 53,001 downwards.
TTGCAGCCGTTTACCCGACAATATACTATGAGGAGGGGTATACTATAAGATGGGTAGGCGGCATTATTAATCGCAGTCCGGATTTGGATTGCTTTTTTTAGCTTGGGAGAGTGTTTTCGGAATTCGTTGAAAAAGGGCGCTTGCCGTATTGGTCCACATGTGACCGGTTTTGGATTTGGCGCTCTTAATCATACCAAGGGGAGGAACCAGCCATGAAAAAAATGACTCTTCTCGCAATGGCGTTATTACTGTTCGGTGTTACGCAGGCGGTCGAATTCAGTTCACAGGCGTTCACGCAGCCGGGGTGGACTACATTTGCCGCATTCCAGCAGCGTTATGCCAGGCTCAAGCACGGCTCCAGCGACGTCGGCAAGAACAGGTATACCTCGTCGACCGAAGCGATAGGCGCTGCGTACTCCACCGGCCCCTGGACGGTTGGCGGCTCGTTGTCCTACGAGTACGGCCGCAGCAAATACGATTTCGTCAATCGTAGCGGCAATTTCATCGACGGCAACGGAAAGATGCGCGACCAGACGTTTGGGGTCAATCTTTTCGGTACTTACCGCATGATGGACGACTGGTATGCGTCCGGCAACGTGTTCACCGGCTTTGCCGATACCAAACCCAAGTACATGAACTCGTACACCTCTTCAGGAACAAGCGCCTTTTCTTCTTTTGACTCCGAGAAGGACGTGGTTTTCGGATCAAGCCTTGAAGTCGGCAAGTACTTCAACCTGAACGAAGGTTTTTTCATCAAGCCTTTCGTCGGCTTTGATTATTCCTATGTTCCTGGCAGGGAATACAATTTCATGGACAATGGCCAGTGGGGAACGATGACCGTCGGAAGCCAGAATTTCGTCGAAGTGCCTGTCGGGTTCGGCATAGGCAAGTCTTTCCATTCCGGCAACTGGGTCTTTACTCCCAATGTCGATTTCGCCTTCATCAACTCCATCGGCAAGATGGACAACAAGAATTACAATCCTGGCTTCTCCAGCTATGACGGGCAGAAATGGCGCACTTACGGCATCGCGGGCAGTCACTACGGCGGGCGCATCTCGGCAGGGCTTGACGCCAAGTTGAACCAGAAGTACGACATTGGCATCGACTACACCTACGAAGGCCGCCGCGATTACAACGACCACCGCATTTCGGCGATGTTTGGCATAACTTTCTGACGGAGTAGGCATTTTATATTGAAGCGGGGACGCGTACCTGGTACGCGTCCCCGTTTTGCATTGGTCAATTTTCATTTCCGGACGGAAATGTTATTGGTAGTGTTCCACCTTCCTGAGCCAGCCGGCCGGGGCGGGGGCCTTGCCGCACTGCATCTTGCTGTAGTAGTCGTAGAGCGCGACAGAGTGCTTGCCCGGCTTGCCGTCACCGACGGTGAGTTCGGTGCCGTCTTCCATAAGATACGAACCGACGGGGCTGATTACCGCAGCCGTACCGAAACCGCCCGCTTCCGCCACTTTCCCCGATTTGATCCCGGCGACAAAGTCATCGAGGCGTATTGTCTCCTGGCGCGCCTTGAGTTTGATCGGGGCGTCGTTCATTTGCGCCAGTTCAAGCACGGATTCGGAAGTGATCGACCGCAGTATCGAATCGTTGAATGTCGGGACGACGAAGGTGCCGTCGTCCAGGACATGGTAATGGTTCATGGTGCCGACTTCCTCGAGGGTCTGGTTGGCCGCATCAAGGTAGAGGACCTGGGCGCAGCCTTTTTGCTTGGCGTATTCCTGGGCCTGCAGGGATGCCGCGTAATTGCCGCCACACTTCGCCGTACCGGTGCCGCCGGACACGGCGCGATGGTAGCGGGTGGTGATGAGAAGGCGGATGGCTTTCGAGAACCCTCCGGCGTAATACGGTCCAGCCGGGGAAAGCATGACGCAGAACATGTATTCCGACGCTGACTTGACGCCGAGGGAGTCCTGCGTGCCGAACATGAATGGACGGACGTACAGGGACGACTCCGGCGCATTCGGGCACCAGTCCCGTTCGAGGTCGAGTAGGCGCAGGGTGCCTTCCATCTGGATGTCGACGTCGAGTTCCGGCATGCAGAGGTTGCGTGCCGAATGGTTCATCCGCTCGCAGTTCTTTTCGTAGCGGTAGATATAGAGTTCGCCGTTGTCGTGGACAAATGCCTTGGCGCCTTCGAAAATTGTCTGGCCGTAGTGCAGGCATACGGCTCCGGGCATCATCGGGATTGGGCCGTAGGGTACGATTCGCGGATCGGACCATTTTCCGTCCCGGTAGTTGACGAGGAACATGTGGTTGGTGCGCAGTTGCCCGAAGGGCAGGGGCGCGTCGGTCTGCGGCAGTTGCTTTCTTTTCGCCTTGTCAAGCAACTCATAGCGGATGTTCATTGTTTCATCACTCCCTCACAGCAAGTTACACACTCTGAAATTGCCACCCATGCGAAACACAAGTGATAAGTATAAAAATAGCCTGCATTCCGTACAAGGAAAATCACCGAGCCATGGATACGCTTGAGGGAAACGTATCTAATACCGATTTCAAATGACTATTTCCGGTAACGGTTAGACGCTGGAAGGAGCGTAAAGGTGATTTTTTCCCGTGGTTTGGAAAAAACGCCTGAAAGCGACTGGAGGCGACTAACCGTTATACCGGAAAAATTCATTTGGGATTGGTATACTCTGGTCAGAGCAATGGCGTAGCGCCTGTCATCCCCTGGATTCCGGAGGAGTAAACAGATACTACGCCATTAATGGGAGGTTGAGCCGGAATCCCGGGGATTTGAACTGGGCGGCCGGATAGTACGTTCTTCGGACATATGTCCCCGTGTTCCTAGCGAGCTTATTTTTGCTGCGTTTCCTCTGGATACACCGATTCGGGAGGATGCCTGCGCTTTGGGCGGGAGATGAGTTCAAAGGTCGTGCCGACGAGGTGCTCCGTTTCAAGATAGGCGTAATGCCCGTCGCCGTCGGGGCCGAAGCCGCCGCCGTCCATGGTCATTTCAAGCCCCGCCGCCTCGGCTTGTTGCAGAGCCGTACCCATGTCGTCGACGAGGACGCCCAAATGCTGGACGCCATAGCCGTGCTTCTTGATGAAGTCGGTGTAGACTGTATCGCCTTCGAGGGGTTGGATAAGTTCAATGCGCAGATTGCCGATATTGGCGAGCCCGATGCGGCTGGAGTATTCGGCAGGTTTGCCATGGCGGGTCATGTGGGGAACGAATTTTTTGTCATAGGTGTAGATTTGCCAGGGCCCGACTCCGAACTTCTCATAAAAGTTTTTCATGCATTCGTCCAGGTCGGGTACGAGAATGCATATCTGCACGACGTTGGTGATGGGGAATTGGCCCTTGGGGGGCGCTATGTCCTCCGACATTCCGGGATCCTTTCTTTCATTATTCGTCAATAACTATTGTCCATACAATTCGCGGCGTTCGGCGTCATAGCGGGCGTAAAGCTCTTTGTACCGCTCCACATTCTCTTTGATGGGCCGTATCCGCTTCTGTTCGTCCAAAAGGACGTATTTATCGCAAATCTCCTTCGGGGTGGATTGTATGCCGTTCTTTTCGCGCAGGATCATCAACATCGACAGCAGGGCCGCGCCGAACGCTCCGCCCTCGTCATGCACGAGGCAGATTGCGTCGGTGTCGAAGACATCGGCGATAATCTGCCGCCATGCCCTGTTGCCGGCGCCTCCCCCTGTCAGGCGCAGCAGTTCCGGGCGCGGCAGCGTTTCCAGTTGACGGTCGTAACCCCATTTCAGGGTATAGATGACCGCTTCGGCCGTCGCCCTGATGAAATTCGGCGCGGCGAGGTTCGAGTTGGTCATGCCGGTCATGGTTCCCCTGCTGGTCGGCAGGGGCGGCATTCTCTCGCCATTGAAGAAGGGATAAAGCCGGAGTCCCTCCGCGCCGGGAGGGGACGATTCAAGGGCGGAGGTGAAGGCGTCAAGATCCATCCCGAACATCTTCTGCATGCTGGTGGTGGAGGACGTGGCGTTGACGGTGCAGGTCGTTGCCAGCCATCCCCCTCCCGCCGCGGCGAAGACTTGCATGACCGGGTTGAAGTCCAGGAGTGGGTTTTCGGAAAAATTGTTCAACACGCCGGAGGTTCCCAGCCCGACGGTGGAGTCGCCACGGCTGACGTTGCCGGTGCCGAACGCCCCCATTTCATTATCGCCGCTTCCGCCGCAGACAAGGGTGCTTGCTGAAAGGCCAAGTTTTTCAGCCGCTTCGGCGCGGAGCGGGCCGACGCAATCCTCCGATTCGATAAGCTCCGGCAGCGCGGAGGCGAGAACGCCCGTGGGGTCGATGAGGTTAACCATATCCATATCCCAGGTCTTTTTCACCACCTGGTAATAGCCGGTTCCGGAACCGTCCCCGGGCTCCATCACCGCCCGCCCGGTCAGCCAATAATTAAGATAGTCGTGGGGAGTCATGACATGGCGGGTCTTCTCGTATGTTTCCCTGTCATTATCCAGCATCCAGCGGACCTTGGAGGCGGTATAACCGACGGGGAGCGAAGTGCCGAGCCTTTTCGCGACCGCTACCGTCCCGCCCGCCTCCTCGATAATAGCCTGGTTTGACCCGGCTGTTTCCATGTCATTCCACAGTTTGGCGGAGCGGAGCACCCTGCCCTCACCGTCCAGCATGACCAGGCCGTGTTGTTGGCCTGAACAACCGATCCCCTTGATGTCGGCCGGATTGATCCCGGCGGCTTCCACCGCTTTCCGGACAGCGATAATCATGGCGTCTATCCACCACGAAGGCTGCTGTTCGCGGCGGCCGCTGTCGTTGGCTATTATTTCGTGCGGCGCGTGGCCGATCCCCTGCACGAGACCCGTATCCGGGTTGAAGATCAGGGCCTTTGTGCCTTGTGTGCCGCAGTCGATTCCTAAATACATGGTACGCCTCCTGAAATCGGTTATCCCTTATTTCACCGCGCATCTTGTTGCGGAAGATGTCCACGGTGACGGCGACGATGATGACGAGCCCCTTGATGACCATTTGCCAGAACGAAGAGATGTTCATGATGGTGAGGGCGTTATTGAGGACGGCGATCATCAGTGCGCCGAACATGGTGCCGACGACCGGGCCGACTCCGCCGGACATGCTGGTGCCGCCGAGGACCGAGGCGGCGATTACGTCCATTTCATAGGAAATGCCCATCATGCCGTTGGCGCTCATCAGGCGGCTGGCAAGCATGACGGCGACCACGCCGCAGAGAAGGCCGGCGATGGTGTAGACGATGACCAAAGTGGAACGGACCTTGATGCCGGTTAGTTTGACCGCCTGGAGGTTGCCGCCGACCGCATAGACCCTGAGCCCGAACGTCGTGCGCCTGAGGATGAAATGGATGATCGCGATCACGAGCAGCGCCACGATGACGAGGTAGGGCACCTTCCACAGGCTGTCGTTTCCGAGCCAGCTGTAGCTCAGCTGGTTATTGACGATGGTTTGGCCGTTGTTGGCCAAAAGATAGGCTGCCCCGCGCAATGCCGTCATCGTGCCGAGTGTGGCGATGAAGGGCGGCAGGCCGATGCAGGCAACAAGGAGGCCGTTGATGAGACCGGAGACAATGCCCACGCCAAGGCAGACGGGAATCGAAAGGTAGGAGGCGTCGCCTTTCGACACGGCGAGCCCGACCACTGCGGCCACGGCCAGCACGGACCCGACCGAGAGGTCGATGCCGCCGGTGATGATGACCATGGTCATCCCGCAGGCGAGAACCATGTTCATGCTGGCGTTGCGGAAGATGGTGATGATATTGCGTTCGCTGGCGATGCGCGGTTCGATAATGCTGAAAATGACGAACAACAAGACAAGGATCGGAAGAATGCCCAGAGTTCTGCTGAGAAACACCGATTTGATTGTTTTCATGCTTGAATCCTCATTGTTTATTGATAAACAGCCCCGACGGAGGGGACGTAGTCGGCGGCTTTCACCCCCGACGCATAGGAAAGGATGTGCTCCTCCGTCATGTCCGCCTTGTTCTTGATTTCGGAGACGATGCCGCCGTTGCGCATCACCAGCACACGCTGCGACATGCCGATGATTTCCGGCAGTTCGCTGGAGATGAATATGACGGCGACGCCATCCTTGGCGAGATGGCCGATCAGGCGGTAGATTTCGCTTTTGGAACCGACATCGACGCCCCTGGTCGGCTCGTCGAGGATGAGGACGTTTGGCCTGATCGAAATCCAGCGTGCGAGAAGAAGCTTTTGTTGGTTGCCGCCGGACAGGGACATCGCGGGAGTACGTGGCGTCGCGACCCGGATCGACATGGACTGGATGAAGCGGGCAGAATGGTTGTTTGTACTTTTTCCCGAAATATACCCGAAGCTGCTTATTTCAGGGAGGATGTTCATCGCTATGTTGTCGGATGACGCCATTTCGAGAAACAGGCCCTGACCTTTGCGGTCTTCCGGCACGAACCCTACACAGTTGCGGATGGCGTCGCCGGGGGAGTTCACCGTGATTTTCTTGCCGGAAAGGATGAGCCTGCCGTGTTTGTGCGGGTCGGCGCCGAAGATCATCCTGGCCATTTCGCTACGGCCGGCCCCTACCAGCCCGGCGATGCCGAGGATTTCCCCCTTGCCCACGCTGAAAGTCACGCTGTCGATGACGTCGTCGTCGCCGTAGTTGTCCACAATAAAGTAGTCGGGGACCACGTTCTCATTGAATTCATGGTCAAAATAATCGCCCAGGTCGCGGCCGACCATCATGGAGACGATGCGGTTCTGGTCGATTTCGCCCTCGTGGAGGGTGCCGATGTATTTGCCGTCGCGGAGGACCGAGGCTCGGTCGGAGATTTGCAGCACCTCGTCAAGGCGATGGCTGATGAAAACAATCAGAATGCCCTGGCTCTTGAGGCGTTTGACAATGGAAAAGAGGTGCTGGATTTCCTTGTCGCTCAAGGACGCGGTGGGTTCGTCCATAATCAGGATGCGGCTGTTGCGGCTCAGGGCCCGCGCGATTTCTATCTGCTGCTGTTCGGCGAGGCTGAGTTCACCTGCGATGTCGGTCGGCTTGAAAGGAGCGCCAAGATCGTCAAGAATGTCCTGCGCCTTATCATTCATAAGCTTGGTATTGACAAGCCCCCACGAGCCGATGCTCTGGCCCATGAAGATGTTTTGCGCCACGGTCATCGCCGGCGCGATGCTCAACTCCTGGTAGATGAGGCATATTCCGGCGACGATGATGTCCTTGCGGTCGGCCTGCTTGATGGCGAGTTCGCAGCCGAGGCCTGTCGGGTCGTTGTTGCCGAAAACGGCGTTCGTTTCGGGGAAGGTGGTCAGGAGGTCGCCCATGATGCGGTAGCTTTCGTCGCGCTGGGCAAGGCCGTTCTGGTTGTCCGAGAGGACCTTGATGCCGGGGTGTTTGGCGAATTCGGCGTTGGCGCCGGCGACGCGGTCGATGATGGCGGTGGCGGGGGGACCGTTCAGGATGATGACGTTGCCTTTGCCGTTGAGCCTTTTGACCAGGTATCCCGCCGCGATGCGCCCGGCCTGGACGTTGTCGGAAGTGACGGTGCCGTCAACGCCGCCTTCGGCGCCGACGTCCATGGCGACGACGGTGATGCCGGCTTCCTTGGCGCGACGAACGGCGGGTGCGATGCCTTCGACATCAACCGCGTTGAGAATGACGACGTCCATATCGGCGGCGATGAAATCATCCATCTGCTACGACTGTTTCGACAAATCGTAATCGCCGGAGACGACGGTGACTTGGGCGTTCGGGTATTTTTCCCTGACCGCCTGCGTGACGCCTTCGCCCATGACGACGAAACCGGGGTTGCCGAGGCTGCCGACGGTGACGGCGACTCTCTTGATTTCATCCGCGGAAACGGCGATACCGGCGATCATAACCATGGCCAACGCCAGGCCCAAAAGTTTCCTCATAACGTGCTCTCCTCTAAAGACTGATGAAAACAACACCAAGCGCCTGCCAACAGGCGCGATACGTCCAGGTATCGACTGTTCATTTGTTGTTACGCGAACACCACTTCCGTGGTCTTGCGGAGTTCTTCGCATCGTTCCGGATCCGCGCCGGAATCGGTGATAAGGATGTCGACGTCGCCCCAGCGGCAATACTGCACCAGGCCGGAGGTGGAGAATTTGCTGCTGTCGGCGATGACCACTTTCAGTTTGGAGCGCTGCACCACCATACCCTTTACCTCGGCATCGGCGAAGTCGTTGACGACAGGCCCGTCGAATCCCTTGAATCCGCTGCTGTCGATGACTGCGACGTCGATGAGGATGGACTTGAGCGCGTTGGCGGCCCAAAGACCGTGCGAGCCCATGCTTTCCGGATGCAGTATTCCTCCGAGGAGCATTACTTTGTTGCCGCTTTCCGCAAGCTCGCTTGCGACAAGGACTGAATGGGTGACTATGGTGAGACCGGTATGGAAAGCCAGCTGCTTCGCAGCGCAAACCGCCGTGCTTCCGCTGTCGACAAAAACGGTGGAAGCGCGGGGGATGTATTCAAGCAGCTTCGCCGCAATGGCGTTTTTCGCGCCGACGTTTTCCACGCTTCGCTTGTTTATGTGGCTCAGCCGGTCATTATCATGGAGTATCGCGCCTCCATGTGTTTTGCGGAGGATTCCCTTTTCTTCCCAGAACCGGATGTCTTTGCGGATTGTCTCCATTGATACGCCAAAGGTTTTCGCGAGTGCGCTGACGCTTACCCCGTCGATACGGGATATAGCCGACAATACCTCGTTCCGCCTTTTTTCAGATAGCATGCGCATTTATGGATGAATCCAGGGTTTTATGTTCCGGAAAACAATTTGTTATCCTGTAAGATACTGTTATGCATGACGTTAAATAAAATACAGTGTCATTTGCTAGTGTCGGGCGCTGGTAGTATGGTATAAATTGAGTTCTATTGGCATCTAACATGTGTGGGTTGGTTTTGAACTGTTATATCTCGAAAATTCCCGTATGCAACATATTTTTATTAATTTTATCACTTGTCTTTTAAATCCAAATATTTCAATGCATTATATTTTTAAGATTTTCATCTTATGTGGAAAATATAAAACCAAATATTACCAATAAAAACCAATGAAATTATTGCATAGCAGTCTTAATTCATTAACTCTGTTATGTTTAAAAAATTCTCTCAAGCGCACATGAGACGGGAAATTCAGGAAAGAAAATTCAGGTAAGATATACTTATTTTTTTCGGCAGTTAAGTGAGTTCATACCTTTGTGTGGCGCTTTGCCCAGCGCGTGTACACTTTGGTACCTTTGCCTCGATGCGGTTGCGGCTGTATGGAAACAACTTTTGGTATGGTCGGGGGAGGGTGTTTGGGCCCGTATCGATCGCACGGCGTTTTTGTGGATTTAAGGATTGTGGGGTCGGACGTAGCCCAAACCCGCAATCAACGTTGCGCTGGACCATTAATCGCCATTGGTGCATTGGGCTGGGTCATACGCAGCAAACGCGGTTGCGGCCCTGGCGTTTCGCCTGGTATAGATTGGTGTCGGAAAGGCATTGGAACTCTTCCATGCTGTCCGAAGGTGTCGGTCTGATCGTCGCCGCTCCAGCGCTCACTGTCACCTGAATCTGTTCGCCGCCATGGCCTCCCTGCTGGATAATCGTGCCCGCCACCGCCAGGCGGATCTTCTCCGCAAGCCGCCAAGCGCCAGGCATGTCGGTGTTCGGCAGGATTACCCCGAATTCCTCGCCGCCGATGCGCGCCGCGAAATCCTTTTCCCGCCGCACGGTGTCGCGCAACACCCCGCCAATCGTCTTCAGGACGACATCCCCCTGCTGGTGACCGTAAGTGTCGTTGAATTTCTTGAAATGATCGACATCCACCGTCAACAGGCTGATGGAGAGGCGGTCCTTTATCGCCCGCGCCCATTCCTCCTGCAGCTGTTTGTCGAAACTGCGCCTGTTGGCAAGACCGGTGAGGTGGTCGGTCATGCTCCTGCGGTCGGACGCCCGCACCTTGGTCGTGAACAGCACTATCACCAGGCCCAGCACCGCCGCCAGCAACATGCATATGGCGATCAGGTACGGCACCCGTTCCTCGGTGATCTTTTTGCTGTAATCGAAAACCTTCCGCCTCCAGCGGTCGGCTATCTGATCCGTTTCCACCATCGACTGGGCTTTATCCAGGACCGAGCACAGTTGCGGCTGGTCGCGGTCGACGCCGAAGTACGAGTTGCACGAAACATCCAGGGGGACGTTTATCTTGAAATCGGGCATCTCCATGTAATTGGTGGCGCTGAGGAGCAGGTTCCGGGTCATCATGACCAATTCCACCTCGCCTTTTTCCAGCGCCTTGAATCCGGCGATGGTGTCCTCATACATGCAAACCTTCTCGCAATCCGGAAACACACGGTAAAACGCCTCTTCGTAGGCGGTGCCACGGATCAGGCCGACTCGGGTCGACCGCACCCTGTTGATGGCGATGTCCTCGGTGTCCGAACGGGACAGCAGCGCGCAATTGTCGAGCATGTACGGGGTGGACGGCCAGAGGAAAAGCTTGTCACGGTTCCTGGTCTGCGCCAGATGGGTGATGACGGAGGCTTCGCCGTTCTTGAGCATGGCGAGAATGGTCCTCCAGACGTCCTCCGGCTTGTTTACGACATCAAAACGCAGTCCGGTGAGGCTCTCGATTTCATGAAGAATGTCGTGGCTCACGCCTTGCCATTCCTTTTCCTGCCAGTTGTAAAAGCTTGCCGGATAGTTGTCGAATTCGGCAACGACTGGAATGGCCCGTCCGCCGTCTATCGTCTGGTTGACGAAATTCCTTTCCTCGTCCGTGAGCTGCTGCATGAGCTTGTGGCGGAGGTATTCGCGTTGCCCCTGCCTATTCAGCTCGAACAGCTCCTCCGTGCCTCCCGCATCCAGGTATTTCTGGAACACCTCGATGATCGGCAGGATTTCCGGGTTTACCGTCGCCAGGGATACCGTGGTATAGGCCAGGGGATAATACTTCTGGTAGGCTATATCCGGATAAGTCTCAAAGGCGGAGTCCATCATGCTTTCGCAGATGACCGCATCCACCCTGCCGGAACGCATTGCCTCCGCAGCCTCCTGGTAGTTTTGCACAAAGACCGGTTCAAATGGAATCTCCGAGGTGGCCAGTACCTTGTCATAGGTGACGCTGCCCTCGAACATACCGTACCGGTACGGTTCGCGGCCATTGATGAGGTCAAGTTCCGGATGGGAGGCGTGGCGGTATACGGTAAAACCGCGTTCGGCGATGGGTGAACTGAGATGATATATCTTCTGACGCTCGGGAGTGGAAGTCAATTCGCCCGTGAGGTCGATTTGAAAGGTGTCGAGTCCAGTGACAAGGTCGTCTCAGCCGACCAGCTTCGGCACGACTTTGATCCCGAACAATTGGCTGAGACGTTCGCAAATCAGACGGGTGAATCCACCGATCTGCCCGTCCTCGTCTATGAACGATTCGTCTGAATGCATCATGCCGTACGTCAGGCCTTCCGGCCGTGCCTGGCGTATTTGTTTGATCTTGGCGATATCCGAGGCGGTGACGCCCCTGATGGAGGCGAGCGACGTCGCACCCTGTGCGGCTTCAACCCGTGTGGCCAGTACACCCATGAAAAGGGTTATGAGAAACAACAAACGGGCATATTTCTTCATAACTCCAACTACCCTTTGCGCAGATATGGTAATCATAACGATAAATCACAGTAGCTAATTGTCGTTCACCATCAACGACCATACGTACTGTTTGGTTCGCTGCTCTCTTACCCCGTGTCTCCCCACACGACCGATGCTTGTCATGCCCTATTCATTTCCCATTCCATTCCAGCAATCCCAGGGAAGCGATTCGATTTTTGCCAGGCAAAACAGGTCGCGGATCATGTTGTCGCGCACAAACCATTCCCCCTCCAGTCCCGCCTCCTCTGTGCCGTAGTTGCCGAAATCATCCCCGCCCTTTCTGCACAGGCTCCACGCCTGTCCGCCGCTGAGGAAAAACGCCGATCCCACATCCAACGCATCCATGCCCAGCGCGGCAAACGTGTCGGAAAACTGTGGTGGAAGCGAAGATAAATTCTCGGCGGCCTGGAAAACCCAGCCGTCCACGCGTTGCCAGCGGTTGTCCCGGTCGTTCCAGTATTCGCAAAGCCAGTGGTCGAATTTTTTTCGTGGGTCGAAAAAGGTGGCGAAGCCGGAACGAACACGCGCCGGTATGTGTTTATGTCGTAGCGCGGCGCAGATGAAGAGTGAGATGTCGCGGCAATTTCCGACCGAAAGAATGTCGGCGACCGCGGTTTTTTCCCTTTTTGCGATACATTCAAGGCGGTGCTCCAGGTAGCGAAACCGGCAATCCTGTTCGCTGCCGCCCGGAACATGAACGTCCGTGGCTTTTGCCAGGAAATCGTTGAATACCAGCGGCATGACCGCGCCTAACAGATCATGTATTCCACTCGGCATGTCGTCCAGGAGGGCCGCGTAGCGGCCGGGATTGCTTACCGTTCCCTGTGTGGCGTAAAAGGCGGGAACCGTCATGTCTGTCTCCTTCTCGCCGATTCACAGCTATCGCGGTGATCTACTGGAATAATACCATGTTTTATTTGCATAAGGCGTATTTTTACCGTATATAAATGATAAAATAATCATACCCGATATTTTTCACAAGACTTGACAACCAGGAGGGAACAGGATGAACCATAAAAAAGCCATGCCACGTCTGAGTTACGTATTTGTTCTTTGCCTTGTTCATTGCGTGCCAGGCTTGTCAAAAGACATCGCCAGGGAGGTCATCGAAAAGACCCGCGACGCCACGGTTGCCGTGCTGGTGGAGTATGGCGATGCGGAATACAACCAGTATTCATACGGTACGGGTTTTATTGTCGATGAAGGCTTTGTCGTCACCAGTGCGCACGTCGTGAACAAAAAAGCCATACGCAATATTTACATATTCAACCATATCCTGCCGAGGACAAATGCGGATCTTGTAGCTGTCGATCATGGGCTTTTCCGCTACGAAATCAATGAACGCCTCATCGAATACGCGGCGAACGCCATAATTGCAACCGGCTATCTGAATAATCTGGAAATAACGCTTTCTTCCCAACAAAACCAGAATGACCTGGCGTTGCTACGCTTTGATAGGCCGGAGGGCGTCGATCTCGGCGCACTTGTTTTCGAGTTGAACTACGATTATTTTGATGCCGCCGTTTCCTTCGGTTACTCGTCGCAAATCCCGAACCAGGAAACAAGTTACCTTACTTCCCGATTCACTGTCAGAAAGCCCACTCCCGCTACGCCGCTGATGATCACCTGCGGTGAAATCAGTTCGATCATACCGGGGGAAATAACGCGGGTTATCAACACCGCTCCCTCAAGCGCCGGAATGAGCGGCGGACCTTTGATCAACCAGGCCGGAGACGTTATCGGCATCAATACCATGATCTTTACCGGGGGGGAAATAGAAAGCGCGTCGTCGATAGCCATCAGCTCCGACGACATTGTGCGTTTCTTAAGGGAAAACGAGCTTGATCCCGCGCTTTCAGGCCGGAAAACCGCCAAGACGGCTTATTCGGCCACGCCGGAAAACAATGATGCCGAAACAAGGGAAGGGTTGTTGTCTCTGGCCAATGACGGGAATGTCGAAGCCCAGGCCTTGGTCGGTCTGCTGCATTATCTTGGCGAGGTCGGCTTTGCCAAGGACCAGGCTGAGGCTATCAAATGGCTGGAGTTCTCATTGTTGACGAAAACCAAAAGGTTGAATGCCGAGCGCTACATTCGGGGCGGACTGGCTGCCATATACCTGTTTGACAATGTGCACCGGTGCACGCAAAGGGCATTGGAACTGCTGGAGCAGGCCAATTGTTCGAATGTGGTCGACGCCGAGGCGATAAAGGAAAACGCCGATTTCAACCTCCTGGCTCTGGAGGCGTACATGTACTACCAGGGAGAACGCTACGGGGTGGCATATGACGAGGGAAGGTCGCGGCACCTGGCGCTGATTGGCGCTGAAATGGGCAACGAAAATTGCATCGCGCTGTTGGGGTTCCATAACTATTTTGGCAGCGATAATTATCCGCGCGACCATTTTACCGCCTTGAAGTGCGCGTTCGAAACGGCGAACAACGGTTACGCCCAGGGAACATCCCTGCTTGCCCATTTGTATTATGAAAGCGAAATAGTGGAGGAAAACGGTGATCTCGCCCTTACGCTGGCGCTGGAAGCGGCGGAAAAAGGCGATATCTGGGCGATGGGGCTGCTGTGCGACTATTCATTCTTTAGAGATGACGATGTAAGCATTCCAAATCTGAACCACTACACAAATGCCGCTCTCGATGCCAAGAACAGGGTGGCTTTGTTCGTAAACGGCATGAGCTACTGGAATCAATTCCTGGACAAGGAGGATTTCGGCATAGCCATAGCAGCCTGGGCCTGCGTTGCACTCGCGGAATCGCGCGGCGTCGGCACACACGGCTATACGTCGCAGGGCGATATGCCGTTTAGCGCACATATTCTGGATCAATTCGACCAGTCCGACCGCATGGAACTGATTGTCACCGGCCGGAAAATTCAGGAAGAGATCAAGACCAACCTGGTGAAATTTTAACGAAAGGAAAATTATGAAGTTAAGCGCGCGCAACCAGCTCAAGGGCAAAATAACCAATATCGAGCAAGGAGCGGTCAACGGCATCGTAACCATAGACATCGGCGGCGGAAACAAGATCACCTCCACCATTTCCATGAATGCCATCAAGGAATTGGAACTCGCCGTGGGTAAGGATGCCTATGCCGTGATCAAGGCGACGTCGGTGATGGTCGGCATCGACGACTGATCTGGACGAATGCTGGAAATACTATGGAATATATTAAAAGGCAGGTCCGGCAACGGACCCGCCTTCGTATTGGGATAACGGTTGGATTAGGCTGTTGACGTCGTATCAATCGAAGAACAGGGAGAATCCCCAACCCTTGTCCCGACCCGGCCGACCGTGCGGCGGACGACGCGGAGGCGGCGGCGGGGGCCGATGCGCAGGCGGCCTGACCACTACCGGCGGCGGACGGTGCACCACCACGGGCGGCTGCTCCACAATCACCGTCGGCGGCCTTGGAGCCGGACGCACAACCACCGGCGGAGCATAGGATTCGAAAATGACTTCATTCCGGACCCGGTCGCCGTCGTTGACGACGCCGTTAAGGCCGGCACTGCCCTGGTAACCAAACGGTTCGAGGGAGAGCGAGGTGGTGCGACCTTCCCGAACGCGGACCTTGAGCCTGCTGTCCGTTTTGCCGTACAGGTCCCAGGTATTTTTGTTGAGGGCGATGGTGATGCTGGTCCCTGACGGGATATGGACGCTGCCCCAGCCTTCCCCTGCGCGGTAGAGGTAGAGCTTTTCCGAGTTGTAGTCGATATTCATGGTATAGTCTTGCCAGTCGCGGTTCGATATGACCAGCCAGCCCTGTTTCCTGCCGAGGGGCGGCGGATTGTACGAACGACTAAGCGGTGCCAACTGAATCTGCACGCCCGCCGCCTGCGACTGCGGCATCAAAGCCACAACCATGATGGCTATAAGTGCGATAAGCGCTTTCTTCATGATTCGTCTCCTGTCAACAATAACCGTATGTACTATTTACTCTTTACTCTCAAAGAAAACAACTGAAAAAATCTTTCATCATCCATATTTGCCTGTCCATTATCTTAGTGTCATGGATCGGCTTTCTGTTACCGGTTTTTTGTGGTCTTTTGCCGGACGCTGTATTGCGTTTGACGTAATTTTCTGATTTAATCAATAATTACCGGATTTTATTGTAATGTTGTTGCTGCCGCCAATTACCGTGAAGGCATTTATCATCAGGGGAACGTGATCACGCAAGGTCGTGTTTACATGTTGGATATTGTTTATTATGCGAAATAGAAACGTATTTACCGTTCTGGCGGTTTTTGCACTGTTCTTCGGATTGTGCCCCGTTGGACAAGCAGGGGAAGAGCCGGAGACGATCCGTTTCGGCGTCTGCCTGTCGATGAGCGGCGAGTTCCATGGTTACGGGCCTATCCATCTGGCGGGTATTTCCCTACTTCTTAACGATTTCAACTCCCGGTCGGGTGAACACGGGATGCGCCTGGAGATGATACTTCGGGACGACAAAAGCGATCCCGAGGAGGCCGCGCGCATCGTCGACGAATTGGCAAGCGAGGAAAAAGTCTCCCTGATAATCGGCGGCACAGTCAGTTCCGTCGCCGCCAAAATGGTGGAGCGTGCAAGTGCGAACAAGGTCGTACTTATCACGCCCTCCGCGACCAGTCCGGCTTTCGGCTACAAGCGAGACTGGTCAATCAAAATTCTCACCGACGATATCATCCAGGGGAGCGCCCTGGCTCGGTTTATCGCGGGCGAACTCGGACTGCTTAGGACGGCGGTCATTTACAACGATTACAATAATTACGGGCCGTCCCTTTTGTCCGCCTTCAGCCCGGCATACGAAGACGCGGGCGGTGAAATAGTCGCCGAGGAGTCGTATCAATGGGATCTTGACGAATCAAACGTCCCCGACCTTACCGGGATACTTTTAGTCGTCAAGGAGATGAAGCCGGATGTCGTGTTCATCCCCGGCTACGCCGACGACGCGTCGACCTTGATCTATCAGTCATTGATGGTGAATTTTTCCCCTGTTTTCTGCGGCGGCGACTCCTGGACCAACCAGAAGATAATCCAGGCTTCCGGCAACAATGTCGAGGGATCATATTATGTCGGCGGCGCTGACATGAGCCACGACAGCGAAGAGGGCAGGCGGTTCATAGACCTGTACGACATGTCCAACGATCCCTATGCCGAAGAAAGCAGCGTCAACGGCTATGATTCGCTTTTGCTGTTCATCAAAGCGCTGGAGACAGACGCGAGGAGCGGCCAGGAGCTTCTCGATTCACTCTACGATCTCGGGACCGTGCCGCTGGCAGCCGGCAGGCTCAGGCTTGACCCGGAGACAGGGACGCGAAAAACCATGTTTATTCACAAAATCGTCAGGGATAGCGATGTTTTCACCTCCAAGGTGATTGCTACTATCGAACCGGAATAACTTTCATGTGGATCGCATACGCTTTCCTGTCGGCGCTGTTCGCCGGCATCACTTCCATCCTCGCCAAAATAGGCATCGCCGACACCGACTCGAACCTGGCTACAGCGCTGAGGACAATTGTCGTCGTCGTTTTCGCCTGGCTCATGGTTTTGGTCGTCGGCTCCCAGAGTACTATCGGCGAACTCAGCGAAAGAACCGTTGTTTTCCTGATCCTGTCCGGTCTGGCGACTGGCGGCTCATGGCTGTACTACTTCAAAGCTCTGCAAATCGGCGACGTCAACAAAGTGGTTCCTGTCGATAAGTCGAGCACCGTCCTCACCATGCTTCTCGCCTTTGTACTGCTTGGCGAGGGCCTCAGCCTTTTGAAATTCGCCTGCATGCTTCTTATCGCCGCCGGCACCTATATGATGATCGAGAAGAAACAAACGCCAGGAGCGGTGAAACGCCCAAAAGGGAACAAATGGCTTTTGTATGCCATCCTTTCCGCCGTCTTCGCGAGCCTGACCGCAATTCTCGGCAAGGTCGGCATCGAAGGCGTCGAATCGAACCTGGGGACGGCGATCAGGACGCTTGTCGTCGTCATCATGGCCTGGCTGATCGTTTTCTGGCAGGGCACACAGGGTCAGGTAAAATCGATCGACAGGCGGAGCTGGCTATTTCTTTTTCTGTCCGGCCTGGCGACCGGCTTGTCGTGGCTGTGTTATTATCGCGCCTTGCAGGAAGGTCTGGCCGGCGTCGTTGTGCCGATAGACAAACTTAGCATTCTTGTCACCGTTCTTTTCGGCTACCTTGTCTTCAAGGAAAAGCTGCATGGAAAGTCCGCCGCCGGGCTTGTCCTTATCGTAGCTGGCACGCTTTTGTTGCTAAAGGCATAGGATATATTGGCGGGGATTATTTAACCACATCGCACGCAAGGGAGGAATACGTCATGATTATTGACGAAGAAAAGACCAGGATAGAGACGGTCCTGGCGGCGGCGAGGGAGGCGATGGCCGCGGCCCGGACAGCGCCGAAGACGCGCGGCATCGACAATCTGGTGATTAAAACGGTCGATGGCGAAGATATGGAAAAAATCGCCGTCGCGATGGAGACGGCGGCGGCGCAAAAGCCGGAGAAGCGCGCCTCGTTTGTCCGCGACGCCAAAAACGTCCGCTCCTCCCAGGGCATCGTCCTCATCGGGGTCGCCAATAATCCGGCGGGCCTTGACTGCGGCTGGTGCGGCTACCCGGATTGCAGCCAAAAAGCCAGAAATCCCGGCGTGTACTGCATATTCAATCCAATGGATCTTGGGATAGCCCTTGGTTCGACCGTCGCCTTGTTGGCAGATAGGCACATCGACAACAGGCTGATGTACAGCATCGGCTTTGCCGCGCTCGCCTTGAAAATATTCCCGGGGAACGTCAAGGCCGCCATCGGTATTCCCGTCGCGGTCGCGGGGAAAAACCCGTTTTACGACCGAAAATAGGACGCCGATGACTTCACGCTTCGCATCGTTTGACAGCGTTACGCACGGTTCCGCCTTTCTGGATGACGTTCCCGGCGAGGTGTGGATATATACTGCGCAAACAAAAACGTTGGATGATGCGGATACCGGTTTGTTTGCAGAATGGCTGGACGCCGTCGAGTCCGCGAGGCTGGCTCGTTTTACCATGTGCGATGCGGCAGTATTGTTTGTCGCGGCGCACGGGCTTGCCCGTTTTGCTTTGTCGCATTGGCAGCATGCGCATAATCCGGGCACGGTTATAGACCCAAACCGCTGGTCGTTTCGCGTCGGCAAATACGGCAAGCCGGAGGCATACGTCCAGGACTGCCCCGATTTTTCCGCACCATCGTTCAGCCTTTCCCACACGCGCGGTGCGACGGCTGTCGCTGTCGCCGGCGCGGGAAGGATCGGTGTCGATATCGAATGGCGAGACAGGCAGGTCAAACAATTCGAAATAGCGGACCGCTATTTTACTTCGGAAGAGCAGCTGGACATCCTGGGCATGAGTACTCACGGCGAGGCGGTCGAACGTTTTCTTCTGTATTGGACCCTCAAGGAGGCATACCTCAAGGCATTGGGTTTTGGCCTGACCAAATCCTTGAAAAGCTTTGCCTTCAAACCGGAGGACGACTCAGCCAGCCTGCTGTATGACTCGGACGGCCCTGATGGGAATTGGCTTTTCCGGCACTACCGACAACCGGAAGGATATATACTGGCCTTGGCAAGAGATGTTCCGGCGGGAGGAAATTTTACAGACCGGATCGTTTTTTGATGATAACTCGCAGACGATCCACCAGTCTGTCGGAAGCTCCGGCCTGGCGCAACTTCTGTACGGATCCGTTTGCCAGATTGCATTCGCTTCCCTGGTTTTCCAACATCCGAATAATATCGTCCTCATGTATTCCTGCCTGAATGAGCGACGCAATCTCATGATCGTCCAGCGCATGGGCGGGAGTGGAAAACAAGCCCCACGTGGAGAGAAGAATGCAAAACGCCAACACCCGGGTCATCGGATACTCCTTCCATGCGGTTGTCAAAGTACCGGTCCAAATCGGAGTGTGAACACGCTTCCTGCTGGTAAAATACACGTCTTTCATACCCCCGTTAATTGGTCTCCTCCCGAGAAAGAGGGTATGAAAGACATAATTTATTCTTATGGAATGTGGTGTTGTGACTGTTTATGCTTGATACGGCTTAGTGAATAATGCATTCCGTTATGGCATCGGAGAATAGAGTATACAGGTGAACAAAAGCAAATGTTCATCACAAGATCAGTATACCCCGTAAAAAAAAAATTGCCGGAAAAACTAAAAAATTATTATATAAAACCGAATCAAATCGCCTGTTTTCATACCGGCGAGATAATAAAACCGTCTGGACGGTATGTCCAGACGGCGGGATCACCCTGTACCATGAAGTCCTTAGTCTATCATAGTTTGCCGAGAACTTCCGTCAGGTCATCCCAGCATTTTTGGACGGAGGAAGTGCCTAGTCGTTCCTGCGGGGTGTGTCCACCCTTTACATCCGGTCCTATGGAAATCGCATCCAAAGTCCGACCCTCTCTCCTGAACGCCTCGACGAGCGTGCCGCATTCAAGACCGGCATGAATGCCCAGCAGCCTCCAACCGATGCTCTTGAACAACTCCTGGACCGGGCTCGGAGGCGAAACCATTTCCCAGCCGTCAGTCCTTCCGTTCAGAAAAACCGAGCCTCCACAGCGCCTGGCGACGGCGGCGATCTTGTTTTCCAGTTCCGCCAGACTTGACGCCACCGATCCTCTGGCCATAACTTTTATGTGCGCCTCCCCTGTATCCATTGTGACAATGCCTAGATTGTTCGATGACTCCACGAGAAGCTCGCCATAGGGTTTTTCCATGCGTTCCGTATCCTGGATAAAGCGGATCGCCCCGAGTGGCATCAACATCATCGCGTCAAGTAGTCGTGACGCGCTTTCAGCAGTCAGTGGTGAAAGCTCCGCACCGGTTGCCTTTTCCACCCGAACGGCGACACCGGGATCGCTGACGCGGAATTCGTTGTGGAACATGGGCGTCATTTCCTGCGCCAATTGTGCTAGAGCGACAAGGCCGGTGTCTGTTTCCACTGACACAACCGCCTCGGCGTGGGAAGGGATGGCGTTATCCTTTCCCGGAACCGGGCCGGTATTCATGTCACATAGGCCAAACGGAACGTCGTCCTGCATCGCGGTCGCGAGAAAACGGCCAAGCAGGACAAAGGCATTGGCCCGCCCCTGGTTGATCTCCACTCCCGAATGCCCGCCCCTAAGCCCTTCAATCACGACACGGGCGTACGAATGCCCCGTGGTGCTTTTCTGGCGCGAGACAGGGAGGGAAAGTGTGTATGTCCTGCCGGCGGCGCAGGAAACATAGGCTTCGCCAATATCCTCGGAGTCAATGTTGATAAGGATATTCCCGGCCAATTGATCGGCTCGAACTGCCTTGATGCCCGCCATGGTCGTTTCCTCGTCAACGGTGAACAACCCTTCCAGCGCGGGATGCGAAAGGTCGCCGCTATCCAGTATCGCCAGGATGGCTGCCAGGCCGACCCCGTTGTCCGCTCCCAAGGTGGTGCCGTCTGCGCGGAGCCAGTCGCCGTCCAGAACCAGCGAGAGCGGGTCGGCGTCGAAGTCGTGCGTGCTTTCGGGCGTCTTGACGCAGACCATGTCCTGGTGTGCCTGGAGGATTACTGTTTGTGCGGAGGAGGAATTTTGCGCAGGTTTTCGTATAATGACGTTCCCTATGCTGTCTCGTGTACACTCAAGTCCGCGCCGGGAAGCAAAGTCGGCAAGATAATCGGCCACCTTCGCCGTATTGCCGGATGAACGCGGCATGGCAGCGATTTCCGCGAAATAGTGGAAGAATTTTTCCGGCTTGAGGTTTTTGACGAGATTGGCGTTTGCCGTATGCGTGGCATTGTCCATGGCGTCGCTCCTGATGGGAGAGGGTTCAGACTGCAGGTGCGTACGGACGTGTCGCACCATAGGGAAAGACTGTCACAAGGGCAACTGTCAGCATGCGTGTTGCAGTTCGCGCATCCATCTGTTGCCCCTAACCAGGACCCATGCATTAAAGTGGTTTACGAAATGGAGGAGCCATTTGCCGTGGCTCCCCCAAACAATCAAGAAAATTTTGAACACGGCCTAAAATGTGAGGACGGCCGAAAGCGAAAGGCTGTGGTCCGTGTACTTCGACCGTGTCTCCAGGTTATAGTCCAATGACGCTTCGAAGTTGTTGGTGAATCTGCCCTTGAAGCTCGCGCCGGCGATAAAGCGGTTGCGGCCGGGATTGACGCCGAAGACCGTGAAGCCCCGGTCGGTGCCGACAAAACCGGTGGTCACATTCGGCTGTTCATGCTTGGCCGCGTAGGTCCAACCGGCGTGGACTTCGGGCGTCAGGACAATGCCGTTTGTGCAGAACGATTTCGCCAACCGCACGTCCAGCGGGATATCGACATAGTTGTATTTCTTTTTGTCGAACCAATTCGCAATGTTCCTGTTGCCTCCCTCCAGACTTTCCGTCCACGCGTCTTGCCGCAGGTGGGTATAGCGCAGGCCGACGGACGGGATGATCTTGAAATTCGCCGGCAGACTGATGGCGTAGCCGATTTCCGTGTTGGCCGAATAGGCCTGGATGTTGTAGGAACCGTGCTTGCGTCCGCCGAGGATCATGCCGACGTCGTATTTGTTCCACCCGTAGGCATAGCCGAGACCGGCCTTTAGATAGAGGCTGTTTTCAAGGATATAGCTTCCATATAAGCCAAGATTCATGAAATGGGACTTGAACTTGGTCGCCATGTCGTCCACATCCAGGTAGCCGCGCTGGTAGGCGCCTGCGAAGCCGACGTGGAGGCGGTCCATCTGGCGATCGTAACCGAGGATTGCGCCGTAGGTGTCGTAGTCGTAACCGGAGATACGGTCCTTCGATTTCTGCTTGGACCAGCCGCCGAGGAAACCGGCCCAGAGGCTGCCGATCCGTTCGCGATAACAAATCCCGTTCGCGTCGCGCACTGTCGCCCCTGTGGGGGCTGTCTGGGCGAGGGCTCCTGTCGAACCGGGCAGCACGGCATACCCGTCGACCAACTGCTGGACGACGCCGAAGTTCATGTGGTTGTAGACGGTCTTGAAAAACACTTCGTTGGCCTGCACCATGCCGTCAGAGCCGTTGGCGCCGTATTCGCCGAACAACTGTCCAAGGGCGTTGAAGCCGTCGGCCCCGCCGCGGTCTATGGCGTTGTCGATGTAGTTGCCGAAATCGCGCTCCAGGTCGGCATCTACATTGCCGTAGAGGTCGTCTATGTAATTGCCGCCATTTTGCTTGTTGTCGCCTATGGTACTACCTGTACTGTTGTCGAGTCCGCCGGTGTTCTTGTCCCCGCCGTCTTTATTACCGTTGTCGTTGCCTCCGTTGTCACCTTTACTTCCATCATCGCCGTCACCCTTTGACCCATTATCAATGTCCTCGATGACACCGGGGGTCTCCTTGACTGCAACCACGACGACATTGCCGGCCTCGTTGAGTTTGTATTCGTATCTGGACGGGATGTCCTGGAGGTTGCCAACCCCACTCACTTCGTTGATGTCGGAGTTGATGTCGAGGGTGGTGATCTCGGGCGTCTTCTTGCCGGCGATGATGAGCTCGCCGGCATTGAGTACGTCCTCGGCAGTACCGTCGATACGGATGCCGGTCACGCTCTGGATATTCACCTTGTTGTTCGAATAAACTGTTTCAATTTTACCCATGCCGTTTTTGTCGGCGGTCAGGTAGATGCGTGAGCCGCTGTTGAAGGTAAGGTTGCCGTCGAAGGTAAGTTTACCTGTTGAGCTCGCGATAATGACGTCGCCATTGATGCTTGAATTCGCCGCCTTGATAGTGGCATTGCTGCCGACGCCGTCGTAACGCATGGCCGATCCGCTGGCTACATTGAACGAGCCGAGCCGTCCAGCCGCAAGGGATATGCCGTCGGCGAGGAGGACCGTGCCGGAAGTGAAGGCGATGTTCGCTTTTTCGAAAGAATAATCCTGTCCCAGGGTCAAAACCCCGCCGTTCGCCGCGAAATTCACGTTTGCCCCTCTTTCGATCTCGCTGAAGGCGAGGTTCTCGGCGAGGGTGGCGTTCCCGGTCGAGGTGAAGTTGAAATCGCTGCCGTCTTTCAGGCTGGTCTGTGCGACCAGGTCGGAAAGGGTTGCCATTTGGACATCGGCGGTGATGATGCCCTTGTCCTGGTTGTTGAGCATTCCGACCGGGGTCTTTTTGAAGGTGGATTCCTTGTCGAAACGTATACTTCCCGTATTGTCAATATTCGCCCCGTTAAGAACCATGAAATTACCCTTGTTCAGGGCGATGATGCCGCCTTGGTTTTCCACGGCGGCGTTGACTGTGATGTTGCCGGAGGAGAAGCCGGAACCCGAGCCCACAAAAACGGTTTTCGCGTCGGCGGTCAGGTTGCCCGCGACCTGCTTGTGGAACGTGGCGGCGGTTTGTACATGTATAGCGTCATCGGCCGAGTTGGCGCTGGCAACATTGCCGGAAAAAACGGCGTCGTAGCCTTCCGGATTCTTGATGGACAGCCTGCCGCCCTTGACGTTGACGTCGTCGGCGAATGACACCACCGTGCCGGTGTTCACTGTACCAGTCGAACCGTCGCGAACCGCCAGTTTATTGTGGACTTCGGTCGGCCCGTCGAAGGTTATGACGCCTCCGGAATTATTGAGGACCGAGTTGAACGCGCCATCAATGTTGATCATGTCCCCTAGGAGGATGTCGCCGTCGTTGACGATTTCGCCTTTTCCCGCAACAAAAATCGAGCCATCCTCGAAAGTCAATCTACCCCTGTGGACATTCTCATCGACTGTCGTGTTGAGAATGATCAGGTCGCCGTCAAGAGAGAGGGTCTTGCCGTTTTCAATCGTCACCTTGCCGCCGTTGTTGGTCAGGGTGTTGCCCAGCGTCAGGTCGCCGCCGATGAATGCGGCTGCGGTGCCTTCCAACCGACTGGCCGCGTTAACCGTCATGTTGCCGCTCACCGTTTGGTGGAAGGTGGCGGCTCCGTTGACCAGGATCGCGTCGGCGGCATTGTTTTTGGATACAATGTCGCCGTGGAAAACCGTGCCTTCTTCCGAGGTGACGACAAGCTGCGCCTTTTTGACGTCGATGTCATTGAATGACCTTACTGTGTTGGTGTCGACTATGCCGGACGAACCGTCCTTAAGTTCGAGATTGTCGGTAATAGCCTCGACGCCGGTGAAGGTGATTCGCGCCCCGTCGTTGTTCATGATGGAGTTGAAGGCGTTGTGGACACTGGATTTTGAGACATTGTCCACCATGTCGCCGAGGGTGACGTGACCGGAATTATCTATGGAGTTGCCAATATAGTTCGAATTATCGAGGAAATTCGCCGTTCCCGTGCTGTGGACCGCCATCTTGCCTTGCACCGTTCCGGCATAATTGTCGGTGCCATGGACATTGATGATGTCGGCGACCGTCACCTTGCCGTTGAAGTCGTTTGTGCCGCCAACGGAGCCGTTGATGGTACTGGCGCTGACGTCGCCGTTGAATATGTTCTTTTTCTCGGGGTTCGTGCCGTTTGTGTTAATGACGCCGGCGGCGACATTCCCGTCAAACTTGCTTTCACTCGTGATGTTCAGCGTCGCGTCCTTGGCGTCGAGACCCCGGAACTCGGTAGCCGAACCGGTATTCACTGTGCTGCCACGAGAGCCGTACTCAAGGGCCAGATCGTTCTCGATAGGATTGGTTCCCGTGAAAGTGATGGTCGCGCCATCCTTGTTCGTTATGGCGTTGAAGGCGTTCTGGTCCTTTACCATGTCGCCGATGGTGATTGTACCTGAATTGATGATAGAACCGTCACTCAGAGCGGAACCGTTGGCGAAATTGAGCGAGCCCGAACCCGAGTTGGCTATGATGCCGCCCGTATACTCGGAGCCGGCGAGGAAATTGGCTTCGCCGTCGATATTTACATTGCCAAGCACCGTTCCGCCATAATTGTCGGTTCCGTAGACGTAAATGGCGTCTGTGACTTCCACATTGCTGTAGAAGTTGTTTGTTCCGCCTTCGGCGCCGATGATGACGGTAGCCTTGACGGTGCCGTTTTCGAAGGTGTTTTCGTTGTTCCTGTTGGTGTCGTCAGCATTGGTATAAATCGTTTTGGCGGAAACATCGCCGCCAAAGTAGGAACCATTGCTGATGTTCAGGTCCGCGTCCTTGACGTCCACCTTCTTTTTGAACTCCGTCACCGTGCCGGTATTGACCATGCCGGACGAACCATCACGCAGAACCAGCTCTTCGATTACAGCCTCTTCTCCCGTGAGGAAGATCGTAGCGTCGGCGCCGTTTTTTATGGTATTGAATATTTCATGGACGGCCGAAGAGCCGTCCTCGTCGACGATGTCGGAGAGGAACATGTCCTTCGAATTGTCGATAGTGCCGCCGCTTCCGGAATACTGAACGTCCCCACCGACCATCATTGAGCCATTGTTGTCGATGATATTGTTGTTGGTGAAGGAGCCGGTGTTTATCGTTATCGTGCCGGAGTTGACGATCGAGCCGTTGTTGACAAGACTGCCGCTACTGATCACGGCCCCCTTGTCAGCGACGACCACTTCGCCGGTGGATTCGATCTCCAGTTCTTCCGTCGGCTTCACTGTGATAGCTTTGCCGGCTGCAACAGTCTCTTTTTCTGTTATCGACCGCTGCGTGGGTGTGCCGCCGCCTTCCTCTTCCTGGCTGTTTTCAGCGCTCGCCGAACCGCAGCAAACGGTCAGGGCAAGGACCAGGATCAAGCGCAGGGATGCATATTTCGCACTCATCTATAGCTCCTCAAAAAGGATTCCCGATAATATTCGCAGATACGCACTTGACGGTGCGCAGCGCTTGACCGGTCTATCGACCGTCGCGCCGTGAAAATGCGGTTTAATTGATGTATCATTGGCGTTTTTGCGGGAAGTTTCTGAAAAGAATTGGTTTGGGGCGATACCGGTGTTTGGTTTTTATAAAGCACGGATATGCGACCAAAGTGATCTGTTTTTAAAAAAAAGACGATTCCTTGCGGTTTGGATGGTGCGTTTGGCGAGCGCATGAAAACGGGTTTGCGGTTGAGGTTGTTCCGGCGCTGGTTGGGTAAGATGGCCGGTATGACGATTATTTTTGTCCATAAACGTTTGTGCCACCCGAAAAACGGATGGCAACGCTGACGCTTATCGGACATTCCCGTGTAATTGTTTCCCTCGAAGGGCCCCTAATGCTTACCGAGCCTGCGCTCGGATGTGATGCCGGCAAAAGTCTGGGCAAAGGAGGCGAGCGAGGAATCGCTCATAATAACCTTCTCCCAAACCTTGATTCCCGATTCGCGGAAAATGGATTTCCAGTGCTCGTCGCGACTGCGGTCGGACGATTCGTAATCGTGTTCATAATACACTTCCGCTATGCGCGCGGCGGCGAGAAGTTTGGTGCAAATGTAACACGGGGCGAGGGTGGTGTAGATTGCCGCTCCTTCTATGGATTGGCCGAGTCGTGCTGCCTGCGCCACCGCATTTGATTCCGCGTGGCTGGAACGGCAGTAATTGTATTTGTTGGCGTCCGCCGCTCCCATATGCCGGCTGTAGCAGAACGGGCTGCCGTCGGGATTGAACGTGCCGAGGCAATGCGGCGCGCCCGGAGGGGAGCCGTTGTAGCCGGTCGCCAGGATGTGCCGGTCACGGACGATGATCGCGCCCGTGGGACGGGAATTACAGGTGGAACGGGTGCTGATCAATTTCGCCACCGCCATGAAATACTCGTGCCAGCCGGGGCGAAGGTCGTTATGCTCCATGCCTCAATCTCCGGAACTGCCGAAGCCTTTCAGATTGCGCGCCGTGTCGGCGTCAAAATCGGCTTGGGAAATCAATTCAATTTCGAATTCGGGTATGCGGCGAAAGGCGATTTGCGCAATCTTCATGCCTTTGGCCAATTCCTGGTCGTCGGGGCCCGCATTGTGGAGGATGACGCCGATTTCGTTCCTGTAGCCGGCGTCGATCGTTCCCGGAGTGTTCAGGATGGTCAAAGCCTTCTTCAGGGCGTTGCCGGAGCGCGGACGGACAAGGGCCTCCCAACCGGGTTCCATTTCCAGGAATACGCCGGTCTTGACCAGGCAACGCCGGTTTGCCGGGAGGACGATAGTATCCTTTTCCTCCTTGAAACCGGGATACTCCAGATAGCAGCGTGCCGAGAGGTCGTAGCAGGCGTCTTCCGGGTGGGCCATGGTGAGGGCATAGGTCTTGTCGTCGTTATGCAGGGTATAGCGGATTTTGGTCATCGGTTTTTCCTATTTGGCTTCTTCAAGTGCGTCCTTGAAATATGCAGGGCAGAGGGGCAAAAGCTGTTCGTGGATTTTAAGCGTCAACTCGCGGATCTTCGGATGGGCTCCCTGGGCCGTGCGGAGACGAACGACATGTTTCCATTCGCGGAAATTGGCGGTCATGAACAGGGTCGTCGCCGTTGACGTCGGCAGGACATCCCGTGCGTTTTGAGCCGGGACGCCGGCCGTGAGCAGATCGGCATACGCCTTTTCCGCCGCTTCCATTGCCTTCAGCCACAATTCGCGTTCGCCGTCCTTGACGAAGATCGGTTCAACCACCGGCAGGCCGTCGTCGTATTTGATGTAGCGGGTGGAGGACTGGGTAAAGCTGGCCAGGCGGTGGCGCACCATTTCGTGCGTGATGCCGCGGTCGGTGACCAGGCGAAAGGTGGCGCTGGCGTGTTCGAACACCGAGTCGTGGCGCTTTCCGGCGAGACCGCCGAGGAACTTGTTGCGCCGTTCGCGGCATTTCTGGCAATAGCCGTCGGCACAATCGCATGCCATGCGCTCTTCCGAGTTGTAGCAGACGCGGGCGATGCGTTCGAGCATCTTGTCCGCGTCGCGGGTGTATTCCACCAATTCCGCTTCCTGCTCTATTATAAACATGTATGCCTCCAATCGATTATAGAATTTCTTAAAATGCTATAATTGTCAACCGTGGTAATTCCCGCCTTCCACAAGCATTTCCCGGGCTTGTTTCATCGTCACTTCGCCGGCTGACGATCCGTGGATCATCTTGGCGATCTCGTCAACCCTGTTTTCTCCCGAAAGCGTTTCGACTTTTGCCGTTGTGCGTCCAGCCTTGACTTTCTTCGCCACTTTGAGGTGTGTCTTGGCATACGCCGCTATCTGCGGCAAATGCGTGATGACGATTATCTGCCGACTGCGGGAGAGGTCAAGGAGTTTGTCTCCGAGCTCCCGACCGAGGCGCGAGCCGACCCCTGCGTCGATTTCGTCGAGGAACATCGTTTCCGGCTTGTACACGCTGGACAGCGCTGCCTTTATCGCCAGAATCGCCCTGGACGCCTCGCCGCCGGACGCGGTATCGGCGAGGGAGGACGCGGCTTCGCCAGGGTTCGGGCTGAGGAAGAAGGTCGCCTCTTCCAGTCCTGCGCTGCCGGCCGAAAGGATTTCCTCCGGCGGCATGCCTTCATGCCACAACGGTTCGAATTCGACCGAAAACCCGGCCTGTTCCATTCCGAGCCCGGCAAGTTCGCGATTGACCGCTTTTGCCAGTCTTTTCGCCGCTTCCCGCCGCTTTTCTCCCAGCGCTTTTCCCGATTCGGCGATCTTGGGAAGTATTTCCGCCAGTTTGGCGCGTATCTCGTCTTCCCCGGCGTCCCATTCGGAGAGTTCGGCGATTTCCCTTTCCAGCTTTTCCTTGAAGGCGGCAAGTCCCTCGACGCCACAGGCGAATTTGCGGCCAAGGGCTTTGAGCGTTTCGGAGCGGCTGATTAGCCGGTCGAGTTCGTCAGGATCAGCCTCGGCGCCCTCGGCGGCGGCCGAGGCAAGGGCCAGCGCGGCAGACAAGGAATCAAGCGCCGACACCAGGTGGGCGGACGCTTCACGCAGGCGCGGGGACGCTTCCACCATCTTGTCCAGTGTGCGCTTTGCATGCCCGACGGAATCCACCACCGACGGATCGCCGCCTTCCAGGAGGCCGACGGCTTCGCTGGCTGCCTGGACGATATGGGACGCCGACGACATTTCGCGAATCTCATCTTCAAGATGCAGGTCGGTCGCGGGATTGAATCCGGTGTTGTTTATGCTGGCCAGTTCTTCCTGGGCTTTTTCCAGGCGGAGGCGTACAAGCGCCTTTTCCTCCCGGCCCGCCTTGAGGCGGCGATCCAGCACTTCCCCGCTGCGGAAGAGGTCGGCGTAGAGGGCGGCTTCCGGGCCGAGCCGGCCGTAGGCGTCAAGAAGTTCGAGCTGGTAGGCGGACTCGGAAAGGCGGATCTGTTCGTTTTGCGCGGCAAAGTCGACAAGTGGCGACAGAAGAGCACGGACCGCCTGCGCGGTCGAGGGCTTTCCGTCAAGCAATATCCTGCCGCCGCCGTCGCGGCGGATCACCCGGTCGACGCGGTAACGCTGCATCCCGGCCTTTTTCCCGTCCGGCTTGGAGAAATGGACGGTGATTTTCGCTTCCTCGCAGCCGGCGCGGATGGAATCCTGGCCGCCGCGGCCGCCGAGTCCAAGGCCGAGAGCGCGGGCGATCAAACTTTTGCCTGCGCCCGTTTCTCCCGAAACCGCGTTCAGCCCCGAAGTGAAGGTGAAGTCGGCCTTTTCAAAAAGGATGAAGTTTTCCAGTTCAATTTTTTCCAGCAAGTGAAACACCCGCCCTATATATCATGAATACAGTGAGGCACATGCATAACGAAACGGCCGCATGGCAGCCGTTTTCATAAATTTTATATCCTTCGGAGAAAGTTGCCAGATTAATATTCTATTGAATTGCGTTTTGTCGTTAATATTTTTCTTGGCTGGGAATCGATTCCCCCCGTTTTTTCGCGTCGCCTGGTTTTCGAACGGTTCAGCATGTCCTGCAGCGCCGCAGCCATGGCGAGGAGCTGTTCCGACGTTGCGGCCGCCGCAGAGGCGGCCATGTGGTTTTTTTCGGCAATGGTGCTGATCTTGCCGATGTTGCCTGTCACTTTTTCGAGGCCGTTGCTGTTCTCGGAGGAAATCGCCGCGATCTCGTGCATGAGGGCGACAACCTTTTCGACAAGGTTTTGGATTTCATCAAGGGCTTGTCCCGTCGACTCCAGGCACTGGTTGCTGTAGGAAAGCCGTTCCATCGAATCGGTGACAAGCCGCTCCGTTTCCAAGGCCGACCGTGCGCTTTTTGCCGCCAGTATCCTCACTTCCTCTGCGACGACCGAAAATCCCTTGCCGTGGCTGCCGGCCCGCGCAGCCTCCACCGCCGCGTTGAGGGAAAGGAGATTTGTCTGGAAGGAGATGTCATCGATGATCTTCATCGCCTTGGCGACGCGCGTCTGCGATTCCTCAAGCTCCTGCATAGCCTCGGTCATCCGGCTCATTTCGATATCGCCCCTGGCCGCGGCTTCCCTGACCTGCACGGAAAGTTCCGATGCCTGCCCGGCGTTTTCGGAACTCCTGTTCACACCGTCCGCAAGCTCCCGGATGGAGGCGGAAATGTCCTGGATGGATTTTTCCTGTTTTTCGACGCCGAGGGATACGCCCTGGCTGGAGGCGCTGAGGTAGCTGGCCGAGGAATTGATTTCCGTCGCCGTTCCCGCCACTTCATCGAGGACACGCGCCAGGTCGGCGATGGCCTGGCGCGTTTCCTCTTCGCGCTCGCCGAGTTTGTCCGCCATTTCGTTCATGGCTGACGTCAAGCGCCCGAATTCGTTGTCCTCATTCACCTGGACGCGGTAGCCGAAATCGCCGGAAGTGACTGCATTGGCCATTTTCAGCGCCTTTGAAAGCTGCTTGATCATGGAACGGGTCGTAAGGTAGAGGATGACTCCGGCCATGACTATCGCCAGCAGGCCGCCCAGCCAGATGATGAGCCTGAATTCCCGCATTGTGCTTTCGATCGTGCTGAGGGTCCGCTCCAGTTGCAGGGACAAGGAGCGCGACAGGTTTTGTTCGGTAGCGAAGCTCGCCTGCATTACCGCCTGCCGGCGTTCTTCAAGGCTGTCCAGGGCGGCGACAAGATACATGTCGCCGAGTTTGTCGTCGAATTCGTCGGTCACGGAGGATGTGTAGAATTTCAGGCGGTCGGAGCCGGTGGCCTGGAGCTTCTCCGCAAGTTGATCGGGTCGGAGCTGTTCAGTGTCGGCGCCTAGGAGTTCCCTGACGACAAGGGAATTCTGCTGGCTTGCGCCGTCGAAATACCGCCCGCTCGCTTCGACCGCGTACAATACTGCGTATTCGCCTTCACGCACGAACTCTTCGCAGATGCGGCGTAGGGCAAAGGCGTCGCCATAGCGCATGGGGGAACTGGCGATAATGGAAGCGGCGTCGACCAGCTGTTCGGCGCGCATCTCTACATACCTGATATAGGCGTCGGCCTGGCTGTGTTCCATGTTCGTGAATGTTTCCTTGTTTTCGCCGCTTACATTTTGGGCGAGGTCATTCAGGCTGGTGGCGAACAGATCGCTCAGGCGTGCGGAAAAAACGCGGGTAAAGAATATTTGCGTCAGCAATCCGACCAGCAACGCCAGGGTCGCGGCGATAAACAGTCTGAAAGTGATGCTGGAGCTCTTTTTCATAATGCGCCTCTATCAAACGGCTGTGCCAAAACGGCATAATCCGAATAGTGCCAATAGTCAGAATGCTTTAACAATACAACCTGTCGAAAAATAATACAAAAAACATTCTCAACCAATTTTACGTTCCCGATGCCTTGACTGCAAGAGTGTTGAATCGCTATACTTAAAATGATTTATTAATGCATTTTGGACTGTGGAAAAGGAACAAATGGGAATATTGGAAAAATTGCGGGCCAGAATGAATCGGGCCGGTTTGAAACCGTCGCAGCGCCGTGGCCAGAATTTCCTCCTGGACAACAACCAGTTGCGCTTTATTGCCGAAACAGGCTGCCTCGGGCCTGACGATGTCACGCTGGAAGTCGGTCCCGGCAGCGGCTTCCTGACCCGGTATATTGCAAAATCCGGAAGCATTGTCCTTGCCGTCGAGCTTGACCGCGGCCTTCTACCCCTGGCGCAGGAGGAGACGAAGAACCTGCCCAACGTTTTTTTCCTGCAAGGGGATATCCTGGCGGGTAAAAATGCCATCAATCCGGACGTTTTGCAAAAGCTGGACGAAATGCTGGCGCTCAAGCGGACCATGCTGGCGGACGAGGCGACCAAGTCGGGGCTGCCGGCGCGTGAAGCTGTCTTAAAGTGTGTATCCAACCTTCCCTATTCGGCCGGGACGCCTTTTGTCATGAACCTGCTCTCGTCCCCGATGCCGTGGAAAACAGGCGTCTTTCTTCTGCAGAAGGAAGTGGCGGAAAGGATCGGCGCTGCTCCCGGAGGCAAGGCTTACGGCGCGCTGTCCATCGGAGCGGGTCTGGCGGCGACGACTTCCATAGAACGCATCGTTCCGCCGCGTTGTTTTTGGCCAAGGCCGAATGTGGATTCGGCAATCATCAAAATGGATTTCCTGCCGGTGGAGGAGCGCCTGGCGCTTCCCTGGAAAGGGATCAAACGCATCGCGACAGCCGTCTTCGGCTCCCGCAGAAAAACCCTCCGGAACGCTCTCAAGGGCGTTTTCGCCGATTCGTCCCCGGACGATATCCTGGCGCAGTGCAATATCGATCCCGGCTCCCGTGGCGAGACCATGACGCCGGGGGAATTCAAGATGCTTGGGGAAATATGGGAGAAACAGTGAATAGGTGACAGTTACTGTTCTTCCACCGGTTCCACGTGGATGACCACATCAACCAGCGACAAATCGGCGGCAAGGAGCCTGGCGCGCACGCGCGCGGCTATGGCATGGCCTTTGGCGACGGGAAGGGTGCCGTCGACAAAGATGTGCATGTCGAGGGCAACCGCTTCGGGGCCAACGTAACGGGAACGGATTTTGTGCGCGCCGAGGACGTCCGGAGTATCCAGAATGATTTCTTCGATGCGTTTACAGGTTCGGCGATCCGCTCCGGCGTCAAGAAGCGACTGCAGGGCGGGGTAGGCCACCATCGCGGCAGCATGGAGCAGCATCACGCAGATGACAATCGCGCCGATGGGGTCGAGGAACCATAGATTATGTCCAAGCCTCGCCCCGAGGAAGCTGCCGCCTATCGCCAGGGCGGGAGGGATGGAACTCAGCGCGTCGGTACGGTGGTGCCAGGCATTGGCGACGAGGGCGGACGACTTGAGCTTTGTTCCCCATGCCGCAGTCCAGCGGTAAAGGATTTCTTTGACTATGATGGAGAGGACTGCCGCGGCGAAGCCGAGCCAGAGGGCGGTGGAGTTGGGACCGCCCTGAAGCGCATCCGCGGACGGCATGCCGTGCGACAGGGTCAGGATCGCCTCGTAACCGAGGGCCAGACCGACGATCGCCAGCATGACGCCGATAAACAGCGTCACCATCGTTTCTATCTTGCCATGTCCGTGCGGATGCACGGCATCCGCCGGTTCCGACCAGTAGCGGACGCCGATGAGGACGGCCGCATCCGTCGCCAGGTCGGAGATGGTGTGGGCGGCGTCGGCGATGAGGGCCTGGCTTTTGCCGAATATGCCGCCTATCAATTTCAAGACGGCAAGGACAATGTTGACGCTGACGCCGATCCAGGTGACATGGGAAATGACCGACACGACGGATTGGTCCAGCTTTTTTTCTTCGTTGCACCTGATAACCGTGCCCGAGCTACGGACAATCGCCCCGGATCCCAATATCACCGTACCGCTGCTGCGCACGACAGTATCGGATTCGGGCACTGGAAGCCTGTCATTTCCGCCGCCGGGCTGTTTGTCCATCAGAGAACCTTGTCCAGGGCCGTGCGCCACGAATCCTTGAGGTCGTCAAGCTTTTCTTCCACAAGCCCCTTGTCCCCGTGAGTGATAGTGAGTTTGTCCGTCTCGGCAACCTTGCCGATCTTGGCGAAGGGCACTCCCGCCTGTTTGAAGAGCTTTTCCAGCGCATCCTGCTTGCCGGGTTCAACCTCCACCAGGAAACGGCTGTTGGATTCGCTGAAAAGAACGGCGACGTCGGAAAGCTCGCCGTCCGTGGGCGCGAGGCTTATGTCGAGGTCAAGGCCCAGGCCGCCGGCAAAAGCCATTTCCGCCGCCGCGACTGCGATGCCGCCTTCGGAGCAGTCATGGCAGGATCGGATCAGGCCGCCGGAGATGGCGTCGTGCATGATCTTGAACGTCTTGCTGCCCATTGCGGTGTCGACGGTAGGGACGTTGTTGCCGATAAATCCCTTCAGGTCGTAATAGTGCGAGCCGCCGAGTTCGTTTTTGGTCAGGCCGACGACACAGAGATTATTGTCGACTTTCTTGATGTCCATCGTCAACGCCTTACGGCAGTCTTCCATCACGGCCACGGCGCTGATGAGAAGGGTGCCGGGGATGGCCAGCGTTTCGCCCCCGACGGTGAACTCGTTGTTCATGGAATCCTTGCCGGATATGAACGGCACGCCATAGGCTTTCGCCACATCGTAACAGGCGCGGGACGCTCGGACGAGTTCGCCGAGGCGTTCGGGCTTATTGCAGTTCCCCCAGCAGAAATTGTCGAGGATGGCGCAGCGCTCGAGGGACGCGCCGACCGCGACCAGGTTCCTGAGCGCCTCGTCGATGGCGGAGGCGGCCATCCAGTAGGGATCGATGTCGGAATATTTCGGGTTGATGCCGTTCGACACGGCTATCGCCCTGGTGTCGCCGAGGAGCGGGAGGACGACGGTCGCGTCGCCGGGACCGTCCGAGAGAACGCCGACCAGGGGCTTGACGACGGAGCCGCCTTGCACTTCGTGGTCGTACTGGCGGATGATCCATTCCTTGGAACAGACATTCCAGCTGGCGAGGATTTTCTTGAGCGTTTCGCCGTGGTGCTCATGGCCGTCGACCGTGGGTTCCGGATGGTTCGGCTTCGACCACACGGCGGCGCGTTCGACCTTCGGCACGCCGTCATGCAGGAATCCCATGTCGAGGTCGCAGACCTCCTGGCCGTGCCAGAACAACTTCAGCCGCTTGTCGTCGGTGAAGGTGGCGATTTCGGTGATTTCCACGTTTTCCTCCTTTGCCAGCGCCGCAAGGGCGGTGAGGTTCGAGGTGGGTGTGGAGATGACCATGCGCTCCTGCGCTTCCGAGATCCAGATTTCGTTGTAGGTCAGGCCGTCGTATTTCAGCGGCACCTTTTCCAGGTCGACCTTCACGCCGCACTCCGATCCCATTTCGCCGAGGGCGGAGGAAAGGCCGCCCGCGCCGCAGTCGGTGATGCAGGTGTAGAGGCCTGCGTCACGGGCACGCAGGAGGAAGTCGGTGACTTTCTTTTCTTCGATCGGGTTGCCGATCTGTACAGCGCCAGACGAGACGGATTCGGAATTTTCGTCCAACTCCACCGACGAGAAGGTCGCGCCGTGGATGCCGTCCCTGCCGGTGCGGCCGCCGACCACGAGGGCGACTTCGCCTGGCGTCGGCTGGCGGCGCTTGGCCATTTCCTTCGGGATGACGGCGAGGTTGCCGCAGAACACCAGCGGGTTGCCGATGAAGCGTTTGTCGAAGAGGACGGCACCGTTGGCGGTCGGGATACCCATTCGGTTGCCGTAGTCCCTGACGCCGGAGCAGACGCCCTTGAACACGCGCAGCGGATGCAATGCGCCCGTCGGCGTTTCGTTGGGCGGGAGGTCCGGGGGGCCGAAGCAGAACACATCCGTATTCAGGATCGGCTTGCCGCCGAGGCCGGTGCCGAGGGGGTCGCGGATGACGCCGCCGAGGCCGGTGCCCGCGCCGCCGTACGGCTCGATGGCGGACGGGTGGTTGTGCGTTTCGCACTTGAAGGCGATGCCGTAAGCGCCGTTGAAGTCGATGACGCCGGAGTTGTCCTCGAAAATGGACCAGCACCATTCCTTGTCCAGTTCGTGGGTGGCGCGGGCAATGGTGTTTTTCAGGAGGTTGTCGATGAGTTCCGGTTCCTTGCCTTCCTCCTGGTATTTCACCCGGCCGCGGAAAGTTTTGTGGCTGCAGTGTTCGCTCCAGGTCTGGGCTATTGTTTCCAGTTCGACGTCTGTCGGATTGCGCCCGAGTCCGGCGAAATGATTCTGCACCGTGCGCATCTCATCCAGGGAGAAATAGAGCTGGCGGCTGGTGGACAGTTTTTCCAGTTCCTCGTCCGACAGGCCTTCGAGGGAAAGCTCCTGGCGGTTGTGGAAGCTTCGTTCTATGGTGGCGCGGTCGAGAACGAGGGGGGTGTCGATGGCGACCTGCTCGATGACAGGATTGGCCAGGATGCGGGTGACCGCGGCGAGGAGGTCGTTTTTCTCGGCAGAGCCGCTGAAGATAAAACGCCGGCCTGTCCTGATCCACTTGGCTTCATAGCCGAGTTCGCCGATCCCTTTTATGGCTGACGCTTCGGACGGTTCCATCACGCCGGGGCGCCGGGCGATGTCGACTATGTGGTCCTGATGGTCGCGGCTGGCGAGGATCGACTGGTTGACGGCGAACATTTCGACGACCGGATCGGCAAGGAGTTCGGAGGCGATGCGGTCGATGTCCCTGGGTGTGAACTTGCCGTGCAGGGCATAGAGGCGGACCGCCCTGGCGGCTGTTAGGTCTGTGAGGCCGAATTCGCGGAGATCATGGAGAGCCGACCGCGCGTCGACATCGGCTTCCGGATCGCGGTAGGCGACTTCGATGTGGTAGGTTGCGAATTCCGACAGTTCAATTCTTCTGGTGTATCTGCGTGTTGATGATGGCATAGTTCTCCGCCTGTAAATGAATTCCCTTGTTGCGTCTGTCCGCCTGCACAGAAAAACATATGATCCTGAAACGACATGCGCCGTTTCAGGTTTGAAAACGTATATTTTAGCCGACCGTCCGGATTGTCAACCAAATTCGGGTGGAATGCGCGGCTAGCGCACGAGGCTGTCGATCGCAAGAAGCGTCTCAAGCAAAGACCGCAGTTCCGCCAGCGGTATCATGTTCGGTCCGTCGCACAGCGCAGAGTCCGGATTGTCGTGGACTTCGAGGAATACGCCGTCCACCCCGGCCGCAACTGCGGACCTGGCGAGGACCAGCGCCATGTCGCGGTCGCCGCCGGAACAGCTGCCTTGACCGCCCGGCAATTGGACGCTGTGTGTGGCGTCGAAGACAACCGGGACGCCAAAGCCGCGCATGATGGGGAGGGCGCGCATATCGGCGACAAGGTTATTATAGCCGAAGGAAACGCCGCGCTCGGTAAGAACAACGTCCGGGTTGCCGGCGGCGTTCACCTTGTCGGCTGCGTTTTTCATGTCCCAGGGAGCCATGAACTGGCCTTTTTTGATATTGACCGGCTTTCCCGCCTTGGCCGCGGCCACCAGGAAATCCGTTTGGCGGCAGAGAAAAGCCGGGATCTGGATAATGTCCAAGACTTCGGCGGCAAGGCCGACATCTTCGCGGCAATGCACGTCGGAGATGACCGGGACGTCGAAATCCTTTTTAATGCGGGAAAGTATGGCCAGTCCGTTTTTGAGGCCGGGGCCGCGAAATCCTTTCGCCGAGGAACGGTTCGCCTTGTCGTAGGAACTTTTGAACACAAACGGCATGCCAAGATCGGCGGCCAGGGCCTTGAGTTTTTCCGCCATCATTCGGGCGTGGCTTTCTGATTCGATGACGCAAGGGCCGGCCATGAGGCAGAGTTTGCCGCCGCCGCCGATGGATGCGTTGCCTATAGCGACTTTTTTCGTTTCGGGATTCACTTGTTCTCCTGCGGATATCCTAATAGTATATACTATGAA
Source organism: Planctomycetota bacterium (assembly GCA_036745875.1). Taxonomy (GTDB): domain Bacteria; phylum Planctomycetota; class SZUA-567; order SZUA-567; family SZUA-567; genus DAIOFH01. Next base: position 14,751 of record DAIOFH010000003.1, on the reverse strand, counting down.
ATACAGAGGATCAGTATACCCTTTGGAGGATTTTATGCAATACTCACGCGCCGATGCGCCGGCCGCCGCGTACATCGTCTACGGCAGCGACTACACCCGGATGACCAAACAACTTTTGCACGATGTCGAAATGCAGCCGCTGCCGAACCGCGCCGCTCATATCGCCCTCAAGCCGAATCTTGTCGTCAGCCGCCCCGCCCCCGGCGGTGCGACCACGCATCCCGAGGTGGTCGCCGGTGTCATCGAATTTTTGCAGGACTGCGGGTGCACGAATATCACGATCATGGAGGGCTCCTGGGTCGGCGACGACACGCGCCGCGCCTTTTCCGCTTGCGGCTACGAGGCATTGGCGAAACGCTACGGGGTCAAGCTGCACGATTTGAAAAAAGATGCCGCCACACCTGTCGATACTCCGGCCGGACCGATAAAGGTGTGCAAGAGCATACTGGCTGCGGATTACCTGATCAACCTGCCGGTATTGAAAGGCCACTGCCAGACGCGCATGACTTGCGCCATCAAAAACCTCAAGGGCTGCATACCGGATTCGGAAAAGCGGCGCTTCCACTCCGAGGGCCTTGACCATCTGATCGCCGGCTTGCCGTTCGCCGTCAAGCCGGATCTGACACTCGTTGACGGCATCTGCGGTGACCTGGATTTCGAGGAAGGCGGCAACCCCGTCAGGGCGGACCGGCTTGTACTGGGAACCGACCTGTTCGGGATCGACCTCTTGGCTTGCCATTTCATGGGCATGGATCCGGCAGACGTGGGCTATCTCGCCCAGGCGGGGGAATGGGGTTTGGGGGATATCGGCGCAGATCCGAAATCCTTTATCATGACGCTAAACGAACCGACCACGTCGCAGCAGATCGCCAGCGGGGGAAAGGTCGCCAAACTGGCCAAATTTGTGGACGAAGACAAAGCCTGTTCCGCCTGCTACGCCAATTTGATCCATGCCCTGCAGCGCCTGTCGGAAAAGAGGCTGCAAAAATCGCCCCCCCGCATCTGCATAGGCCAGGGCTGGAAGGAAAAGGAAATCCCCACAATCGGCATCGGCGAATGCTGCCGGAAGGCAAATATCCATATTCCCGGTTGCCCGCCGTCGGCGGCCGATATTTACGCATTTTTGGAGAGGGCATAAGAACCTGTTGGTAAAAAAAGAAAAAACCCATAAGATGTTACCCTTCTGATCATACGCGGTACAAAGGCTAGGGGTGAGGCAGGGTATTCCGGCGCAAATGCCGGAGGGCAGGCGAGCTTCAAAACAGAGAAGGAACTACTATGCATAAACGGATGTTGTTATGCATACGAAACTATGCATGCATTATCATTTTCGCACTTATTCTGGCAGCGGTTCCGTGCCGTGCGGGCCAAGTTGGAACGGTTCGCTTCGGCGTGTCGATTTCCCTGTCGGGGACGATGTCCGAAAGCGGCAACGCCTATCTCGCGGGCATCAAGATGCGGCTTGAAGAATTCAACAAGAATGCAAACAAAAACGGCATGAGGCTGGACATGGTGGTCCTTGACGACAAGTCCAACAAGGAAAAGGCCGTCGAGAACTACGTGGAGCTGGTCGACAAGCACAACGTCCGGGCTGTTCTCGGGCCTACGGCTTCCACGTTCGCCCATGCCATGCGTCCGTATGCCGCCGAGCGCAAAGTGCCGACCATTTCCCCGTCCGCTACCGCTCCCGACATCAGCATGAATAACGACTGGGTGTTTCGCATTTTGTTCGACGATTCGTTCCAGGGTCGTGCGCTGGCACGGTACATGGCCGGCAAGCTCGGATTCAAGCGGGCGGCAGTCATCGTCAACAAGGACGTCACCTACGGCAAGACCGTCTCCGAGGCCTTCCAAGAGGAGTTCAAAAAGGCGGGAGGAACGTTGGTTGCCGAAGAATGGTTCGAATGGAATTACGCGGACGAGAAGGAACACGATTTTTCCGCCAATCTCCGCAAGATAAAGGCGGCAAAACCGCAGGTGGTGCTTTTGCCCGGTTATTCCTGGGAAGTGGCGGCCATACTGCGGCAGGCGCTGACGGAAGATGTGGATACGGTCTTTTGCGGCGGCGATACCTGGCAAAATGAATTTGTCATGCTCGAATCGGGCAACAAGATCCTTGGCAGTTATTTTATCGCGGGCCGGAATATCGATTCCTCCGCTCCCGAAATGCGCAACTTCGCCACGCTGTACAACATGTCGAACGATACGGAGGCTAGACAAAACAGTTTTCTTGGCTATGATGCACTGTCCCTCCTCATCGAGGCGCTCAAAGCGGGCGACGACGGGGAATCAATCAGGGATGGGCTGTACGCGATCCGGAACTTCCGTCTCGCGTCCGGAAAAATCACCATAGACAGGGAGAATGGAACTCTCAAATCCGGGTATCTCTACCGCGTCGGGATGGAAAACGATATTTTTGTTCCCGAACTTGTCGAGGAAATTGCCCCGTAGAAATGCGAATAGCATAGGAACCGCTAACCCACATGAGCCTCAACGTCACCATACCGGAAACATTCAGCGGCCCACTGGACCTGCTGCTACACCTCATCCGCCGCGATGAAATGGACATCCATGACATCCCCATTTCGCAGTTGACCAGCGCGTATCTCGAGGAGATGGGCAAGCTGGACCTTGTGGACGTCGACGAGGCTTCGGAGTTCCTTGACCTTGCCTCGCGGCTTCTGGAGATCAAGAGCCGCATGCTGCTGCCGCCGGAGGAAGTGGCGGAGGAGGAGGAAAACGACGACGAGTCGTTCGATCCGCGTTCCGACCTGGTGGAAGCGCTCCTTGAATACCGCCGCTTCAAGGAAGCGGCCAGGCTGCTGGGGGAAATGGCTGAGGAGCATGGCAGGCGCTATCCCCGCGTTGCTCCGAGAATGGAATTCGGCTTTGCGGCTGAGGAGACGGATCCGGCGGATGTGATGGATCTTTTCGCCGCCTTCCAGACCATGCTCCTGAAGATCGTCCCCGCCGGCGAATCGACGGAAATCACCTATACGGAAGTGCCGACTTCGGTGCGTATCGACCAGATCGAAACGGTCCTTGCCTCAGCCGGGAAGACGCGCTTTTCCCTGATATTGTCGGAGCGGCCGACCCGTAGGGAAATGGTCGGCTTTTTTATCGCCATTCTCGAAATGGTGCGTCAGGGCAGGCTTGTCGCGAGGCAGAGCACGGCATTTTCCGATATCATACTGGAAAAACGCGAACCGCCCATGGCCATAGCCAAGGCCGGCGCGGGTCTTCACAAGCAGGTAGGGATCAAGTTTTTCGCCAGGAAAGGGAAAGACGCTGAAAAACGCAAAAAACAGGGCAAGCATGTCTGTTTTCCCGCCGTGCAGACGGTCTTCGCAAAGATGGGCATAAAAAGAACGCGCGGAATTCCACTATTCGCGCCGCTTCCTGTTTCGGGAAAAAGAGCAGGGCACCCTCTTCCGCGCGCGACCAGAATGTTTTTCTAATGCTCCACAACCCTTCTTTCTGCACCGCGGCGAACAACTGACGCGGCACAGAAAGGGAGTGGGGAACCGGGTTGAACTCATTTCCCGCTGTAGTCAACTATCTCGAAATCGGTTTGCCCGCCATCGTCGGTTTTACGTCCCACGAGGCCGTAGACGGGGAGCGACGGCGCTACCTCCCAAACCTGGTAAAGTTTGCCGTTTTGGAAAATTTCTATGGTATATCCATTCACTGTTTTTCCCGCCGCCTGAAGGTTTTTGCGGGCGAGGGAGACTGTCACGCCGTCTTCCTCGCTGTCGGGCATTTCCGTAAGTTCTTCTCCGGCTATTTCCACCAACTCTATCGAATCGACGACTTCGCCGTCAAGAATGCTGTCCACACGGATCTTCACCTGGGCTTTCGCGCCTTCGCCGATGCGTTCCACCACCATATGTTTCTGGGTGAATCCCTCCGGTATCTTGTAGGTGACCCATTCGCCCACCTTGGCCGTGGCCAGGCGGTTGGGGAGCATTATCGGATCGCCGCCGTCGGCGGTCAAAGGAGTTGCTACGCATATGACGATAACCAAAGCCATTCCTGCCAAACATCTTTTCATATCAAATCTCCTTGATTAAGCATTGTCTTGCACTTTATTCCATGATGCATCAATAAGGGAGGTTTACCAGCAAGGACGGTTTACCAGCGTGGCCTGGTGACAATCACCGATGGATGCCTGCCGCGCTGATGGCGATCATACGGGTGCCGTTCGGGTCCCGTTATGATCACTGTGCCGTGTTTGCCTGACAGGTAGAGTGAAGGCGGACGGTTGACGATAATAGGGGGCGGCATGTGGCGCCCGTGGTCCCGTCGACGATATCTGTCCCCCCCACAGCGGAGGAACCGGCGATTCCAAGTATGAGTAAAAGTAAAGCATCGTGCGCATTTTTGTTCTCCTCGTGGTTTGTTGCGTATTTCCGGAGTCATCGCTTCAACGAACGAACAACACGTTTTAGGTCGGATTCCTCCTTAAAAACTATGTTCAAGGACTCTAGCAAATCTCCAACAATCTCAGCTGCGAGTTTGCGCGTATATATTTTTTCCTCGAAAATCTCCGAGAGCCAGAGCCCGTCGAAAACTATCATCACAAGCACCGCCTGCTTATGGTCAGCGGCGTCGGACACGACCTCCCGATGCAACTTCGCCTTCAGTTTGTTGATGCTCAGCCGTATCTCCTTATCTGCAAGCATGGCAATAATGTTGCCGTTCATTTGATTGGGATGGGCGACTAGTGCGAGGAAGATCGACTTGAGCTTTTTCGACGGTTGATCCGGGAGCTCCATGTAAATCTGATCCCGCATATCATCAAGGATTCGCTCATAGCGGCTGACAATGCCAAGGAGCACATCCTTCTTGCTGGCAAAATGATAAAAAACACAGCCTTTGCTGATCATCGCCTCCTTGGCGATGTCCTCAGTAGTGACATCGGGGAGTCCTTTGGCTCTAATCACTTTTTCTGCTGCATCCAGGATTTTGTCGCGTAGTTTTTCCTTTTCCATAAAAGCTTCCTTGGAAATAAGTTACCCGTTTGATGAATCTGACTGACCGGTCAGGTTAATTATAGTATATCCTGATATAAGGTTAGAATGAGGAAAAAATTAAAAATAAATTTTACTCTCGATTGGCTTCATTGACGCGGGGTGAACGGGAAGGTCCGGCATGCAGCATTTCACAGCCGGGCTGCTGCGGAAAACTTACATTTCCTGCACCATAACTTATTGACGTTGATTCCTGCCTACTTATAATTACGGAAGTTATTCCGTATGCCAACGTTCGGGTCATCCCGGCGCTGGCATGTATTTTTTTGCCTTGTGGTTTTGGATAAGGAAATGCCATGAACGAATTCGTCAGAAAAATTGACCCCGAAGTTGCCGACGCCCTTGACGCTGAACTCACTCGGGAGAGGGACGGCATCGAACTCATCGCCTCGGAAAATTTCACCTCGCCGGCAGTCCTCCAGGCCCAGGGTTCCTGCATGACCAATAAATATGCGGAAGGCTATCCGGGACGCCGCTACTACGGCGGTTGCGAAGATGTGGACATCGTCGAGAACCTCGCCATCGAGCGCGCGAAGGCCCTCTTCGGCGCGGAGCACGCCAATGTCCAGCCCCATGCCGGTTCTCCCGCCAACATGGCCGCATACCTCGCCCTTATCAATCCGGGCGACAAAATCCTCGGCATGGACCTTTCCCACGGCGGCCACCTGACCCACGGCTATAAGATCAACTTCTCCGGACGTCTTTTCCAGATCGCCAGCTACGGCGTCAAGCAGGACACGGAAATGATCGATTACGAGGCGCTGGCGAAGACGGCCCGGGAATTCAGGCCCAACCTTATTATTGCGGGCGCTTCCGCCTATCCCCGCATCATCGATTTCGCCAAGTTCTCCGAAATCGCCAAGGAAGTGGGCGCGTTCTTCGTCGTCGACATGGCGCATATCGCCGGCCTTGTCGCCGCCGGGGAACACCCGAGCCCGATTCCGTACGCCGACATCGTCACCTCGACAACCCACAAGACCCTCAGAGGCCCCCGTTCCGGCCTGATTCTTTGCAAGCAGGAGTATGCCAAAAAGGTCGATTCCGCCGTATTCCCCGGCATGCAGGGCGGCCCCCTCATGCACGTCATCGCCGGGAAAGCCATCGCCTTCAAGGAAGCGGCAACGCCCGAATTCAAGGCCTATATGACGCAAACCGTCAAGAACGCCAAAGCCATGGCCGGGGAGTTCGTCAAGAACGGCTACAGGATCGTCTCCGGCGGCACCGACAACCACCTGATGCTTATCGACGTCAACTCCAAGGGCGTCACCGGCAAGGAAGCTGAAGACGTGCTGGCGAAGGTGAATATCACGGTCAACAAAAACCAAATCCCCTTCGACCAGCTGCCTCCTATGAAATCCTCCGGCATCCGCGTCGGCACGCCTGCCTGCACGACGCGCGGCTTCGACGAGGCGGCAGTCCGCGAGACCGCCAATATCATCTGCGAGACGCTGGAAGCGCGAACCGACGAAAAGAAGCTCGCCGGCCTCAAGGAGCGTACTCTCGCCCTCTGCGCCAAGTTCCCGCTGTATCCGGAACTGAAGTGATAACCAAACATTAACTACTGGAGTTTTGCAAGATGGAATGTGGTTTTCGATCTACTTCCCCCTCACTTTAACCTTCTCCCCATTAGGGGACGAGGGTACTCTGGGTCCATCCGACGTGACGACCATTTTGTGGAGTGCTGTTTGCGGCGCATCGGATCGACCGCAACGAAAGGGTTAGGGTGAGAGGGAGGAAATCGGGAACAACATTTCTATTGTCGCGAATCAAAAACTCGATTGCAGGAAAGAACATTACAAATGGCTAAGTACACCATCGTGGCCGCCGACAACATCAAGGGAAGCGGCCTGGACATCTTGAAAAACTATTTCGGCGAAGATGCCGTCATTACGCGCGGTAAATTCGACGAGGACGAACTGATCCAGAAAATCAAGGATTTCGACGCGCTCTTGATCCGTTCCGGCACCAAGGTCACTCGAAAGGCCATCGAAGCCGCCGGACCGAGGCTGAAATTGATTGGCCGCGCCGGCGTCGGCACCGACAACATCGACAAGGCCGCCGCCACCGAAAAAGGCGTCATTGTCATGAATACCCCGTTCGGCAACACCGTCTCCGCCGCCGAACAGGCCATCGCCCTGATTTTCGCCACCGCCAGGAACATCGCCCGCGCCGACGGCCTTATGCAACAGCACAAGTGGGAGAAGAAATCGCTCGTCGGCACCGAAGTATACGAAAAGGTCCTCGGCGTCATCGGCATGGGCAAGATCGGCCAGCATGTCGTCAAGGTCATGCAGGCCGCCGGCATGCATGTCCTCGCTTTCGATCCGTTCTTCCCCGCCGAACGCGCACGGGAACTCAAGGTAGAGCTCTGCCAGGATGTCGACTCCCTCCTGGCAAAGGCTGATTTCATCACCTTCCACACGCCGCTCACCGACGCGACCAGGAACCTCCTGTCGGCGGAGCGCATCGGGAAGATGAAAAAGGGCGCGCGCGTCGTCAATTGCGCGAGGGGCGGCATCATTGACGAGGAAGCTCTCGCCGAAGCGGTGAAGTCGGGACACATCGCCGCCGCCGGCATCGACGTCTTCTCCAAGGAACCAATGAGCGAAGGGCCGCTGTTCGGCATCAAGGACCTCACCCTCACACCGCACCTCGGCGCTTCCACCGAAGAAGCGGAAGAGCGCTGCGGCATCCAGATGGCGGAGCAGGTCGTCGACTATTTCAAGAACGGCAAGATCACCAACGCCGTCAACGTCACTTTCTCCCCGGACGAAAGCCTCAGGCTGTACGCGGAACTGGCCGGATCGATGGGCCGGATCGCCGCCTATCTCGTCAATGCGCCGGTCACCGAAGTATCCGTGCACCTCGCCGGCGAGTTTTTTGCCGGGAAGGACGGCGGCATCCTCCGTTCCTGCGCTGTCAAGGGCATCCTCGACCGCTTCGGCGTAGAGGACGCCAACGACATCAACGCCATGTACCTGGCGCAGCAGCGCGGCATCAAGTCGAATTTGTCATATGACGAAGGCGAATCCGGAGCGGTCCGCATCGATCACATCGACATCCGCGTCAAGGGCGAATCCGACGGCACGGTGAAGGAGACGCTCCTCTCCGGGACCGTTTACCAGGACGGAAGGAAGCGCATTATCCAAATAGACGACGCCGATATCGAAGTCCGCCTCGACAGCCATATGCTGTTCTTGCGCTATCCGGACAAGCCGGGCATCATCGGCCGTATCGGCACGCTCCTCGGCGACAGGGGGATCAACATCGAAAACATGCAGGTGGGCTTGCTGAGGAAATTGAAAAAAGCTTCGATGGTCATCGGCACGGCCGAAACAGTCTCACAGGAAATAGTCGACCAGCTCAAGAAGGACCCGATCCTGAACCTTGAGCGCATTTACGCGGTGGAAAACCTGTAGTATCGAAAATCTATCTGCCTTAAAAAAAGAACGCCGGCTATAAACCGGCATTCTTTTTTGTCCCTGCATCGGCGATTTCCCTGAGCGCCTCGAGAAGCGGATGGAATTTCATGTATTCCTTGCCGTAATCGAGGTTGAAGGTGTAATTGAAATCGTCCGGATTGGCTCCCTGATTGTGCTGGAAGATTGTTTCCAGCTTGTCGAGGCCTTTGAGGAAGCGCGCTTCCGGCGACTTCAGGTGTTCGTACTCCTCCCAGAGGGAAAACAGGTTTGTCTGGATTTCCTGCGGCAGGGTTGACAGCAGTTCGTGCATGGCGGATACTTCCAGCGCACCCTTGTCGGTTCCGGCCTGTTCGATGGCCGGGATGTCGCCATAGACGGCTTCTGCCAGGTCGTGGATAATAGCCATGCGCAGCAGTTTGGCGATGTCGAGTCCGGGGATCTCTTTTTCGAACAGGATGATCATCAGGCACAGCCGCCATGTGTGTTCGGCTGAGCTTTCCCGGCGGCCGGTGGAGGTGTGGGCGCTGCGGAGGGTGTTTTTCAGGTTTTCCGCCTTATGGAGGAATTCCAGGCAGTCGGCGAGTTGTTTTTTGTCCATGGCGGTATTCTTTTCCGTCGAATAAAAATCTGGTCTTAGCATCTTCCCTCAGTTATGATATGGATCTGTTACAGGCCGATATAATATGCTCTCGGGAGATAAAAGTGTCAACCGAAAATGACTGCGTCTTTTGCAAGATAGTGCGTGGCGAGATTCCCTCGAACAAGGTGTACGAGGACGACAAGATATTGGCGTTCAGGGATATCAGCCCGGCCGCGCCGGTGCATGTCCTCGTCGTTCCCAAACGCCATGTCGCGAGCCTGTCGGACTGCGGCGAGTCGGAGCGGGACCTGGTCGCCGACATCATGCTGGGCGCGAACAAGGTGGCGAAAAAAGAAAAGCTGGATTCCTGCCGGGTCATCATCAACAACGGCCCCGGTGCGGGACAGACGGTGTTCCATCTTCACGCCCATGTGCTTGGCGGCAGGGAAATGAGCGAGAAGCTGTTGTAATTGTCTACTTGTCATTAGGAGATAGAATGTCGGAAACAAATATCGTCGGTCATCGTATCAGGGCGCTCAGGGAAAAGCGCCAAATGACCATTGAAGATCTCGCCGGAGCCATTCCCGGCAACCTCGACGCCAACATCCGCCAGATCAAGAGTCTGGAGGACGGCGACCTGGTTCCATCCCTGACGCCGCTGTTGCAGATCGCCCGCGCCCTTGGGGTTCGTCTCGGCAGTTTTCTTGACGACCAGGTCGGCCAGGCGCCGGTGATCACCCGTAAAGGCGCTATGGAACAGACTGCGCGCTTTACCGGTTCCAACCTCGGCGACCACAAGGCGGAATTGAATTTCCATTCCCTCGCCGCCAATAAATCCGACCGCCACATGGAACCGTTTATCATCGACGTGCTTCCCCATAACGGCGAAACAATCCTCTCCACCCACGAAGGCGAAGAATTCATCTTCGTCATGTCCGGCGAGATAGAAGTCGCGTTTGGGAAAGAAGTCTACCGCCTCGCTGCCGGCGACACGATTTACTACGATTCCATCGTCCCGCACCACCTGCATGCTGCAGGTCCGGAAGGGGCGAAGATTCTGGCCGTGGTGTACGCGCCGTTTTAGGGCCTTGGTGAAATTAGGGTAACCCTTACGACAAAGATGAACGAACAAAACCTACGGATCATGCTTGAGGGCGGAGGCGGGTTGACCGGTTCCGCCCTTCGTCTTGTGCTCAAGGTTCCCGGCATCGCCTATGGCGAAGTCATGCGCATGCGGCGATGGGCGTATGCTGCCGGAGTGTATAAATCCTTTGCAGCTTCCGTCCCGGTTATCAGTGTAGGCAACCTCACCGCCGGCGGCTCGGGAAAGACGCCTTTTGTCGCCATGCTGGCTGAGAAAATGCTGGCGGCGGGAAAGCGTCCCGCCATCCTTCTTCGTGGCTACCGGGCGGAGGATGGAGTCTCGGACGAAGGCGAGCTCTACCGAAAAATTGTTCCCCGCGCCATTGTCGTGGAAGGCGGTGATCGGGTGCGGTCCGCCGTGAAGGCGGTGGAACTGGGTGCGGACACGATCCTCCTTGACGACGGATTCCAGCATTTGCAACTCAGGCGAGATCTGGACATCGTGCTCGTGGACGCCATGAGCCCCTGGGGAGGGGGAACGCCTATTCCGGGTGGTTTGTTGCGTGAACCAAAATCCACCCTCCGGAAAGCCGGGGTCGTGGTCGTTACTCGTTCCGATCAGGTCTCACCGGAAAAGTTGTCGCAACTCACTGCTGAAATTCAGTTCCTTGCCCCCTCCATCCCGGTCTTTATGGCAAGACACCTGCCGTTTTCCCTGCGAAAAAGTACTGGGAAAAAATTGGACCTCTCTGAACTTTCCGGACGTAAAGTACTGGCATTATGCGGAATAGCAAGACCGGAGGCGTTTGGCAAAACATTGACATCCCTGGGGGCGGAGGTGGTCGCCATCGTGGCTGTCAAGGATCATGCCGGGTTGGAATACCGTGTCCTCCGGAACGCCTTGTCTCTTGCAGAAAAGGAGGGTGCGCTTCTTATTGTTACGGAAAAAGACGCGGTGAAAAAGAATTTCAGCAATTTTGTCGATAATGATAATGTGGACTCTATAAGGGTGCTGGCAGTCCGCCAGGAAGTTGAGGAGGCGAGTCGTTTGCTGGACTTGGTTATCGGTGCCTTGAACCGGCTAACGTAAAAAAAACAATTGTCTATTGCATTTTAATAAGTATGCTGGCACAATTTACAAGGTTAGGGCATTTTTACGATGTCCGGAACCGTTTCTCCACGAGGGGTAAGCCCTAAAGAGAAAAGATGGAGGTACGCCCATGTCTTCCGAACCAGCTTTTTCTTTCGAATCCGACAGCGAGCCTTTGCCTCCGGCAAGCATCGACCAGGCGGTCGACAGGGTGATTGCCCGCTATCGTGAACGCAATCGGATCGACATGGGGCCGGAAGTCATCCGCGCCGCATTGCGCGACCGCTTGCAGCACGCAGGCTTTGTCGAACGCGAGATGCGGCTTCTTGAGGTAAACCTTCTCGGCAGCATTTCCGGCTGGATGGAACTTGCCCTGGAGGAACGCCGGTATAACCATAACGTGGTACCGGATTTCGCCAGGCATCTCAGGACCGCGTTCCTTGCCCACTGCCGCGAGCAAAAAGTAGCACCGGAAGAAGCGATCGGCATGTCCATCGAATTGGCCACCGCCATCATGGACCTTGCCTGCGCCTTCCGCCGCCAATTCACCATAGGGTCCGGCGGCGGCGCTTCGGTCGAAGAAGTTGGCGATAATACTGAGGACGGTGAATAACCGTCCTTGTTTTTAATTACTGGGAACGCTTTGCGAGAAAGGATATGTTTTGCCGACTTTTGGTAGAATACTCTTGAAGATATCGGGTGAGGCCCTCGGCGGCGACAAGGGCGAAGGTTTTGACCGCGAGTCCCTGCTTATGGTCGCGCAGGAAATACGGGACGTTGCCACGGCAGGCATAGAAATAGCAATCGTGGTGGGTGCCGGCAATTTCGTGCGCGGACGGGAAAGCGCCGCCCTCGGCATCGAACGCGGCACCGCCGATTACATGGGCATGACAGCCACCATCCTCAACGCCCTCGCGCTGCAATCGGCCGTCGAAGGGATGGGCTATGCCACGCGGGTCCTTTCCGCCATCCAGGCGGACCAGGTGGCTGAACCCTATATCCGTCGCCGCGCCCAGCGCCACATGGAAAAAGGCAGGGTGGTCATCCTCGCCGGCGGCACCGGCAACCCCTATTGCACCACCGACACCGCCGCCGCTCTGAGGGCCGTGGAACTCGGTTGCAAGGCTGTCCTCAAGGCGACAAAGGTCGACGGCATCTACACTGAAGATCCGATGATCAACCCCAACGCCATCCGCTACGACAACATTACCTATTCGCAGGCGATCCGCGAAAACCTCCAGATCATGGACACCGCGTCCTTCACCATGTGCCGCGACAATAATCTTCCCATCATCGTCTATTCCCTCAAGGAAAAGGGCAACACCATCAAGGCCGCCCTCGGCAAGCATATCGGCACCAGGGTTGAAGGGGATTAGCGGGAACCGGCGGCTCAAAAAGAACATTCGTTTACCCTATATAGATTGCCATACAGGAGGATACAATGTCCGCAGACAACGTGATGAGTGAAATCGAAAAAGGCATGGAAAAGTCGCTCGGCCACCTGCAGAAGGAATTCCGCATGACCCGCACCGGCCGCGCCACGCCGGCCCTGATTGAAAACGTGCGCGTCAACGCGTACGGCGCAGAAATGCCCCTTAAGCAGTGCGCCACCATTTCCGTCCCGGAAGCCCGCCAGCTGATGCTGAAGCCCTTCGACCTTGGCCTCCTGAAGGAAATTGAAAAAGCCCTTCTCGCATCGGACCTCGGCGTCACCCCGCAGAACGACGGCAAGCTGATCCGCCTTACCTTCCCGCCCCTCACGGAAGAACGCCGCAAGAAGCTGGCGCAGGACATCAAGGCCAAGGGCGAGGAAACGAAAATCGCCGTCCGCAATTCCCGCCGCGACGGCATCAAGGGTCTGGAAGATCTCCAGAAGAAAAAGGAAATCACCGAGGACGACCTCAAGAAGCTGAAAGACGATGTCCAGAACCTGGTGAAGAACTACGAAAAGAAAGTCGACGAGGAAATCAGCAAAAAGACCGCCGAAGTCATGGAAATCTGACTTGCCCTCATCCTTTCACTTGCTGTATTATTACCATATCCCCGCTTCTGCGGGGATATTTTTACCTAAAGCATTTTCAGAAATTCTGTGACAATTGGGGTTGGATGCTGGAAGAAGCGTTGTGATTTCTCGCCGGTGGTTTGGCGAAATGTCACGCAAGCGACTGGGACGGCTAACTCCTTGTCATCACGAAGATTCGTAAAATGCCCTTGCCGCTTTTTTGGGAAAGCCCCATGCCGGACCAGAGCAAGACATACCCGTCCACCTTCGAGTTCGAGTTTCTCGGCACCGGGACCTCGACGGGGATTCCCATACCCAGTTGCCCTTGTCCTGTCTGCCACTCCGACGACCCGCGGGATACCCGCTGGCGGTCAAGCGCGCTGATCAGGCATAACGGACAAAACATCATCATTGATTCCGGTCCGGAGTTCAGGCTGCAATGTCTGCGCGCGAATGTCGAGAGCCTCGACGGTGTTTTGATTACGCATTCGCATGCCGACCATATAAACGGTCTTGACGATATCCGCGCCTATACCCTTCCATTGTACGGCACGACAAGCGAGCGCTTGCACGAGCAGCCTATGGGCTTGTGGGGGAACGCCCCGAGCATAGAGGCTATCAGGAAGAGATTTTCCTATATTTGGAATCCGCTCCAAGTGGGTGGCGGGCTGCCAAAACTCCAACTTACGATCGCGCCCGAAGAGTTCGAACTCGCCGGTTTGTCGATCAGGCCAATCCCCATAAAACATGGTATAATGGAGATACTCGGCTACCGCATCGGCCAACTCGCCTATATGACCGATATTTCGCAGTTGCCCGACAGTTCAGAGCATTTGGTCGAAGATGTGGATGTGATGGTTATCAGTTTTGTCACTCGGCACAAGCACGAAACGCATTTTTGCTTCGACGACGCAGTTCGTTTGCACCAAAGGATACGACCCAAACAGACATATATTACCCATGTGGCGCATTATTTCAGCCACCAGGATTTACTGGACCAACTGCCGGAAGGCATGACTCCGGCATACGACGGGCTAAGGCTGCAGGTGCCTATACTGGATAGAACATGAAACGCAAAAAAATAAAAGATCCCCGACCGCTACGGTTGCAGCTGCTGATGGAACTGTACCGCGAGCTGGATATGGAACTCGCCGCCCTCGGGGAGATCTGTAACGGATGTGGTACCTGCTGCCAATTCGACAAGATGGACCATATCCTTTACGCGAGCGCGCTCGAACGGGAACTGATTCAGACCACGCCGCGGCCGGAGGATATCAACGCGGACGAGGCGTTGATCGCTGCAGGAAAACGCTGCCCGTTCCAGCAGCATACCCAATGCCATGCCCGGGAAGGCAGGGTGCTTGGCTGTCGATTGCATTTCTGCCACGGACCCCATACCCCCCATGTTGAGAAATTATCCGAACATTATCACGAGGAGCTGAAGGAGCTCCACCGCCGTCTCGATATTGACTGGGACTACCGGCCGCTTTTGCCGCTCTAGGCTTTTCGATATGAATTTATACCGGGAGGCGCTCATTAAATAA
>DAIOFH010000002.1:0-59616 GCA_036745875.1 Planctomycetota bacterium | reverse complement strand
AGGAGGTAAAACCATGAAAAGCCTTATTACAACTGCATTCGCCGTCGTCATGTTGTCGGCAATCGGAAATACCGCCTTTGCCGCAGACGCAAATATCCAATTCCATAACATGGACTCGTCCAACCACACGATCCAATTGGACCGCGCAAACCGCATCATCCAGGTATATCCGCAATCGATGGGCGGCACAAATACCTTCAGCGTTCCATCAGGCGGCAGCGCCACGACCACCTTGACCCCCGGTTCTTGGGCAGTCTACGGAAACGGCCAGAACCGCTTCCACATAATCGTCAACCCCAACTCATCATACGATTTCACCCTGCAACCGTTCAGCCAAAACAGCTCCTACGGAACCAACTACGGCCTGCTCGGCGTCATAAACGACGGTTATAACAACAACTCCTACCTGCTCTACGAACTGGCCCAGGTCCCGCCGCCAATCCCCTCCCCGCCAGTCGTCATCGTCGAACAACCCTCATACTATTATCCCGCACCCTACCGCTACGACAAAGGACGCGCCCTCGGCGAAGCAATCGGCAGTGCCGTCTTCGATATACTCGGCGAAGCCCTCAGCGACGACCACCGCCGCCGCCGTTGGTAAACACTTATCGCCAGGTTGGGAGTGGGGTTAGCAGTAATCGCCGCCGGGGTCTTCACTCGATAGGCCGGTTTGGTGGAAGACTTTTTCGTTGTCGATGGCGGCTTCCGAGAGGCGCGGGTCGAAGTGTGAGCCTGCGTCGGATTTGATTACCTCCATTGCTTCTTCATGGGACCATGGCGGTTTGTAGTGGCGCCGGCTTCGTAGGGCGTCGTAGACGTCGGCGATAGCCACTATTCGGGCAGCGAGGGGGATATCGTTTTCGTGTAAGCCCTGGGGGTATCCTTTTCCATTCCATTTTTCGTGGTGCCCGCGGCAGATTTCCGCGGCCATTTCCATGCTGGGTCGGCCGTTGAGGATTTGGTAGCCGAGTTCGGAATGGGTTTTCATGATTTCGAATTCGTGCGGTTCAAGGCGACGCGGCGCGAGAAGGATGCTGTCGGGGATGCCGACTTTGCCGATGTCATGCAGGGGGGCGAAAGTCATGATATCCTCGATGAATTTTTCCGACTCGCCGATGGCGGTGGCGAGGATGGCGGAATATTCGGCGATGCGTTCTATGTGGCGTCCTGTTTCTTCGTCGCGTGTTTCGGCCAGGCTGCCCAGGGCGCGGTAGCACTCGAGCCTGACTTCCTTTTCCTTGAGAAGGAGTTGGCGTTCATAGCTCAGGATGCGTTCCCCTGTCGCGAGGCGGGAGCGCAGCTCTCCCGGATTTGCCGGCTTCCGGATAAAGTCGTCCGCGCCTGCGTCCAGACCGGCCGCGACATCAGTGGCGTCCGCGCGGGTAGTCAACATGATGATATAGATGTACACTCCTATATCGTCGTGTTTGACGTCCCTGAAGGTGCGGCACACGTCGATGCCATCCATCTTCGGCATGTTCCAATCGAGAAGCACCAGGCGTGGAGGATTAGGCTGGGTCATGATTTTCAAGGCATCCTCGCCGTTGTCGGTGAGAATGACTTCATAATCCCATTTTTCCAGCATACGCTTCAAGACAAAACGGATTGTGACATCGTCGTCAGCAATGAGAATCTTCATGCCCTTGGTTCCGCCTCCGCTACCCCTCGATCAAATAATACCGGTGTAAAAACGATAAAATCACATATAAAGTTGTCCGCCTCGCCACAGGTGTCGGATACTTAAAGCATTTTTGATAAGTTCGTGGGGAGGAACAGCCGCGCATCAAGCCGCTGGCGCTGGTTCCTCAGTTACATTTTCCTCGTTGTCCACGTGATCGTCGTCTTCGCCATGCACGTGCTCCCCGCTGGAGGTGGAGGTAGTATTTTCCTTCTTGTCCTTGTCCTTTTTCTCGCCGTTCTCATAGACGTCGTCGGTGAGGAGATCTCCGTTTTCGTCCCACTCGCGCCATGCGCCGTTCGGAACGCCGTGGGAGAGTTCCATTTCCCTTGCTTTGCCGCCATCGGAATGGAACCAGACCTGCAGGCCGTCCATGACGTCGTCCTTGTAGGTGAGTGTCATTTCCTTGGCGCCGTCGGGGGACCAGAAGGTGCAGGGGCCGTTTTTCTTGCCGTCCCTGTATGTTTCCTGTGACTGGAGCTGGCCGTTTTCGAACCACATGTTTTGCACGCCTTCGAGTTTGCCCGCATGGAACGGCAGTGCGGCCTGCCTTGCCCCGCTTTCGTAATAGAACGTCACGATTCCCTGCTGGACGTCGTCGACCCACGGGGCTTCGATAGCCACTTCGCCGTCGGGGTACCAGGATTTTTCAATGCCCTTTTTTACGCCTGCCTCATAGGGTATTTCTGTCCTGACGCCGCCGGACTGGAAAACCTGCTGAACCCCGTCAAGTTTGCCGCCCTTGTATTGCCCAGTCGAACTGAAGCCGCCTTCGGAGTTGAACACTTGGTATAACCCGTCGCGTAAACCGTTCTTGTACTCGTAGGAGGAAATTTCTTCGCCGTTTTCATTCCAGTTCTTCCACAGTCCGGTGAAAGAACCCGTCGGCTCAAGCATTCCATCAGATTGCCGGGAAGCCTGGTAATTGTAAATTTTCCAATGCCATTGCGGATTGCCATAAGCGAAAACAGCCCAAACCACAAGCGCAACAACAATTATTATTAGTGCGGTAATAATACAGATTTTCTTAAGCGATGACAACAGAGATCCTTTCACAGGTGTGACAATCTGACTCGCCCCTCTGATAAGTAAGTTTAATCATACACTATTCATTACCGCCGTGTATGTCAAGTTTGTACCAGACAATGAATTACCATAGAAATCGGGACTCGTCGGCATTGTGTTCTGCAATTGCTGTCGTTTATTTAATACATTAATATATTGTAAAGCATTTAAAGGTTGTTACCACATTTTTTTTTAATCTGATGCCAACTCACTTGCTCAGAATCATTATCCTCGCATATCCGAAAGTATAATGCTATCTTATCAAACCAAAATGTCGGGAATTTCCTATAAATACTTGCCTTGATGTCCAATATGGCGATTATAATAGTGAATACTCCAGCCATAAGGAAATGATTATGCCAACACGATTACAGGTGCGGATAGCCGACATGGACTTCGCGAACCCCATCATGTCTGCGTCAGGCACGTTCGGCAGCGGCAAGGAATATGCGGACTTTTTTGATATAGGAAAGCTTGGCGCCATTGTCACCAAGTCCGTCACCTTTTCTCCGACGCGGGGCAATCCGCCGCCGCGAATAGCGGAGACGCCGTCAGGCATGCTCAATGCCATCGGCCTGCAAAATGAGGGAGTTGAGGTTTTTCTTAGGGACCTTCTTCCGCCGCTCAGGGAAAAGGCGCAACGGGTCGTCGTCAATGTCGCGGGAAAATGCGAAGAGGACTATATCGCTCTCGCCGAGCGGCTCGCTGACAGCGAAATCGACGCCATGGAAATCAACATATCCTGCCCGAACGTCAAGGAGGGCGGCATCATGTTCGGCGTCTGTCCGGATGCGGCAGGCGGTTTGATAGCGAAAATCCGGAAAGTTACCGGCCGGAAGCCGCTCTGGGTCAAGCTCAGCCCAAACGTCACGAACATTACCGTAATCGCCAAGGCGGTCGAAGCCGCCGGAGCTGACGCCCTCGTCGTCGCCAACACCTTCATCGGCATGGCAGTGGACATCGAGCGCCGACGCCCCATTCTTGCCAATATCACCGGCGGCATGTCGGGGCCGGCCATACATCCGCTGGCCCTCCGGCTGGTCTGGCAGACCGCAAAGGCTGTCGCCTGCCCGGTCATCGGCGTCGGCGGCATCCGCAGCCTCAAGGAGGTGGTCAGTTTTCTCCTCGCCGGAGCGACCGCCGTCCAGGTGGGCGCGGCAAACTTCGTCGATCCGGGTCTGTGCGGGCGTCTTGTCGACGACCTTGACGGCTGGCTTCGAGACCACGACACGACGGCGGCGGAAATCATCGGTTCGTTGGACGCATGACCAATGCCGTATTTTGACGCCCACTGCCATATCGCGCCGGAACCGGGACCGGCAGCAAAAGAGTTGCCTCCCGAATCGGCCTTCGCCGGACGCCTTCTCTGCGGGACGACCCCGGCAGATTGGCACAAAGTCGCCGCATTTTGCAACCAGCCGGAAAACAAGGCTACTCCCGCGTTCGGCCTGCACCCATGGGAGATTTCCGGTGCGCCGGAGAACTGGCTGGACACGCTTTCGGCCTGCCTCGAAGACAATCCGTCGGCGTGGCTGGGCGAAGCCGGCCTTGATAAAATAAAGGTCATGGACGCGCCCTTTGACAGGCAAAAGGAAGTTCTCGCAACACAACTGAACCTCGCCCGCGATCTCGGCCGTCCCGTCAGCCTGCATTGCGTCAGGGCCTGGGAAGAACTTCTTCCCCTCCTTGACGGCGAGTTCCTCACTGGGCAAAACGTCTTCGTCATGCATGCCTTCTCCGGCCCGGATACGTATCTCAAGGCGTTTGCCGCGAGAGGCGGGTATTTCTCCCTGGGCTGCGCCGTATTGGACAAGGCGTTCAAGCGCCAACGCGCGGCTGCCGCCGCAATTCCATTCGACCGCCTCCTCATCGAATCGGACACCTATGTCCAGACCCGTTACGACGGCCTTTCCGATCTCCAGGCCGTCTCCCGGGAAATCGCCGCCATCCGCTCCCTGGACGAGGAAGAACTTGCCGGCATAGTTCTCGAAAACACAAGGAAAGTCCTTATTCATGACCGTTGAACCAGGAATATGGCATTTTCCCCATGCCAAACCGATCATCAAAACCAACAAGACCCTCATCATGGGTATCGTCAACCTGACTCCGGACTCGTTTTCCGGGCAAGGAACGCGGCTTCCCACTCCGGATGAAGCGGCGGAGCGGGCTTTCGGCCTCCTTGCTGCCGGAGCGGATGTCGTCGACCTGGGAGCGGAAAGTTCGCGTCCCGGCGCAACGCTTATTTCGGCGGGGGAAGAAATTGCCCGTCTCGGCGACGCGGTCAAGCGCATCCGTGCGCGAAGCGATGCGCCGATCTCCGTCGACACCTACCATGTCGCGACAATGGAACACGTCCTTGATCAAGGCGCGGACATCATCAACGACATAAGCGCCCTCCGCCTTGGATGGGAGGGTGAAGCCGGCAGAACGGACAACGCCCTGGCGGCCGGGTTGATAAAAAAACATTCGGCCCATATCATATTAATGCATATGCCCGCTCCCCCCGGTTCGATGCAGGATGCGCCGCATTACAAGGACGTTTGCCGCGAGGTGGCGGATTTCCTTCTGGCTCGGGCCGCGTATGCGGAGGCGTCGGGGATTGCCGGGGAAAAGATCTGGCTTGACCCCGGATACGGATTTGGTAAAACATTTGCCCACAACCGCGAACTCCTGGTGCGCCAGGCGGAACTCGCCGCATGCGGCTATCCCCTGGCTGTCGGCCTGAGCCGGAAGCGTATGATAGGGGATGCCCTCGGTCTGCCGGTGCATGAACGACTGGAAGCGGGTTTAACCCTTGCTGTCCTCGCGTCCGTCAATAAGGCGGCGATGGTTCGGGTGCATGACGTCAGGGAAACAGCGCGGGCAGTGGGTATGGTTGACGCCTTAAAACCCTTTGCGCCAAGTTGATAGAACTAAAATCGGAAGGTTTTTTTATTTTTTTTTGAAAGGCGAGGCTGATAGGCCGATAATATAAGTAGGTCGCATTCTCGGAGGATGCCGGATAACTGGCACACTTCGTATATTTTAAGCCTGCGAACCCTTGTACACGGTCATTTTTTGTATTTAGGCGGTGGCTTGCCGATCAGGGTATGCTATACTTGCCCGGGCGCTCCCCCGCTGCCATATACGCGTTGTTTTCATACAGGAGGCTGAAATGCCCAAGTTTTTACTCGTCCTTTTACTGGCCTTTACCATTGTGCCGGCTGCCATGCCAACTGGCGCCAGTCAGGACCTACTCGACTTTGGCGACCCCCTTCCTTTGCCACCGCCGCCCATTGACGACGCGGCGCCGGCAGGCAGCACGATCCCCTCGCCGATCCCTTCGGCGACGGCGATCCCTTCGGCGACGGCGATCCCTTCGGCGACGGCGATCCCGCCTGCGCCAAGCGCTCCGGAAGCTCCGGCAATAGCCACCAACCTCCTCCCGCCTCCCCCGGCGGTCGACAGCACGCCGGCAGCCCCCCCGGCCGTGCCCCCCATAGGCGGGCAGCCGTCAGGCGTTAGCCAGATTGACCTTCCCGACTCGGTCGGTTCCGCCGCCGCTCCCGCCGCGGCCGGACAAACGGCGCAGACTCCCGCCGTACCGGAAAAACCCCTTCCCGCCCGCATCAACGGCGGCAGGGTCAATGTCAGGGCCGGTCCCAACACCCAGTACGAATCCATCGCCGTACTGACCACCGGTTCCCCGATCACGGTGTTGTCGAAACATAACGACTGGTACAAAATAATCTTCCCCGCCGACCAGCTTGCCAGCATCCACAAGAATTTCGTCACGGCGGACATCACCGGCGAGATTCCCGAAGCAGGCGTTCCCGGCATTGTCAGCCAGGACAACGCCGATATCCATGCCTTCTATTGGGACAAGTCAACCGTCGTCGGCCAGCTCAACAAGGGCGACGCCGTCACCATCAAACAGGAACGCGGCCAATGGTATAGAATCGCCGCGCCCGAGTCCGCGAGAGCCTTTGTTTTTGCCGAATACGTCAAGGTGGACGGCAGCGAGCAGGTCCCCGTCGACACAGCCCAAGCGCCTGTCAACCCCTCCATCGACCTGAACGCCGGCAAAGAGGATGCGACTGGACGCCTCCGCCTCTCGGAAAACGACCGCAAGGCGGCACAGCTCAAGGAACAGTATTTCACGAGGCTCCAGGAAGCGCACAAGAAAATCGAGGAAGACGAAGTTCGCCAGGTCAACCGCCTCGAAGAAGCGCTCGACAGCCTTGAACAGCGCCTGCGCGCGGTCGATACGGAAACGGCCAGCCAGCTGTCCTATCCTGTCGTAACCACAACCATCGGCTCCACCGCCTGGGCGCCGCCGGACCCGCTGTACGGCGGCTTCACCGGCTGGGTCGAAAACATCGGCCGCGTCGGCGGCTTCCCCTCGAGCCACCGCCTCACCAAGGGCGGAGAAGTGCGCTTCTACCTGCGCAGCGGAAGGTACAACCTTGACGACTTCGCCGGACGCCGCGTCTGGGTCAACGGCAACATCGACCTGGCGACAGGTGCAGCCGCGAACATCCTCAATGTCGAACAGATCCGCGTCCTGACGGAAATGGAAATCGCCGAAGGCATGCCGGCCCCTGAGCAAATGGCGGCGACGACCACCACCACATACAGCCCCGCAGGCATCGTCACATCAACCGATCCCTTCGACACCGGCATAACCTATCCGGTACCTTATGGGACAACCACCACCTACACAGATCCTTACGCCACGACCAGCACCACAACAACCACCACGACCTGGTCGGAACCGCAGGTTATCCAGTATCCGGCCAGCCCGGAATCGCTTCCCGACCATATCGGCTCCGGCGTCATTACTTCCCAGTCGACCTATGGCGGCCCGCTGATCACCGGCGGCTCGGGAGAAGTGATGACCGATTACTACGAAAGCCCGATCATTTCGGAAGTCGGCCCCTGATAGAGGGGCAACAAAGAATACGGCCGCCCGGTATGCCGGGCGGCTTTTTTTTCGGAGTATCGTTATGACCCACTATCAAACTGCCAATGCGGACGCTAGCCAGGTCGCACAGATTTCAGAAATTGAAAAAAAAGCCGCCGCCATTTTCCCGCCCGGCAAAATCCCGAAGCAGCTCATGGAGGCAACCGTGGACGAAAGCGAGCTCCTTCTCGCCATTGTGGAGGATCGCCTTTGGGTAATCATGGAAAAAGGAAACGACAATCCGCTCGGCTTTGTTCTGCTCCGGTTCTTCGGCCAGATTATTTATATTGCCGAGATTGACGTCTTGCCCGAATATGGCCGCCGCGGGCTCGGGGCCGCCCTTTTGTCGCAGGTCATCAGCCACGGGCGGGACAAGGCATTTACAGCCATCTACCTGACCACCTTCGCAACCATACCGTGGAATGCGCCGTTCTATGCCAAACACGGCTTTTCCACCGTGGAGGATGACTTACTGCCTGACCCGATCCGGAAGACCATAGAGAACGAGCGCAAGCTCGGCTTCAGCGACCGGGTCGGCATGCGGCTCGTCCTGCAACCAGCATAAAAAAACATGCCCCCGTAAAAACAGGGGCATGCGAACACGGAACTACCACAGGAAGTGTTTTTAGATGCATTAGAAACAAGTCGGGCCGCAAACGGGTTGAACGACGGGGCGCTCGACATACTGGGTGGTGCAAACGGCGCGCTGACGGGATTCCATGCGCGTTTCCGTTACAGCGCGCATCTCCCTGACCGTCTGGGGAACCATCTCGGTTATGCAGCGGCGTTCCTGGACACTGCGCATGGCAGGCACCTGGCGCGCCACGCGGCGGGTCTTGGTGACAGGGACTGAGACTTTGTGGCGGACATTGACGGTGTACGGTTCATCGACGCAGACTCTCCGCTTCACCGGAACGTACTTGGTCTCGTAGACCTTGCGGGCGACGCGGACGTTTTGGCCGCAGGGTCCGCAGGAATTTTCATAGATGGTGCGGGCGACTTCGCGCGCTTCCGTTTCCCGGACAGTCCTGGTCACGCGGCGCATGCGGGTCTCGGGACGCCTTTCGTAACGGGGTTCATAGACGGTGTAGGCTTCATTGACATATTCCGTGCGCGTGCAGGGAACCTGCCTTGTTTCGTAAACCCACCGGGTCTTGGGAACCATGACCTGACGGTCGACGGGAATCATCCTGGTCGTCGTGACGGGGACCTGTTCCGTGATGTACTGCATGGTCGGGACCGGCGCGCATTCGACGCCGACGGGGCAAAACTGGCCAGCGTTCGCGTACGATACGGCAATAAACATGCATGCGGAAAGAACCGCAATCATTTTTGTTTTCATCGCATTCTCCATTCACCATATGGCGGTTTCTCATTTCAATGATCAAAAGTCCACGCCCGGCAGCGACCTATTGCTTTTTAAATCGCATTTAAAAAGCGCCAGCAGTCACGGATTTACCGTCGTAAAACCGCCTAACATAATAAAAACCCCTCACATGTTTATGTACGGAAGTGGAGACGGTTCATCGGTAAAAATGCTGAAATCGCCGTAATTTACCAACAAAATTGATGTTTTTTGGCATGCCATACCGCTATCGCATAAAAACACCATCCTTCATGAATGGAAAGCGTTTTCTGTTAAACTCCCTGGCAGGATTTTAATGGTGGGACCAACGGCGCTGTTCAAATAACCTCGACCGCTCCGGCCTTCAGCAACGACACGACACACTCCATGTCCTTCGCCAGCGGCGCTTCGCACAGGACCTCTTCCTTGCTTCGGGGATGAATAAAATGCAGGCTTGCCGCATGAAGGGCGTAGCGCTCAATCGAAAAGCTCCCGTCGCCATGCTTCAGGACCAGCCGCCAGCCTCCGCCGTAACGCGGATCCGCGACCAGCGGATGCCCGAGATGGGACATATGCACACGCAATTGATGCTGCCGCCCGGTTACCGGTTTCAGGCGCACCAGGCTGAATCCCTGCGGAAAACGCTCGACCACCTCGTAACTGGTAAACGATTCCTTGCCGTAGCCGTCAAGTCGCACCCCCATCCGGCAGTGGTCCGTCCCCTCCGGGTCAGGGCCGATCGGCAGGTCGATGTCGTCGTGGTCTTTTTCAACCCGTCCCCGGCAAATCGCAAGATAGGTCTTGCCCGGAATGCGGTTTTCAAAATCCTCCTGGATTATGCGTTTCGTCTCGGCGTTCTTTGTCGCCAGGATCACCCCCGACGTGTGCTGGTCGAGGCGGTTGGCGAGATTGACGGAACCGTCTTCAGGAAGGATGTCCTTGTAGCGCCAATACAGGGCGTTTAGCAGGGTATCGTGACGGTGTTTGCCTACGGGATGGACGACAAGGCCGGACTGCTTGTTCACTGCGACCAGATCGTCGTCCTCGAAAAGGATGTCCAGAGGAATGCGTTTCCCGGCGTCCGCGCCTTCTTCCGGGATATTGCAACGCAACAATACTTCATCGCCGGCGATGACCTTCCAGTTGGCGGCGCGCGGGTTGCCGTTCACTTCCACCCTGCCTTCGCCGATGCGCTGCTGGATCCGCGTGCGGCTCATGGACGGCACCATCGCCTTGACGAACAAATCAAGCCGCATTCTGTCCTGCGCCGGCATGACCACATACTCAAGGTCAAACGGCTTGGCCGGATCAAGAGGCATTGTCGCTTTGCCCCCCGACTTCTGCCGTCCTGTATTCGACTTCGCGCAGATCGATTTTGCCGGTGGCGTAAAAAGCTCCGCCAGCCAATCCCACCAGGATGTTCGCTATCCGCAGCAAAAGCATTACCGCCACGCCCGCCTGGGAATTGCCATGTCCCGGGCTGGCGAGTTCGAACAAGGCTGCCATGGCGATTTCCCCCTGCCCCACTCCGCCGGGCGCCCCGGGGATGGCATTGATGCACATGGCAAGCGGCACCAGCAGGAAATATTGCAGCGGCGGTATGCCCTGGACCCCGACAGCCGTACCGAACAGGCAGCAGGCCACCACAACCGCGGCATGGGACAGCAAGCCCCACCACAACCCGGCGGGAAGCGTCCAGGTCCGGGAAATCCCCACCGAAAGCAGACGGTGGACGCGGTGTAGTTTGCCCATGATGCCGGTTTTGGCGCTGTCGGTGTCCTTTTTCCTGCCCAGCCAGATAACCAGCATCAGGATCAGGCAAAATGCGGCAGCCACCGCGACAAACGTCAGCAGGCCCGACAGTTTCTCATGCCGGAAAGCGAGTTCCTTGTCGAGAAATGCGGCTATAAAGACCAAAAATACGAGAGGCGGCAAACCAAGGAAACGGTCAAGGGTGATGGATGCGAGGGCCGGAGCGAATTTCCGCTTGTCGCCCCGGGTTATGGCGTAGAGCCGGTACAGGTCGCCGCCGGTCGCTCCCGGCAGGAAGATATTGAAAAAATTCCCCGACAGGCAAAGCTTGAGTGTTTCATAGAACGACATGCTGAGACCGCTGTCATGCATCAGCCTGACAAGCCTGAGCGCTCCCCATAAAGGCTGCGTCGCGGCGACCACTATTCCGACTAAAACCAAGGGCCAAGCCTGGCTGATACGCTCCAGCACTGCGGTCCCGGGCCAGAGACTGGGATTGTCCAGAACATACACGACAAGGCCGGCGGCAAAACCGATGCGGTGAACGCTCCAGGAACTGTTCCCCAGCAGCCGCCACAAACAGCCGGGAAGCAGGCCAAGCCCGACAAAAAGACAGAAATACTGCCCGCTGCCGCCATCACCCAGGGCGAAATAACCGGCGGCCAGCACGAGAACGGCGGCAAAAGGCAGCCATTCCCAGCGGGAGATTTTTTTCTCTGTCGGTTCAGTGGATGACATCGAAATCCTTGTTTCAATTAAAGGTCAACTGCTGTCTTCTCGCCCAAGACTCCCACATCCCTGGACTGTATCCCGGATCATCACGGTATATGTTGGTCAGCGCTTTCCTGCAGATATCCGCAAGCATCGGGCTTTCCGTCGCGGTCATCAGCGAATAGAGGCACTGCCCCGCCCGGCGGTCGGCAAGGTTGCCTAGCGACTCGGCGACAAGACAGGCAAGTTCGAGATCGTCGGTGGCCAGTGCGGCTATCAGGTAATCGACCGCACGAATGTCGCCGAGTTTGCCGAGAGCCTCCGCCGCGGAACGTTTGAACAGGAGATCGTCGCTTTCCAGGTCATCAAGCTGCCTGGCGGAAATACCGACTACGCCGAGGCTGTCCAGGGCTAGCGCCGCCTCCATGCGCACCTCGGGGTGCGGGTCGTTGAGAAGCGGCATCAACGGACCCGTGGCCGCGGAGAAACCAAGCCCGCCAATGCCACGCACCGCAGCGGCCCTGTTGGCGGGAACCCGATCCTTCAAGGCGAGCGTCAGCGGCTCAAGCGAACGCGGATCGCGCACCTCCGACAAAACCTCGATCGCCCTCAGCCGTACCGGAGTGGAAGGATGGTTGATGGAACCGGAGACGGTCCTGCCGTACCCGACGGACGCATCTATCGGATACAGCGTTCCTTCATAACCCATCGCGGCGAGCGCGGTCAGGGCTTCCAGCGCCACCAGCGGGTCGGCATGGCGGGCGTGGCGCTCGACTGTCGCGCCATAGTCCGGCGGCCTGAACTTGGCCATTGCCCGCAGGGCGGCAATGAGGAGGCGCGGATTGTTTTCCGTATACAAAAAGGCAGACAGCTTGGACGTTGCCAAATCCGACTGGACCAGGGCCGCCGCCTCCACCGAGGCAAGGCGCAAGTCCCTGTCGCCGGACAAAAGCCCGTCCCATATGGGTAAATACAGTTTTTCCGGAACAGGCGTATGCCCGCCAGTGAATTTCCGCACCAGAGCGTTCATCGCGAGGGCGCGGAATTTCTCCTTGTTCGCCGCTTCCGCCAGAGACAGCGCGATCCAGTCGTCCCCGGCCTGTCCGTCGCGGCGCGCCGCTCCCGCCAGGGGAAGTCCACGCCGCAGCATGATGAACAACTCGTCGTCGGAACGTCGGGAATAGATGTTCACGAGCGCTTCCGACGCAGCCCGCGCGAGAAAATAGTCGTCGGAAAAAGATGCGTCAAGGAGAGGGGGTTCGCTTCCACTCGCGTTGAGTTCGCCAAGCATCCTGGCGGCGATCTGACGACGCAGCGCGCTTTCGATGTTGTCCGGCCTGAGCTCTGAAATAAACATGCTTGCCGACGAATCGGCAAGCATGATAAGTTGTTGTGCGGCAAACTCTCGTTCACGTCGTGGCAACTGCGGATTGGCGGCGATGTCAAGCCAGGCTGCGGGGGTGTCTGCACCCGACACCTGCGTAGCGGTTAGCAGCGCAGTAACAAGCAGCAACGCCAGTTTTCCCGGCATACGCGTTTCCTCGGGTGCGTCAGTCCCTCGACAAAAGAACGGCTTATTTCTTTTTGAAGAAGCGGGAGGGGCGCGTCTCCTCTTTCAGGCGGGTCGCCTTGCCGACGCGGTCGCGGAGGTAGTACAGCTTGGCTCGGCGGATGCGGCCGCGACGCTTCACTTCGACCTTTTCGACGCGGGGCGCGTGCAGGGGGAACACCCTTTCAACGCCTTCGCCCTGGACCAGGCGGCGGACGGTGAAGTTTTCATTGATGCCGCCCTTGTTCATGGCGATGACGACGCCGTTGAAAATTTGGATGCGTTCCTTTTCGCCTTCGATAATGCGGACATGCACGTCAACAGTGTCACCGACGTTGAATGCGTCGACGGATTTTTTGCAATGCTCTTTTTCAAGTTCGGCAATAATGGGGTTCATGATCACTCCTAAAAAACGCCAACAGCAATACAATTACCTAAAAACAACCTGTTTTTTGTCGTTTTCGTCTACCATCATACAAAAACAACCACGCCCGGACTACACGCCGGGCGCTCGTATCTGGAAGGTTGATAATAGCAATCTGCGAAATCTTTTGCAAGTCTAAATTAATACGCAGAACAATTTTTTCATAAAGCGGAAAATGAAAAGGAATATCATTGCAATCGGACATTATTTATATATAATGGTACTAAAATACCAAATTAAAAATTATCAAGCGCACGCAAAATATAATGCCTTTTGTCAGGGAGACGAGAAAATGGCCGGACTTGTTAATATAGGAGAAATGGGGGCTTTGGCATTGCACCTGCTCACCGAGTTGGCGGCGGTGAAGGATGCAGATCGAGACGCCAAACTGGCGGTTAAGGATTTTGCCGAATTCCTCCATGCCAGCCACCATACTCTGCACAAAGTGGCAAGACGGCTGGTCAAGGCCGGATTTGCCGATGGAGCGCGCGGCGCGGGCGGTGGGCTTCGTCTTTTGGCTGACCCCGCAGATATCACCATGCTGCAGGCGATTGAGGAAGTCGAGGGAAAAATACACTGCAACGACTGCATGTTCGCCAAACGCGTATGCCCCTCGGACGCGAAATGCCCGTTTAGCGCCTTGACTTCGGGCATGGACTCCGCGATCAGGAATTATTTGCAAAAAACGACCATCGCCGACCTCTGCCGGATGGCGCGCAAGACCGGCAACACGAGGATTCAACAACTTATTGGCAGTGAAATAGCCACAGCGATAGAAAAAGAGGATTAACCATGGCGGAACGTAAGATCATCCACATAGACAAGGAAAAATGCAACGGCTGCGGCATCTGCGTCGACAGTTGCCACGAGGGCGCGATACAGATGGTGAACGGCAAGGCGGAATTGGTTTCCGAGATCTACTGCGACGGGCTAGGCGATTGCCTTGGCCCCTGCCCGACCGGGGCTATTTCCATGATTTCCCGTGACGCGGAAGAATACGATCCCGTCGCCACCGCGGAGCGCCAGAAAGAACTCGGCCTCCCGGTCGGCGCGCCGGCGGCGCAGGCGCATCGCGGCTGTCCCGGGTCGATGGCGCAGTCCCTGAGACCGGCGGCAGCCCATGCGGCGGGCGCCGGAGTCCTGGAGAAGCCGGAGGAGCCTTTGCCCTGCGGCTGCCCCGGCTCGATGGCGAAATACCTGGCGCCTGTGCAAGGCTGCAAGGCGGACGATTGCCAATCGTCGGGAGATACGCCTTCGCAACTGGTCAACTGGCCGCTCCAGCTAAAGCTGGTCCCGCAAGATGCTCCGTATTTCAAGAACGCCGAAATCCTCATCGCTGCGGACTGCGCAGCCGCCGCTTCGCCGGATTTCCACCGCAAGTATCTCCAGCAGAGGCCGGTCATCCTGACCTGTCCCAAGCTGGACGAGGCGGGACCGCAGATCCTGAAATTGGCCAACATCATTCAGGCCGCGCATCCGGCGAGCCTCACCGTCCTCAGAATGCAAGTTCCCTGCTGCGGCGGTTTGGTGCGGATTGCGGAGCAGGCGATCGAGCTGTCCGGAGTCGATGTGCCTCTTAAAACAATTGTCATCGACAACAGGGGTAATGCCGTATCCTGATAACAGTTTATAGGGAACGCCTGTTAAGCGCATTTTACAGGCGTTCCCTATTTTATTTTATATCGAGGGGATTTATCTTTCGGAGGGATATCCATGTTTTGCTATCAGTGCGAACAAACAGCCAATGGCACCGGTTGCGACAGGTCGGGCGTTTGCGGCAAAAAACCAGATACAGCCGACTTACAGGATCTTTTGGTGGAAACGGCAATGGGCGTTGCGTGTATTGCATCACGCCTCGCGGACAAGGGGAAGGGAGAACGCGAAGCGGGCGAATTTGTCATCCAGGCCCTTTTCACCACCGTCACCAACGTCAATTTCACGTCAGAATCCATTGCGGACATTATCAAAAAAGGCGTCCAGCTCCGCGACCGCCTGGCCGGGATTTTGAAATCCCTCGGCGGGAATACGGACGGAATGCCCGCCGCCGCGACCTTCGAACTTGCCGGCGACATGGCGGGCATGGAAGAACAAGCGGCGAAGTTCGGCATTTTGGCACGCAGGAAAAAACTCGGCGACGACAAGGCCGGCGTCCTCTACATGATTATTTACGGCCTCAAAGGCGCGGCGGCCTATGCGGATCATGCCATGCGTCTCGGCAAGGAAGACCCGGACATTTACAAAATGTTCTACGACATCCTCGCCTTCGCCGCGTCCGAACCGGACGACATGAGCAAGCTGCTTGAAAACGCCCTTAAAACCGGCGAATTGAATTACAAGGTGATGGAGCTCCTGGACGGCGCCAATACCGGCGGCTACGGCCATCCAGTGCCGACCAAGGTCAGGATCACGCCGGTCAAGGGCAAGGCAATCCTCATCACCGGCCACGACCTGAAGGACCTCGAAGACCTCTTGAAGGCCACCGACGGCAAGGGCATCAACGTCTATACCCACGGCGAAATGCTGCCGTGCCACGGCTATCCGGAACTCAAGAAATACAAGCACCTCGCCGGCAACTTCGGAGGCGCCTGGCAAAACCAGAAGAAGGAATTCCCCGAATTTCCCGGCCCCATGCTCTTCACCACCAACTGCCTCATGCCGCCCACGGACAGCTACAAGGACCGCGTCTTCACTACCGGCCTTGTCTCCTTCCCCGGCGTCAAACATGTCAAGAACGGCGATTTCGGACCCGTTGTCGAGGCGGCGCTGGCCGCGCCCGGCTTTGCGGAAGACGGAGAGGAAAAATACATCACTGTCGGCTTTGGCCGTAACGCCGTGATGAGCGTCGCGGACAAGGTCATTGACGCGGTAAAATCCGGCGCGATCAAGCACTTCTTCCTCATCGGCGGCTGCGACGGCGCGAAACCGGGACGCAACTACTATACGGAATTCGCCGAAAAAGCGCCCAAGGACACGGTTATCCTTACCCTCGCCTGCGGCAAGTACCGCTTCAACAAGCTAGAATTCGGCGATATTGGCGGTATCCCGCGCCTCCTCGACTGCGGCCAGTGCAACGACGCCTACTCGGCGATCCAGATCGCCCTCGCCCTGTCGAAAGCGTTCAATGTCGGCGTGAACGAACTGCCGCTGTCCCTGATCATCTCCTGGTACGAGCAGAAGGCGGTCGCGGTGCTTCTGACCCTCCTGCATCTCGGCCTCAGGAACATCCACCTCGGCCCCACGCTTCCCGCCTTCGCGACGCCGGCGGTGTTGCAGGTGCTTGTCGACAAGTTCGCTATCAAGCCGATTTCCACCGCCGACCAGGATCTTAAGGAGATCCTTGGCTAAGCTGTATGAATGCCGGAAAAGCTGAAAATCCCTCCGCCCTCCCCGCCTGCGGGGAGGGTTTTTGTTTGGAAATGTTGATTGATGGAGGCAATAACCGTATGCTTTACCATAGAAAGGATAACCATGATAGACAAGGTAAACCTTCAGCGATCCGTCGACGCGGTGGAGGATCTGTTTTCATATGCAAGGGTCGGCCAACTTAATGACCATATGCTCAATGTCCTGCAGGCGGAAAACCGCACCCTTGATTTCCACGTTCACGATGATTCGGACGAGATGTTCTATGTAATCGAGGGCAGGATGCAGATCGAGTTCGACGACGGGCTCCGCGACCTCGAAACGGGCGATTTCATCATCGTTCCCAAAGGAGTCCGCCACAGGCCCGTCTGCAAGGGCCGGGTCAAGTGCCTGCTTGTCGAAAAAGACGGGACATTGAACAAAAACAACACCGGCGGCACCTACGGCGAGGGGTAAGCCCGCCGTACTTGGAGAACCTGTGAACACCGCGTTATTATTGGTCGATATCCAAAACGATTATTTCCCCGGCGGCAAAAACGAACTGGTGGAGAGTGATGCGGCGGCTGCGAACGCCGCGAATGTGCTGGCAGTGTTCAGGCAGAATTTCTGGCCTGTCTACCACGTCCAGCATATCAGCCTGCAACCGGGAGCGACGTTTTTCATCCCTGATACGGACGGGGTGAAAATCCATGCGTCCGTTCAGCCCGCCTCCGGCGAGGAGTTGATAATCAAGCACAAGCCCGATTCGTTTCTTGAAACAGACCTCCAGGAACGGCTTGCCATGAAAAAAATCAAGCGCCTGGTCATAGCCGGCATGATGACCCATATGTGCATCGACACCACGGTGCGTTCCGCCAGGGCGAAAGGCTATGAAGTGGTGCTGCTGCACGACGCCTGCGCGACCAGGGATTTGCTTTGGGCGGGCAAAACCATCCCGGCGGCGACGATCCACGGCGCGTTTATGGCGGCGTTGGACAGAGCGTTTGCGGCGGTGGTGCCGTCGCGGGAACTTGAAGTGAACACGGAGGATTGATGATAAAGAAAGACCAAATCAAATTCGTCACCCTCACGGTGGACCAATTGTCCCTACTGGTCGAGCCGCTCAAGGAGCTGGCCGCGCACCACAACAGGGTGGCGAAGTATTTCGCAGGCAAATACCCGATCCTGCCCATTGAAAGCTCGCTTGAAGCCACCAGAAGGGAAATGGAAAAGGACGAAGCCCGCGTCGAGGTGCTTTATTGCAGTGACGAGATTGTCGGCTACTGCAAGGTATCCATCGACAAGGGCATGGGCGACGTCGACTGGCTCTTTGTCCGAAAAGACCTGCGCAAAAGAGGCTATGCCAAAAAGCTTATGGACAACGGGCTCGCCTTCCTCAAAGCGAAGGGCGTGACCTTTGTCGAATTGATGTGCGTCTACGGCAACGACGACGCCAAACACTTCTACAAAAAATACGGCTTCAGGACGAGAACACAGATACTTGCGATGGACATCGGCAACCGCCCCTCAAGACCTGTTCTTCCCCCGCCGCTCCCGGAAAAACTCGCTGAGGATCAGTCCGCACGGCTCGCCGAGGACGCCTGACGTGACCTCCACTGTGTGATTCAACTGTTCGCAGGCAAGGACGTCGAGGACCGAGCCGCAGGCCCCGGCTTTCGGGTCTCTCGCGCCGTAGACCAGGCGTTTCATCCTGGATAATACCAGCGCTCCCGCGCACATGGCGCACGGTTCCAGGGTCACGTACAGTTCGCACTCGTCGAGACGCCAGCTTTCCAGGGCGGCGGCGGCCTGGGTGATGGCCAACACTTCGGCGTGGGCCGTCGGGTCCTGGAGCATTTCCCTCTGGTTGTAGGCACGGCCTATCATCTTTCCTTTATGGAACACGACCGCCCCGACCGGGACTTCCCCGGCCTCCCGCGCTTCGTCGGCGGCCTTCAGCGCCAAAAACATGCGCGCTTCATCCATCTCCGGGTCAATCATCAAATCTTACCTCTTTCCAAGATACCGGCAGGCAGTTGCCGCAGAACAAAATCGGGAAGCCGCCCGCGCTTCAGTTTGTTGCGTGTTATTTTTCCGCCGAGAACTGACGGACCGCAGGCCAGCCGGCAATGCATGGCGTGGGTTATCGCCAGGGCGAGCGCGTCCGATTCATGGTCCGTATCCGGCGGCTCCGCCAGCTTGAGAAGGATCTTCACCATGCTCCTGACCTGTTCCTTCCCGGCCCTGCCGTTCCCGGCCACGGCTTTTTTCACCAGGGCCGGTTCATATCCCGAGACCGCAAGACCGCGTTCGGCCGCAGACAGCACGGCGACGCCCCTGCCCTCGCCGATGGCTATCGCCGTCTTCGGGTTGTTGCTGGTAAACACCGTTTCCACCGCCGCCATGATCGGCCTGTGGCACTCGATTACTTCGGCAAGGCCCCTGTGGATCTTGACGAGGCGCTCCGAGATTTCGCCCCCCCCCGCCGTGATGCAGCCAGACGCGATCCAGCAAAGCGCCGTCCCGTGCTGTTCCAGCACGCCGTATCCGACATGCCGTGTGCCGGGATCGATACCGAGGATGCGAAGGGGCGTTTCCGTCATTTGCCGTTTAATCCACCTTTTGTAAAAAGTCGTTCTTGGCATGGGGAAGGGTATTTATTATAATGGCTCCTCCCCCTGGCGTACGATTGTCGTTGACGCCGATACCTTAACGGTATGGGTGCGGGGGCATGTTGTCAAGGCAACAAATCAACATTCGGCAAGGTAATGCCATAGCAATAGGAGAACACAATGGCCAAGGCCAAAGCACGCGCCGCTTCCAAGGGAAGCAAGCTGGGTCGCACCGGCGTCGGTCCCGGCATCGAAAACCTGCGCAAAAAAGGCAGCAAGATAGTAACGGAACCCAAGCACATGATCGCCGCCTGGGGCCTCATGAAAGCTTCCGGCATGCTCCCCAATTTCAGGAGCCGCTCCAAGCCGACCGTAACGATCGTTAACTCCTTCACCAACCAGATTCCCGGCCATGCCCACCTGCGCGCGCTGGAAGACGTCATCCACAAGGAACTTCTCCGCCTCGGCTTCAACGTCTGGATCGCCAATGTCGGCGGCGCGGTCTGCGACGGCATCGCCATGGGCCACGCGGGCATGAAATACTCCCTCGCCTCCCGCGAACTCATCACCGACCAAATCGAGACCATCCTCATGGCCCACCCCGCGGACGGCTGGATCGGCATCGGCAACTGCGACAAGATCGTGCCCGGCATGTACAACGCCATGGCCAGGATGAACATCCCGGCGGTCTACGTCTCCGGCGGCCCCATGCTTGCCAGCAGGGAAAACACCGACCTGATTTCCATCTTCGAAGCGGTGGGCAAAAACTCGGCAGGCAAGATGTCCGACGCCGCCCTGGACAAGATGGCCTCTTGCGCCTGCCCCGGCTGCGGTTCCTGCGCCGGCATGTTCACCGCCAACTCGATGAACTGCCTCGGTGAAGTCATCGGCCTCGCCCTCCCCGGCAACGGCACCGTCACCGCCGAAGTCTGGGCCGACAAGAAAAAAACCAAAACCAAACTCAACCCGAAACGCCTCGACCTGGCGAAAAAAGCCGCGCACGCCCTCAAGCGTTGCATCGAAAAGGATATCCGCCCCCTCGACATCGTCACCCG
The DNA here is from genome assembly GCA_036745875.1 of Planctomycetota bacterium. Taxonomy (GTDB): domain Bacteria; phylum Planctomycetota; class SZUA-567; order SZUA-567; family SZUA-567; genus DAIOFH01. The sequence goes on along the minus strand of DAIOFH010000002.1, from coordinate 39,141 downwards.
GGACTCCCTCGACAACGCCTTTATCTGCGACATGGCGATGGGCGGCTCCACGAACACCATCCTGCATTCGCTGGCCCTGGCCTACGAAGCGGACATCAAGTATGACCTCAAGCGCATCGGCGAAATATCCAAGCGCACGCCCTGCGTCTGCAAAGTCTCGCCGTCCAGGCCCGAAATCCATATGGAAGACGTCGACCGCGCGGGAGGCATTCCCGCCATCGTCAGGGAAGTGGCTGAGCACTCGGGATGCGGCTTCAAGTTCGGCCTCCCGTCCGTGTCCGGCGAGTTCGACAAAGCGGTGAAAAAAGCCCCGCGCCCGGACGGCAACGTGATCCATACGACCAAGAAGCCGTTCTCCGAAGGCGGCGGCCTCGCGGTCCTTTTCGGCAACATCGCCCCCAACGGCGCGGTCGTCAAGACGGTCGGCGTCACCCCGGACATGATGCGCTTCACCGGCCCGGCCCGCATTTTCGAATCACAGGAAGACGCCCTCGCCGGCATCCTCAAGGGCAAAGTCAAGGACGGGGACGTCGTCGTGATCCGCTACGAAGGCCCCAAGGGCGGCCCCGGCATGCAGGAAATGCTTTCCCCCACCGCCGCCATCCAGGGAGCGGGGATCAAGGCGGCGTTACTCACGGACGGACGGTTCTCCGGAGGCACGCGCGGGCTTTGCGTCGGCCACATCAGCCCCGAAGCTGCGGCGGGCGGGCCTTTGGCAATCCTCCGTGACGGCGACACGATCTCCATCGACGCCATCGGCCTCAAGGTCAATGTCAAACTAACCGCGGCCGAGATCAAGAACCGTATGAAAAAATTGAAGCCGTTCAAGAGCAATTTCAAACGCGGCTGGCTGGCGCGCTATTCAACGCACGTCACCTCGGCTGACCACGGCGGTGTATTCGCAATCTAGCGGTTTAAAAAGCAGCTTGTTCTAAGTTGCATTTTACTGCATAACCGGGACAAGCCAAAAGGTGCAGAGTAAGCGTCAACTATAACATGATACGCAATAATCAATAAAAACAGGGAGATATGATGGCAAAGGTGTTGGTTGTTGGTTCGGGCGGCAGGGAGCATGCCCTGGCATGGAAATTGGCGCAAAGCCCGAAAGTGGAAAAAGTCTATATCGCACCAGGCAATTCCGGCTGCGCCGAAGCGGGCGAATGCGTCGACATCGATGTCGGCAACCACGGGCAAGTGGTGCGCTGGGCGAAACAGAACCAGATAGACCTGGTCGTGCCGGGCGCGGAAGTCTTCTATGTGGACGGCATGGCCGATTCGTTCAAGGACTCGGGCATCCCCATCTTCGGCCCGACAAAGGCCGCAGCCGAACTGGAAGGTTCCAAATCCTTCGCCAAGGGCCTGATGCGCCGCCACGGCATCCCCACCGCCGACTTTGCCGAGTTCGAACAGTTCGAGCCGGCGATGCGCTATCTTGAATCGCGCCCCGAAGGCCCGGTGGTGGTCAAGGCCGACGGCCTCTGCGCCGGAAAAGGCGTCATCGTCTGCCAGAACCTGGACGAAGCCAAGGAGGCGGTAAAGCGCATCATGTCGGACGGCGAATTCGGCAAGGCGGGCTCGCGAGTCATTATCGAGGAACTGCTTCGCGGCCCCGAAGTGACGATTCTCTGCCTGACGGACGGCAAAACCATAGCCCCCCTCGCCTCGTCCCAGGACCACAAGGCCGCCTTCGACGGAGACACCGGCCCCAATACCGGCGGCATGGGCGCGTATTCCCCCGCTCCCGTCCTCACGCCCGCCATCATGGACGAGGTGGTCGAACGTATCCTCGTGCCGACCATCCACGCCATGAACGACGAAGGCCGCAGGTTCAAGGGCCTTCTTTATGTCGGACTGATGCTCACCGGCGGCGGCCCCAAGGTGTTGGAATACAACGTCAGGTTCGGCGACCCGGAGACGCAGCCCGTTCTCATGCGCCTCAAGTCCGATCTCTACGAGCACCTTCTCGCCACCGCACAGGGCAAGCTCGCCGATCAGGTCCTGGAATGGTCCGACGATGCGGCGGTGTGTGTCGTCCTCGCCTCCGGGGGCTATCCGGGCGATTATGAAAAAGGCAAACTGGTCACGGGACTGGATGCCGCCAACGCCCGCCCCGGCACCGTCGTCTTCCATGCCGGCGCCAAATTGAACCCGAAAAAGGAAGTCATCACCGACGGCGGCAGGGTATTTGGCGTCACCAGCCTTGGCGGGGACATCAAAACCGCGATAGATAACGCCTACAAGGCTGTCGGGGATATCCATTTCGACGGCATGATCTACCGCACGGATATCGGAAAGAAGGCTCTGTGATCAGCCATTTCTTCGCCTATATCTCGCGCATGCGGCTGATCAGACGCTGGAGCCTGATGCAGAACACGAGCCCGGAGAACATCCAGGAGCACTCCCACCGGGTGGCGGTACTGGCCCACGCTTTGGCGACCATACGGAACGCCAAGTTCGACGGCAGCGCCGACCCTGAACGGACGGCGTTCCTCGCCCTTCTGCACGACGCGGGAGAAGTGATGACCGGCGACCTGCCGACGCCGGTGAAATATTTCGACGAAAACATACGCCAGGCATACCAAGGCATAGAGAAATCCGCAAATAAGCGCCTTTTGTCGTTTCTACCTCCCGAGTTCCAGGACTTCTACCGGCCGGCGCTATTTCCGGAAGAGCGGGACAGGGAGAGCTGGGATCTGGTGAAGGCGGCCGATAAACTCTGCGCCTGGCTCAAATGCGTAGAGGAGCGTCGCGGCGGCAACCAGGAGTTCCTTCCGGCGGAAAAGACAATCAAGGGACAGCTTGACGAACTCCAACTCCCTGAAATTCAATACTTTATGGATAATTTCGCCCCAGGATTCTCCCTCACCCTGGACGAACTCGGCCCACCCGCCCCGGAGGGGTAATTTTTATCTGTAGATACCTATACCGGTTTTTACTATAATACGGGGAACCTTGGGCGGTTCCCCTTTTATCGGATAGGGAGCCATATTTTTGCGCCGGTGGGGCGTCACCAAAGGATCTGTATTCAGACATGACAAAAATGACCATATATCCACAAAGCGTTTGTTCCGACCGGGTCCTTGTCGATGTTGACGACGATGGCGTCATCGGCGAGGTGGTTTTCGAAGGCGGTTGCGAGGGCAATGGCAAGGCTCTAGCGCGTCTTCTCAGGGGAATGAAAGCGAGGAAAGCGGTAGAACTCCTTCGCGGCGTCGATTGCGAAGGCAAGGGAACATCCTGTGCAGACCAATTGGCCTGCGGTATGGACAAGCTTCTCGGCGAAAGGGAAGAAAAGAAATAACATGGGCAAAGGCAAACATAAACGCGACAAGTCGCAACAGCAAATCAAAGGTTTCGACAACCACCGGAAGGCGCAAGCCCCGCGTGCGGTCGAAAAATTCAATGCTGACGGCGTTGGCCGCCGCGCTATGGGCTGTTTTTTCTCACGACGTTATTACGTCAATCCGGAAGAGCCGCATTTCAGGATGACCGCCCGCACCATGGCTTTGCCGGGCGGACACATGAGGGACGTGGCGCGTCCTCCGAAAGCCGCCCATTCCAAGACAATCTAAAAGGGGGTCGTCATTTTCCCCTCACCCTAACCCTCTCCCTCTCTTGGGGGTGAGTGAATAATGTGTGGATTTTTCATTACGGTCAATTTGATGCCGCTGTAAGCGGGAACTCTTGAAAGTAACAGCCGATACAAACAACAACAGGTTTCCGACCTCTGAATCGTCATTACAGTTGTAATGATCCTACCTTAAGTTAATGCTTATTTCTAAAGCGGAGAGTTTTTGGGGTGATGGGAGAAAAAAAAGCAACAGCGTTGGTAATCACCGGAAGGGATTTTGCATGCACAAACCACGGTTCCTGGTGACGGGGTGTGCCGGATTCATTGGCAGCCACATGCTGGCGAAATTATTGGACAGCGGATACGAAGTCGTCGGTGTCGACGATTTTTCCACCGGCAAAGAGGAAAATATCGCGCCGTTCGCCGGCCAGTTCGAGTTTGTCGAGGGCACCCTCTGCGATCCGGCCATTGCCGCAAGTGCGGTCAAGGGAGTGGATCGCATCATCCACCTTGCAACCGTTCCGTCGGTGTCGCGTTCCGTCGAGACTCCCCTTGAAAGCGTCCATGCCTCGACCGTGGCCACTGTCACCCTCTTCGAAGCGGCGCGCCGGGCGGGAGTGAAACGCATCGTCCAGGCATCGTCCAGCTCGGTTTACGGCGATGTGCCGCAGGAAGTCAAATCCGAAACGCTCACGCCAAACCCGATGAGCCCCTATGCTGTCGCCAAATTGTCGCAGGAATACTACGGCAGGGTTTTCGCCAATTGCTATGGCCTGGACACGGTGTCGATCCGCTATTTCAACGTCTTCGGTCCGGGACAAAACCCGGAGAGCAAATATGCGGCCGTCATCCCGAAATTCATCACCATGATGCTCAGGGGCGAACGGCCCACCGTCTTCGGGGACGGCCGGCAAAGCCGGGATTTCACCTTCGTCGACAACGTCATCCACGGCAACATCCTCGCGGCGAACCACCCCGCCCCGCTTAACGGCGAGACCTTCAATATCGCCTGCGGCAACAGGATTACGGTCCGGGAACTTATGGGTATGTTGAACGATATTCTGGGGACTGACATCCAGCCGATATATGCGGCGCCGCGCGTCGGGGAGATACTGCACAGCAGGGCGGACATCGCGAAAGCGCAGTCAGTTCTCGGCTATGAACCACAGGTGAGCTTCGAGGAAGGATTGCGGAAAGTGGCCCGTTACTTGAAGCGCGCCGATTCGCGCTTTTTGCGGCCGCAGCAGGAGCAATCGGCGCAGGTCAACGTTTCGCCGTCGCAAAGCACATAATCGCCGCCCTTGATCCTGAGCTTTTTGCCGTTGACGATGCAGTCGGCGACTTTTCTTCGCACTTCGTCATAGATGCGTTGCACGGTGGTGCGTGCGATATCCATTCGGGCGGCGCATTCCTCCTGGGTCAGTCCCACGAGATCCATCAATCGCAGACATTCGTATTCGTCGACGGTGATCACCACCGTCTCGGGCTCGCGATACGCGGACAGCGGCCCGAAAGCATGGCTTTCCGGTAATTTGCACACCCTTCTGCATTTACGCGGTCTTGGCATCAACACTTCCTTATACTATTTCCAGTTGACCATTTCCGTCACTGCTTACCGATTCCAACCTGATAAGTCCACAGGGTTTAGCCACCGTGGAACAGACAACCACAATGGTACTAACGAAGGCTTTCAATTGGAATCGCTGTTATTCCCCAAAGAGGCGCATTTGACAATGCGCCTCTTTGAATGGGATTCATGTCATATTATTACTAATTCGATAATAATATATAGCTCAATTTATGCAACTGTTTTTTTATTTTCTGCCGCAGCAACCGCCACCATGTCCATGTCCGTGTCCGGCCTCGGCCGCTTCGTGACGGCGTTTTCCCTGACCTCCGCAACAGCCGCTCTCGCCGTGGCCGTGTTCGCGACGATGTTCATGATTTCCCTGGCCCTGGCCGCAGCATCCGCCATTGCCATGTTGATGATGGTCGTGACCGTGGTCTTGATCGTGATTGCCGTGGCCGCAGCAACCTTGGTGTTCATGTTCCGAGTGTGTGTTCATCATATTCCTTTTTAGAAGTTACCAACAGTGCTTGCGTGCTGGTACAGTGTCCATGATTCAGAAATTACAACTTTCTGCAACATAAAAAACATATGCCCGAAATAATATATAATTATGAGCATATGTCAATAATATTTTCCAAAAAACAATAAACCCCATACGCATCAAGCATACGGGGTTGTTGTGATCAGGTTGATCAAGTGACGTTCACTCAGCTATTCTGTGCTCGAAAGTGCCGGTGTGGTGACCAGACCGTCAATCAGAGGGTCCATCTCAGTGGCGGCTGGGTCCTTCATCACGGCGGCGATATCGTTCGCCATGCTGGTAGCAATCTTGCGCACCGTCTTCTCGGCCTGGACGACATACTTCTGCTGCGAACGGTCGCGGCGGGACATTATGCACCGGCCATCCGCGACCCGGTAGACTTCCGTAGCCACATCCACCCCGCTCATTTCCGCAAAGAATATCTGTGCAGCCAAAACTGCCGTGCTGATGACGGCGGAATAAAAACTGGGGACCGACTGCGCCCGGCGGAACTCCACCACCTGGCCGCGAACGATATAGTCGACTCCGGACATTCTGCCATAGGCAATCGCTTCATCGACAGATGCCAGGTAGTTGTGGGTATAGGTGTTTCCGCCCGACCACATGACCTGTACTCCCGGTTCCATAGCCAGCTTCGCGCCGAACAGGGCGGTCACCACTTCGCCGCCGCCGGTATGGGCGATGAGGTTGTCCGGGTTTTCGCGCTCATGGTACGGCAGGATCAATACCTTCACGTCACCGCGGCGCATCAAGGTCGAGGAAATGAACTCGGTATCGGGAACGGCCGCGACCGAAGCCGTATCCTGCTGCACCACCATGTCGACGGCGTAGGTCGGGGCGGGTTGGGCAATGATGTCGGCAGTGACGATGGGTTGCAAAGCCAAAGGCTCCTCGACGATGACGGCGGCGTCATCCGCGAGCCACGCGCCGACGGATTCGAAATACTGGCGCTGGGTCATATATCCGTCGCCTTCGACGGACTGTTGAACCGATTCGGCGGGCTCCTCGGCCGCAGAGGTAATCACGGCGACATCGGCGAGGACCGCGGTCTCCTCCTCCGGTACGGCTGCCAGTTCGGCGACGACGGGAGCAGGCGCCTCCACGATCGGCTGGGGAATAATGACGGCGGCTTCCACAGCGGTCTGCCCCACTTCGGTCTGTACGGAGGATTCGTTTGCCGCCAATCTCTGACGCCGCAGGGCAAGCATGGTGTCGTACGCCCCTTCCTCCTCGAACAAATCGGCGGCCAGCTCGTCACCGGTCAGCATCCAGGCTTCGCTGGCCATGTCGGCATCCGCATCCGCATCGACATCGGCGGCGGCGACAACTGGAGCGGCGTCGTCAACCGGAACCTCGGGAACCTCTGCGACTTCAGCCTCGACCGCTTCATCCACAACGGCGACGGTTGCGCTTTCAATGCTTGTGCCTTCGGACTTGCCTTCGCTGTTTTCGGCAATTTCCCCGTCAGCCATGGCTTCCTCGAGGGAAGGGGGAGCAGTGGCGACAAATTCCTCTTCCGCCGCTTCGCCGGTGGAGGCCACCTCTTCCGCTTCCGCAGTCCCGGAATTGGCGGGACTTACCCATGCGTCGGCGGATTCGTCATTCTTTTCCGTCGCGGCTGCAACGTCGCCGGCGGAGAACTTGAAGAAGTCGTCCCCTTCGCCGTAGTCCAGAACCGGCGGCACCTCGGGAAGACCGCTCGCCGCATCGCTACTCTCGTCAAAAACGGGGGTGACGGTGAAATCGGGGGGCGGGAGAAGCGGGAGCGGCTCCGGGAAAGTAGTGTCGTTGCCCCATATCCGGCGCATACCCGCGCCAGGAGGGATAGATGCGTACGCCGCGATCGAACTGGCGGCAGGCTGCCTAAGCACGGCATGGTCGGAGGATTTCAGACGGGTGGCGAAACTGTCGACAAGTTTTTCCGCGACCAGTCTGGCCTGGAGCTCCCTGCCGCCGGTGGCGCCGGGCACTGCGGCGGCCTGATAGTGATCGCCGACAAAGATCAGTGACCCGTCCCTGGCGGAGACGATCCTGACAAACATGCCGGCTCGGGCGGGAATGCTGGCCGCGCGGGTGCCGGTGTAGCTGAACACCTGCCCCGCTACGACGTAGTCGGCTCCGTAGGCGCGGCCAAGGTCGGCCACTTCTGCGATGGAGAGAGAGGTCTTCTGGTCCGGAACGCCGGGCGCGTCGACAATGGTGCCGTTGAAGGAGGCATTTTCCTTCAGCGCGGTGGTGAAGACGTCGCGAGCGTGTTCCCCAAGTGTTTCGCGGTACGGGTCGTTCGGGTCGGTGAAGGTCCTCGAATCGAGGAACGGAAGGACCAGCACCCTGTCGGTGACGGCCAGACCGCTGTCGGCGTTACTCACATGATACGTGTTCACCGCTTCCGTACACCCTACGACCAGGGACAAAAAGCCGGTCAGCGCAAACACCGCAAGGCGTAAAGACAGCCTTCCCCCCAATAAAATTTTACCTGCCATCTGTGTCCAACCTTTCTCTCTGTATCCGTATGCTAACGGTTCTTTTATTTAATGCTTTGGTTTTTATCGCCCAAAACCATCAACTTTCTTCAGGAATTTTCGAATCTCCCGTCCACCAGCGTCATGATCCTGTCCGCGCGCTGCGCCAGCGCCGTATCATGGGTGACCAGCACCATCGCCATGTCCTCGTCGTGCACGGCGCGGAAAAGCCAGGACGACACCTCCTCGCCGGTCGCGGCGTCCAGATTGCCGGTCGGCTCGTCGCAAAGGAGAAGGCGCGGTTGTGCCATAAGCGCCCGCGCGATGGCCGCACGCTGCTGTTCGCCGCCGGACAGCTTTGACGGCGGGCGTTTCGCTTTATCCGTCAGGCCGACACGATCCAGCCACTGCATCGCCTCGGCGCGGTTTTTCCTGCCGAAGCCGCCGCCATAGCCTATCGCCCTGCCAAGCATGACGTTTTCCGCAATGCTGAAATCGCCGAGAAGATGGTAGTTTTGGAAAACAAAACCAATCTCCCGCGAACGGAAGCGCGTCCTTCCGCTTTCGCCGAGGCTTGAAACTCTGGTGCCGTCTATCGAGATATCCCCGGAGTCGGGGCGGTCAAGCAGGCCGACGACGTTCAGGATCGTGCTTTTCCCCGATCCGCTTTTGCCGACAAGGGCGAGGCTTTCCCCGGAAGCGACGGAGAAATCTATCCCTTTCAGGACATTCAACCGGCTTTCGCCGTCGTGATAGGTTTTATGCAGATCTGTCACTTCAAGAACTGGGGTTGACATTATCAGGACTCCCGTAAGGCGCTCATCGGTTCGCGCCAGGCGGCCCACATAGCCGGATACAATGCGGCCAAAACGGAGACAAGCACGGCGGCGAGGAAATACAGGGCAAGCTTCCAGGGATAGACCACGGTTGGCAACCCCGCTTCCCCGGCGACGCCGAACATGCGCGGCGGATAGAGCGGCTGGCCGGTGACCGCTTCGTAATAGCGGTCGATTCTGGGACGCCTGTCCCCGGCTTTTTCGGTCGCGCCCAATGGCGTCGCCACCGCGCCGCCGGCCGCAAAGCGCAATGCGCCGTCCTGCTCTTCCAATGCCAGCGGGCCGGCGAGGAACGACCCGGCGAGGACGCCCAGGACGCCGCCGGAAACGCCTATCAGCAGGCCGACCATGAGGAACACCGTCATCACGCCGCGACGCGACGCGCCGATGCAACGGAGCAGGCCGACGTCCCGTATGCGCCGCGAGACAAGCGTGACGAGGATGGCGAAAACGCAAAAACCGCTTGCCGCGTCGTTAAGGAGCAGAACCAGCTCCATCAGGTTGTTTTCATGCTTCATTCCCTCGGCCATTTCCGACCAGCGCCGCTGCCAGGTATCGGAGACGATCTCGGACGAGCCTACCCCTAGGGCTCGGACGAGAGTGTTTTTCGCGCTGTCCTCCAGGTCGTTCGCCCTGTCGGGATCGTCCAGCCAGAGGACAAACATTTCGGTCTTGCCCGCGGCATCGGGCCCGTATTCGGGGGCGAGGTAAAAGTCGGCCGCCTCCGAGATCGGGATGTAAATGCCATAGCGGTCGCGCTCGAAAACGCCGCTCCTGTAGGTCGAGGTCAGGACAAAACGCCTTGACCGCGTTTCAAATCCGCCTTCGGCGGTGCGGTTGGCATAAAACAGCTCGACGTCCATACCCGGCCGTACGCCAAGGCGGTTGGCCAGCTGCTCGCCCATGAACAATCCGGGACGCTGTCCGGCCGCGGCTGCCGAGTGCCAGCTTGGATCAGCCGGATTCGGTTTGAAATTGAGGAGATGGGAGGCGAGGGAACTGTGGGCGAGTTCTGCCTTCAGGTCTATCCCCTGCACCCAGACATACTCGGCGCCGCCGCCGGCTTCTATGAACCCGACCTTCTGCACCATCGGCGTGACCGCCGTGACGCCGGGTATTTCCTTGGCCAGGGCCGCGGCCGCATGGTCGAAATCGTCCTTGTCCGGCAGGGCGGAAAGGACGGTGAGGGTAATCTGTTCACCCATATTGCGCAGGCGTTTCTCAAGATCGACAAGCATGCCGTCCAGGACGGCCATGGCGACGATCTGCACAGCGAGCGCCAGCGCCAGCGCGGCGATGGCGATGAAATTCACGACGCGCCGTGTGGCGTACCGCCAGGCAAGCTGTAAATACATCATTCTCTATCATACCTTTCCAGCCATGCGGAACAGGAACAGCGGGAATATTGTTTCTTTTCCTTCCAGGATGAGGAAAATACTGACGTAACTGTTAAACACCCTATCTTCGCGAAAGGCTCCACAATGCTCAGCAGCTCGGTGATTTTTTATAAAATCGCCTCGATATGCCTCCTTATACTTATCGGCTATTTCGTAAAACGGATGAAGTTGGTTCCGGAAAATTCTCTCAACGTCATCAGCCACTATACGATATCCATAGCAACTCCTTGCATGGTCATAGCTTACATGCCGCGCTGCATCGACCCTCAGACGATAGGACAGTACTGGCCCTACCCCGTCCTTGGCGCGGGGCTGGTGGCTTTTTCCGACATTATCGGACTCTTTACCGCCAGGTTGTTCGCCCCCATGAACGAGCGGGCGACATTCCGTTTTCTCGCCGCGTTCCCGAACTGGATTTTTCTCGGCCTCGCCGTATGCGAACCGCTTTTCGGCGAGGTCGGCATCCGGATCGTCCTTCTTTTCAATGCCGGGATAACAGTCTACCTCTGGTCCTTCGGCATGACCGGCTTCCGCCCCGGCGCGGGCTGGAAAACGGTCAAAAACCTGGTCCTCAACAACCAGGTCATCGCCACGGTCATCGGCCTTATCCTGGCGGTGGCCATACCGTCCCTGGCGAACGCCCACCTCATGACGGCAACGGAACTCGCGGAACAATCGTTCTGGGTCGGCACCTCGATGTCCGCCTGGGAAGCGGTAGTCCTCCTTGGCGCGACCGCCCTGCCGCTGTCGATTTTCCAGATCGGCCTGCGCCTGGCGGGCAGCGAAAAAGGCGGCAGCGTCGAAGAATTGACGGAAAAACCGAACAACCGCTCCCTTGTCCTTTGTTCGGTCATACGACTCCTGTTCACCCCGGCCCTGACGGTGCTTGTCGTGCTCCTGATCATACAGCTCGGATTTACCATGTCCCATTCGGAGTACCTGGTGGTGATCCTGATCTGCTGCATGCCGACAGCGGCCACCAGCCTGGGGGTGACGGACGTCTATGGCGGCGACTCCCTCCTGGCGGCGCGGGGCGTGCTGTGGATGACAGTGGCCAGCCTGGCGACGGTTCCCCTTGTCGCCTGGATAGCCAATTACGCGTACTTGCAATGGTTTTAGGATCTATGGGGAGGAAAAGACATGTCGAAAACTATGCGGGCATGGGTGTTTACCGAGCCCAAGAAGATGCGGCTTACCGAAGTTCCCGTTCCGGAACCGGCGGCCAACGAAGTACTGGTCAAGACCGGGGCGGTCGGTATCTGCGGATCCGACATCAGCTATTATTTCGGCCACAGCCCGCTGGGCACTCCTGACGGAAACGGTCCCCTGATACTTGGCCACGAAATAAGCGGAACCATTGTCGAAGCAGGGGGGAGAGGCAAACCTGATTTCCGGCCCGGCCAGCGAGTCGTCGTCAACCCGGTGCAGCAATGCAACGCCTGCCCGGCCTGCGCCGACGGCAGGTTCAACATCTGCCCCAACTCCGACGTCATCGGCGTTTCGGCCAATGGCGGTTTTGCCGAGTTTGTCGCGGTGAGAAAAACCCACGTCATGCCGATCGCCGACTCGATGGCGCTTGAGACCGCCTCCCTTACCGAGCCCCTGGCCTGCGCCGTGTACGGCATGCGCAAACTGGACATCCGCCTCGGCGACATGGTGGCGGTGATAGGGTCGGGCTCCATCGGCCTGATGATGGTGGAAATCGCCAAAGCGCGGGGGGCTGGATCGATTGCCCTCGTGGGCACGAGGGACTTTCCGTTGGAGGCGGGCCGCGACCTGGGGGCGGACATCCTCCTGAACACCAAGGACAAGTCGTCCAGGTACTTTGCTTCCGACGTCAAGTCGGCGCTGCACAAGGGATTCGGCGGCGGGTTGGCAGACCGGGTGATAGTGCCGACGAGCGCCAAACGCGCATTCGCCGAAGCGCTGGAAATCTCGGCGCCCTATGCGACAGTGGTATATTTCGGCCTGCCCGGGCCGGACGACAAGATAGAAGTCCCCGCCCTCGAAACGATCCAGGCCGACAAGACGATCAAATTTTCCTGGCTCGCGCCCTTGTGTTGGCCCGAAGCGCTTGCCGCGCAGGCGAACGGCAATGTACGACTCTCCTCCCTCGTTTCCCACCGCTATTCCTTTGACGAAGTGGAAAAGGGTATTATCGAAATGGCCGGAGGCCCGCAGGACAAAATCAAGGGCGTGGTGGTAATGTAATGCCTACATCTTCGCCTCGTGCTTGATAAAAGTGCCTGCCTCCAACTCCTGGAAGGCGAGTTCAAGCTCCTCGTCCGTGTTCATGACTATGGGGCCGCCCCAAGCGACCGGCTCGTGCAGCGGTTTTCCGGAGAAGAACATAAAACGGCACGGTTCCTTATCCGTCGCCCTGACGCCGATGGCGTCACCTTCGCCGAAGAGGACGGCGGTTTTAACCGGGATCGTTTGCCCGTCCATGACGGCGTCCCCTTCGAGCAGGAAGACAAAGACGTTTTCGCCCTGTTTCGTGTCGATCCGTATTTCTTGGCCGGTGGGGAGGCTGACGTCGTAGAGGGACGCCCGGATGTGTTTCGTCGTGACGCCCTTCTCGCCCTTGTACTCGCCGGAGACGACGCGCACGGTCGCAGCGCCGTCCTGGACGGTTTTGATCATGCCGCCTTTGATGTCGAAGTAGGCGGGATCGGCCATCTTGTCTTTTTGCGGCATATTGAGCCAGATCTGCAGGCCAAGCATGCGCGGCGAAGCAGTCGGCATTTCCTGGTGGATGATCCCGGAGCCCGCCGTCATCCATTGGCTGTGGCCGGACTTGATGACCCCCTTGTTGCCAAGGCTGTCCTGGTGCTCCATTTCGCCTTCCACCAGATAGGTGATTGTTTCGATGCCGCGATGGGGATGGAAGGGAAAGCCCTTGATGTAATCCTCAGGGTTCCTCGATTCGAATGAATCCAGCATAAGAAACGGGTCGTAGTCCTCCACCGTCCTGATGCCGAGAACCCTCACCAAATGGACTCCCGCCCCGTCCACGGCAGGGTGCCCCTGCACTGTGCGTTTGATTTTTTTTAAGGTCACGGCGATCTCCTTATGATGACGCCTACTCGATGACGATGTCGTCCAGGCCTTCCTGTTCCATGGGGTATTCGGGTTTCAGGTCTTTCAGCGTCTTGTGCACTATTTCCGCCACGATCCAGTCGCGGTACCACTTGCTGTCCGCGGGAACGACGAACCACGGCGCATGCGGCGTCGAACACTTGTCTATCATCGCTTCGTAGGCTTCCTGGTACCTGTCCCAGAAGCCGCGTTCCTTGAGGTCTCCGGCTTCGAATTTCCATCCCTTCTCGGGGTCCTGGAGGCGCGACTCAAGCCGCTCCTTCTGCTCGTCCTTGGAAATATGGAGAAAGAATTTGAGAATGACGACGTTGTTTTCCGCAAGGTAGCGCTCGAAATCGTTCAATTGTCGATAGCGATTCTCAAGCGTCTTTTTGGAAATCAGCTTGTGGACGCGGTGCACCAGGACGTCTTCATAATGCGAGCGGTTGAATATGCGGATCATCCCTTTGGCCGGGACGTGCGGATGGATGCGCCAGAGGTAATCGTGGGACAGTTCGTAGCCGGTGGGCCGCTTGAAAGAGGTGACCCCGACGCCCTGCGGATTGAGGGGCCCGAAAACACGGCGGATGACGCCGTCCTTGCCGCCCGTGTCCATGGCCTGAAAAACGAGAAGCAGACCGTTCTTGGACTGGGCGTAAAACTTCATTTGCAGGTTGACGAGTTCCTCCGTCAGGGTGACGAGCCTGTCCTTGGCAGCCTGCTTATCGGCGATCCCTTCGGTTGCGTTGGTCTTGAATTTCGATAGATTGAATTTACCCTTGCCGACGATGCGGAGTGAAGAAAGCACTTTGGCTGCGTTTTTCATAACGGGACTCCAATAGGTCTGTGTTCCCCCTCATGAATTTCATTGCCCCTTCCCCGATTGCACGCGGACTTTTTTCCAGTTCCATTCCGGGTTGCGGTACTTCAACTGCGCCAGGCGCTGCGTCTCGTCGTCGGGATCCTCCGGGATGGCTTTGCAATCCCAGCCGCCCGCCTCCGCCGCCGCGAGGATGGAGGTAGAGACTTTTTCCATCAGGACATCCTCGCCGCCTGCCGGGGTCTTCAAGAGTTCCGCGATGCTGATGCAAAAATCCCGGTGCGATCGGTCGGCACGGTAATCCGGCTGGCTGCTCGGGAACGAGAGGTAGCGTGACATTTCGTCAATGTCCGCATGGACCAGGAGCGCCCCGTGCACCAGAACGTTTTCGCGCCTGCGGTATTGGGCGGTGCCGGCGATTTTCCTGACGATCTCCCCCGCGTCGTTCGCAGCCCTGACGGACAAGTCGGAAATGCCCGCCCTGAACGCGGACAGGCCGATTTTTTTCAGGCCGTCCACAACCGGCATTGAAAGAAAATCATAGGCCGAGCGTATGCCCGCATCCTTGCCGTAGACATTTTCGATCATCCCGATGGAAGCGAACGCCTCCCAGCACACGACGCCTTGATAAAGCAGTACCGCCCCGCCCCCCGACTGCCTCCTGATTAGCCCGATGGGGTACGATCCGTCGGGACCGAGAACAAGCTCGTTTTCCGGCTTCTGGGAAAGGCCCAGAGCCGCACTAATTCCGGTTGGAAGCCACATGGAAAATACCGGCGTTTCGACCTTGGAAGCGTTGGCGAAGGATTCGCTCCAGGCCAGCGCGACCGCCGGTTCACGCTCCGCAACAGGATCCTGGTCATGCATTCGGCGTGTTCTCTTCTTCCATTTGCGCCAGGTTCAGGCCGCAAAGGTTGCGGATCGGGACAGTGAAGGCAATGCCCTTGCCGGGTTCCCGGATCTTGGCCGCCTCGGTCACGACCTCGAAGATATGGTCCAGTTTCTCTTTGGTGGTGATGATGAGGATTATTTCCTTCGACGGTTCGATCTGCATGCTGCGGAAGAAGGAAAAGAGGTGCTCCCCCGATCCCCTGCCGAATGCTATCGTCGCGCCCCTGGCGCCTGCTTCACTTGCCTTTTTGACAATGGAATTGGCTTTTCCCCGTTCCACGATGATCACGATCGCTTCATATTCCATATTCTTCTCCATACCGGTTTTCCGGGAGGCTCAATAGTCGGGACCCTGCAAACGCCTAAATCTTGATAAACAGGCCTACTGTCATTATAGCGCATGCAACGCCCATCATGGTAAGACCAATTATGCCAAATCCGGCGGTCAATGGATCCGCTCCCTCGACAGTCCTGGCCAGGCCAAGCGCAAGCGCCAAATTTATAGGAATATTCACAGGGCCCGTTGTCGCCCCGGCGCAATCAAAAGCAATGGCCGCAAATGTTTGATTGCAGAAAAGTCCGAGCACGGCCAATATTAGCAGCGCAGGCACAAGTATCCAGAGAAAGTTCCAATTGAAAATGATTTTCACCACGGCGAGCACCATTCCCACCGAAAATCCCAATGCCGTCACGATGGTCAGGAATCGCGCCGTCACCGCGCCGACGGCGACGTTTTCAGCCTGTTGAGTGACCGAGGAGAGGGCCGGTTCGACAAGGGTCGAGGCGAAGCCGATGGCAAACGCCACTATAATGATAACCGGACGGCTGAGTTTGTACAATTCCGATCCCGTCGACTCGGCGACCGGGATCAAACTCATCTGCGCCCCCTGCAGGAAAAGAAAAAGCCCAAAAACCGTAAACAGCACGCCAAAGATAAACTGCTTGTTTGATTCGAGCGGGGAACGAAAAACCACCAGCTTCAGCAGCAACAAAATGACGACAAGCGGCAGCACACTGAAAACGGTGTTTTTGAATTCCCGAAGGAGAAACATGAATCCATCCATACCATTGCCCCCATCTGCGAAGAGAGTTAAGAAAAATGCTTTATTGGTTACTATTATAGGATATTTCCATTAAACTGTAACTGGATTTATAAATTCCTTCTTAACGAGAGCGACAAAATTATACATATCCGGTAAACTTGATGTATCCAAGAGCACTGCCTTTCCGACTTACTGCATGGAAGCAGGATCAACGTCGATGATGACCCGCACGTTTTTTTCCTCGCCGGGTTTGACTCCGGCGGCTGCAAGCCAATTCGAAAGGGTTTTGTATTCCGGCGCGAAAAAGATCATGTGCCAGCGAAAAACGCCCTGCACCCTTTCCACTTCGCACGCGGCCGGCCCGAGGAGCCTCGCCTTTTCCGGCGACACGCGCTTGCAGGCCTCGCCTATCTGTCGCGCTTTTTCAATCACCTGCTTTGAATCCTTCCCCGATACGACTACCCTTGCCAAACGGCCGAACGGCGGATAGCCGCGTCGCAGCCGGTCAGGGATTTCGGCATCGACAAAGGACTGGTAATCCTGCGCGATCGCGAATCTGACCGCATGGTGGTCAGGCTGAAAGGCCTGGACGACGGCCTTCCCCGCCTTGTCTGATCGGCCCGCCCTGCCGATGACCTGCGTCACCAGCTGAAAGGTCCGCTCCGGCGCGCGGAAGTCGGACATCCCCAGGGCCCCGTCCGCCATCAGGACGCCCACCAGGGTGACGTTCGGGAAATCCAGCCCCTTCGCCACCATCTGCGTCCCAAGAAGGATGTCATAGTCTCCGCGGGAAAAGCTTACCAGCGCCTCGGCGTGGGAATCCTTCGCCGCCATGCTGTCCGAATCCATCCGGAGAAGCCGCGCTTTTGGGAAAATCCCGGCGAGGATGTCCTCGATCCGCTCCGTCCCGACGCCGCCGAACTTCAAGGTCGCGCTGCCGCAGGTCGGGCAGACGTCCGGGACCCTTTTTTCACTGCCGCAGTAGCCGCAACGCAAAAGATGTTGCGAGCGGTGATGGGTCATGGCTATATCGCAGTGGTCGCACTCCACGGCGTCGCCGCAGGCGGGGCAGCGAATGATTGTATGGAAGCCGCGCCTGTTCAGGAAGAGAATGGCCTGCTCTTTCCTTTTAAGGCATTGTTCAAGTTCGCGTTCCAGTTCGCGGGAGAAAAGCACCGGCTGCTTGACGTCCGCCCATTCCTGTCGCAGGTCGACGACCTTTACCGAGGGCGTCCTGGCGCCGCCCGCGCGGGTCGGCATGCTGATCAGGGTGTGCTTGCCGATGTGCGCGTTTTGCCAGCTTTCCAAACTCGGCGTGGCGGAGCCGAGGATGGCGCAGGCATTGGTGAGTGATGCGCGCACCAGCGCGATGTCCCTGGCATTGTACCTGGGGTCGTTGTCCTGCTTGTAGCTTTTCTCGTGTTCCTCGTCAACGACAATGAGGCCGAGGTCCTTGACCGGCGCGAACACCGCCGATCGCGCCCCTACAGCGAGCCGCACCTGCCCCGACGTCAGTCTGCGCCAATGTTCAGCCCTTTCGCCTTCGCCAAGTTTGTAATGCAGGACGGCGATGTTGCCGAATCGTTTCCTGAAGCGGGAGACCGTCTGCGGGGTCAGGCTGACCTCCGGCACCAGGACGAGCGCGCCTTTTCCCATCTCGAGGGTTTTGGCGATGAGGCGCATATAGACTTCCGTCTTGCCGCTGCCGGTCGCGCCATGCAACAGAAAGGATTGAAAACGCCCGGCATCCAGCGCGGCGCCGACAGCGTTGACCGCCGCCTGCTGCTCCGGGTGGAGGACGATTTTCTTTTCCTCCTCCGGGAAAAGGTTGGCGAATGGCTTATCCTCCTTGACGATTTCGATAATCCCCTTCGCTTCCAGCGCTTTCACGACCGGCGGGGAAATATGCGGCTTGAGTTCCGGACTGTCCGTGAACAGTTCGATACCGGGATCGTCGGAGTACAGCTGCAGGATCGCGGCAAGGCAGTCCGCCTGCTTGGGCGCTTTTTTCCTGGCTGCCGCCGTTGCCGCCGCGACCTCTTCCAGGCTCTGCGCCAATCGTATGCGCCGGCGCTGGCGCTCCTGCCTGCCGTGTTTAACCCCGGCGGGAACGGCGGCTGCCAGGGTCATGCCCCAGCTGGCCTGGTAGTAGGACGCCACCCATTTGGTCAGTTCGAGAATGTCTTCCGGGATGCGTTCTTCCTCGGCGGAGGCGTTCAGGATGTTTTTGATCAACTTCGGGTCTATCGGCGGGACACGGGTCAGGGACACCGCGACGCCGCGCAAAGTACGCCTCCCGAACGGCGCTTCGACGCGGTCGCCGGGGGCAATCGTCCCGACCAGGTCCGGCGGAACGCGGTAGTGAAAAATTTTCGTCAAGGGAGCTTCGACGACGACTCCGGCGTACAGCTCCGACTCGCCCTTGTTTTCCATAAGTCCTCAAAGTACAGTCCATAAACAACTTCGTTCGTATGATTGTCTTTTTTCTCCAAGCCATTGAAACGAAAAAAAAAGCTTGCCGCTGTTTGGTGACTTTTATATTTCCACTTTTCCCGGCTTCTTGTATACTATATGGATATTGTCTCGCGGAAGGCACAGCCTTCCGCATGTTTTTGCGTGCAATCAAATACAAGGCGGAACTTTTGGCAAATGTCCCGCCGGGAGAAAAGAATGACAGGTGAAGAAATCAGAACAGCGGTTTTGGACATTATCCAGGATGTGGCCGGACTGGACGACATGCCCGAGGTAAAAGGCGACGTCTCTCTCAGGGACCAGCTCGACCTTGATTCCATGGACTTTTTGGACATTGTCATGGAGCTTCGCAAGCGCCACAAGATCGAAGTTCCCGAAGCCGACTATCCCAAGCTCGCAACACTGGACTCCACGGTCGAATACATCCAGAGCGTGCAGAAATAAACCATGTACGACGCCGCCATTATCGGTGCCGGGCCGTCCGGACTGACGGCAGCCGCCCGTCTCGCCCATTTCGGCGTCAAGGTTTGCCTGATCGAGGCGCACACGCGCCTTGGCGGGCTTAACTCCTGGCATCACGTCAAGGGCATCGAAATATCATCCGGCCTTCATGCCTTCACCAACTATACGGCGGGCGGGCGCGGAGGCGCGCTGGGAAAACTCTTGAGGCAACTGCGCATACGTTTCGACGACCTCGAACTGCATCCGCAAAAAGGCTCTTCCATCCGCTTTCCCTCGGCAACCCTCAAATTCACCAATGACCCCGAATTTTTTCGCCAGCAGGTGGCTGAGGCATTCCCCCACGACATCGCCGGCTTCGACCGTCTGCGCCTCGCCGTCAACACCACGGACGAAGGCCAGTTCACGGAAAAGCAGTCGTCGGCCCGGGCGATCCTGGAGGAGTATATCCATAATCCCCTGTTGGTCGACATGTTGTTCTGCCCCGTCATGTTTTACGGCAATCCGGGCGGCGTCGGCGACGGCAGGGACAAGGCCCGGACCAAGCCTGACATGGATTGGCTGCTGTTCTGCGTGGTCTGGAAATGCATATTTGAAACAGGCCTCGCCTGCCCCGCCGGCGGCATGCGCGGCATTTGGGAACAACTGGCCAAACGCTTCACCGACAACGGGGGCGAACTCATCACCGGAACCGGCGTCACGTCCATCACCACGACAGGCGACCAGAAGAAGGTGCAAGCACTGGTTCTCGCCGACGGCAGGGAAATAGAGGCGTGCACCGTCTTTTCTTCCGCCGGGATGCAGGAGACGGCGCGGCTCCTGGGGGATGAGGAAATTCGCCTTGACGACAACCCGATCAGCATTGTCGAGGCGGTCAGCGTCCTGGACAAGCCGTCCACGGCCGCCGGTCTCGACGACACCACCGTTTTTTATTCGCTGGACGACAGCTTCGCCTTTGCCCGCCCTCAGGGGTTGACAGACCGGCGGTCCGGCGTCCTCTGCGCCATGGACAATTATCTCCTTCCGGAAGAAAAGAAAAAACCGGTCCTCAAGGCCACCTGCCTCGCTTCCTATCCGGCCTGGCGCGACCTTGCCAAAGAACAATACGCCAAGGCGAAACAGCAGGCGGCCGTCGATTTCGCCCAAGACCTGGAAAAAATCGGCGTCTCCATAGCAAGCGCCAAGACGACTACGGGGGCATACGGCCGCTTCGACGATGTCTTCACTCCCGTGACGCTGGAGCGCTACACAGGCCACAGCGAAGGCGCGTTGTACGGCTCTCCCGTAAAGTCGCGAACCGGGGAGACGGGGCTGGGCAACCTGTTTCTCATCGGTGCGGACCAGGGATTCCATGGCATAGTCGGGGCGATGCTGTCCGGGGTCGCCATGGTCAACCGCCACTACCTGTCAAAATACGCGCCATAATTCATTTCCCGCGAGAACTCATTGCAAAATGCCGACAAAGTATATATAAATACTTTGAGTAGGTCTTATACCGCATTTTTTCACGAGGAGTGTCCCGATGAAGAAGATGGATTCCCGGTCGTTCTATCCTATTTCTTCTTTTCCAAAGGACATTCCATGCCATACGTCATCCTTAATGACATTTCCTACGCCCACCAGGACGGTACTGCGGCAATATCCAACCTCACAATCTCTTTGAGCGGCAGAACCGGTGTTATCGGTCAAAACGGCTCCGGCAAGACAACGCTTATGCGCTTGATCGCCGGTGATTTGCAACCAACGGACGGGACTATCCGTACCGAGCCGGACATCCTCTACATGCCGCAAAACCTTATCCTGAATCAGTCGGATTCGATCGCGGGTCTCATGGGCATACAGGGCAAGTTTCTGGCATTGCGCTCTATCCAAGCCGGATCGACCGACGTGGAAGACTTCAATACGGTCGCAGACGACTGGGATATGGAGGAACGCACCCTGGCGACGCTGCATTCGCTTGACCTGGCGAAAAACCTATCCCATACGGAAAACCTACTGGAACGGACCGTCGGCACCCTGTCGGGAGGCGAAGCCATGGCGGTGGCCCTGGCCGGTTCGTTTATCCGCCGGCCGTCGACGCTGCTCCTGGACGAACCGACCAACAATCTCGATTCCCACGCGAGGGAGTGGTTTTACGGCATGGTCAGACAGTGGCCGGGTTGCCTGCTGGTGGTGAGCCATGACCGGGATCTCCTGGAATGCATGGACGCCATCGCAGAATTGCGGAAAGGCAAACTCAAATTGTATGGCGGCCCCTTTTCCTTCTACTTGAAACAGTCCCAACTCGAACGCGAAGCGGCTGAGCACAAGGTCGTCAGGGCAAATGCGAAGCTGAAACA
This sequence comes from Planctomycetota bacterium, assembly GCA_036745875.1. Classification (GTDB taxonomy): domain Bacteria; phylum Planctomycetota; class SZUA-567; order SZUA-567; family SZUA-567; genus DAIOFH01. The sequence goes on along the minus strand of DAIOFH010000002.1, from coordinate 17,662 downwards.
GGAAAAGCGCCTCTTCGCCGCCGACAAGACCAAGGCCGCCCACAGCGCGCAACAGGGGGAACAGTCGCGGATCAGGAGCCGCTTCCCCACCGCGGCCATCCATATGCGCCGGGGCTATGCGGAGAAGAACGCGGCAAAACAGCAGACAGCGCGCGAGGAGCGCATGGACAAAGCGCATGCCGCATATAGGGATGCCAAGGCGGCGGCGAGACCGGACGAACATATCACAATCGAGCTTCCGGAGACGACGGTGCCTCCGGACAAAATCGTCTTGGAAGTGGAAACGCCCGAACGCCTTTTTTCCCTGCAAGGGCCTGAACGCCTTGCCCTTGAGGGGCGGAACGGCTCAGGAAAAACGACGCTGCTCAAAACAATCCTCGGGAAGGCGTCAATCCAGCAGATCACTGTTCGCCGGGTCATTCCGGAAATCGGGCCGAGGTAGGCGACGAACTTGCCCTCAGAATCGAAAAGCGGCGCATATATGACATATACCCAGCCGTACGGCGTATCCAGGATAATGGACGGGATGTCCTTGCCCTGCATATAGTCTTTCGCCAGATATGCGTAATCCTTATTCCATACCTCGTGCGCGCCCAGGGTATAGTGCCTTGGACTTGATTCGGACCCGGATCCGCTGTCGAAGACAAAATTAAGGCCATCTTCATCCGGGACGAACACGTATATGTAAAGGGCGTTGTTTTCCTGAACGAGTATGCGCAGCGCATTGAGCGTCCACTCGTAGTCTCCGTCCTGCACGCCGGTTTCGAGATATGACTTGATGCGGTCTGTTTCCACCAGATGCCTGGCCGACCTGACCAGGCTGCGCCCCCGCGCCTGGAAATGCGAGTCGGCGGCTTGCATATAGTTCCGGTAACTGAAATAAATAAACGCCGTGCTCAACAATATAATGACGCAAACGATGAGAAGTGTGATGCGTGTGCCCAGGGAAATGTTTTTCTTCCGCAGCGTATCAACTCTCCCCTATGAAAAATCCCCTACTTATTATCACGGAAAATTCAGGCGTTTTTCAATAAGCATCTGGATTTCGACAGCCGAAGATGCCTCAATCCTTCGCCCTGCCGACAGCGTAGAGCGCAAAAATAAAACACGCCAGGCCAAAGGCGGCGAGTACGGCGAACGACATCGGCGAAATCGGCACTCCCAAACAGTCGGAGCGGATTATCCCGGTGGCATGGGTCAAAGGTAAAATCGACAGCACGGTCTGCGCCCACTCGGGCAGTTTGTCCATCGGGAAAAAAGTCCCACCCAGGAAAGCCATCGGGGTGATGACGAAATTCGACAACAAGCTCTGGTCGGCATGGGACCTGACCAGCATCGCCAGGGCGATCGCCAACGACGCGAAAACAAACCCGTTCAAAAAAACGCCAAGCCACATGAAAAAACCCCAATGCAGCCATATGCCGAACGCCCCGGCAAGGACGATGACGACCAGGCTCGACAGCAGGACGCGGGTCAGCCCGGCGCAAACCTCACCAAGGACATAGGCGAAACGCCCGGCGGGGGAAGCCTGTATCTCTTCAAAGACGCAGCTGTAGAAGCGGGCGATATTGATCTCGCTGGCAATGCCGAACGCCTGGGTCATGCTCGCCATGCCGATAAGGCCGGGTACGAGGAATTCGAGATAGCTCCCGCCGTCCACCCGCAGCTGCGAACCGAGGGCATAGCCGAAGGTAAGCATATAGAGAAGCGGGGAAACGGCGGCGGCGGCGAGGTGTTTTTTCAGGCGACGCTTGAGGATATGCAGTTCTCTGAGGTAGACGGCGAAAAAAGCGGACATCACGACACCCGCCTTCCGGTCAGGGACAAAAACGCGTCTTCGAGATTGACCGGGCGCACGGTGCAGGTCGAGGACTGCGTCGCGGCAAAGGCCGCTGCCGCGTCCCGGGAGGGAAAATACGCCGACTGCGTGGTTTTTTCATGGGGATAATCGACAGCCCATTTCCCGAGATCGGCTTTTACCGCATCGGGCGCGGCCTGTCGTACCAGTTGTCCCTGATGGATAAAGGCCACTTCGTCCGCGAGGAACTCCGCCTCCTCGATATAGTGGGTGGTGAGGAACACGGTCACACCGTCGTTGTTGATGTTTCGTATGAGATCCCACAAGTGGCGGCGGATGTCGGGGTCCAGGCCAGCCGTCGGCTCGTCGAGAAAAAGAAGCTTGGGCTCGTGCAGGAGCGCGCGTATCGCCATGACGCGCCGTTTCATGCCGCCGGACAAGGTTTTGACCAGCTTGTCGGCGCGGTCGGAGAGTTGGACATATTCGAGAAGCAGGGCGATGCGACTTTTACGCGCTTGACGCGGCATGCCGTAGAGCCGGCCGTGGAAGTCGAGGTTTTCCCTCAGGGTGAGGTCGTTGTCCAGGTTGACCTGTTGGGCCGCCAAGCCACACAGGCGTTTTGCCGCAAGCGGGTTGCGGCTGACGTCTATGCCGTCGATCATCGCCTCTCCCCCGTCCATGGAGGCAAGGCCGTTGAGGATGCGGATGGTGGTGCTTTTCCCCGCGCCGTTCGGGCCGAGAAAGGCGAACAACGATCCTCGCCTGACGGCAAGGGTAAGGTCGTTCAGCGCCGTTGTCGAACCGTAATGCTTGACCAAATGTCTTGTTTGAATAATCATTAGGATTTTGTAATGTAGACGGACGACAAACGCAACCGCTTTTTTTGGGGGAGAGTTTTCCTGCATGGCCAAACCCGATAGTAAACCGGCAGCGCCGCGACGCGGCTCCCCCTGGATAATTGGACTTCTCGCCTGTCTCGCCGTGCTGGGCCTGGCGCTCATCTCCCTCGCCAGCGGCTATATTACCTTCAGCCTGTCTGAAATCGTCTCGATCCTTTCCGGTTCCACCAGCGTCGAAAGCCGCGCCATGATCATCCTGGATGTCCGGCTGCCGAGGATAGCGACAGCCATCCTCTCCGGCGCTGCCCTAGGCCTGTCCGGGGCGGTCTTCCAGGGCCTGCTCCTGAACCCGCTTGCCGACCCCTATACCCTCGGCGTGTCCTCCGGCGCCGCCTTCGGCGCTGCGCTGGTGATCCTTGGCGGCATGCTCTTGCCGGAAGCGGTCTTTTTGTCAACGCCATGGGCAATCACCGCCGGAGCTTTTGTCGCGGCATGCCTGACCCTCGGCTCCGTCGTGACGCTGGGGCGGGGACGGGACGGACGCCTGCTGCCGACCAACCTGATACTGGCCGGGGTCATCATATCAGCCATCCTCTCCGCCGCCATTTCCTTCATCAAATACCTTTCCGGCGACCAGGTAGGGTCAATCGTCTTCTGGCTTCTCGGCAGCTTTCAAGCCCGCACCTGGCTTGACGCCGGTGTGATCCTTGTCTTTCTCGTCCCAGCCGCAGTGACCTGTCTCATCTATGCCGTCGACATCAACATCATGACCATGGGCGTGCGGACGGCGGAGACCCTTGGCGTCAACACGGCTCGCGTGCGGCTTATTTTGCTGGCGGCTGCGTCCCTGGCAGCGGCGGCGGCCGTGTCGGTGGCCGGCGTCATCGGCTTTGTCGGCCTGATAGTGCCGCATTTCGTGCGCATGGGCACGGGCCCCGACCATCGCTCCCTTGTTCCGTTGTCCGCGCTCGCGGGAGCGCTCCTTCTCCTCGCCGCGGACACCCTGGTGCGCGTCGTGCTGCCGGGGGAAATTCCGGTCGGCGTCCTGACGGCTCTCCTGGCCGGACCGGTATTTCTTGTCCTGTTCAAAAAGAAAATGACTGCCTATGGCAACGAGTAATGACACCCCGGCCGTCGCCGCGAAGGGAATCGGTTTTTTCCACGGCTCCCGGCGCATACTGGCGGGACTCGACTTGACGTTCATGCCCGGCAGGCATTACGTGCTGGCGGGGCCGAACGGCGCGGGGAAAAGCACCTTCCTCGACCTCGTCGCCAGGCTGAAAAAACCCGCCCTAGGCAAAATGGAAATAATGGGAAAAAGCGTCGACAGGTACGGTGTGGACGAATTGTCACGCCTCGTCAGCCTCGCACCGCAGGACGGCGGCATGAACTTCCCCTTTACCATCCGCGAAACCGTCGCCATGGGACGGCGGCCGCATATCGGCCGCTGGGGCGTACTGACGGAAAAGGACTGGAGCGTCGTCGACGAAATGATCGCCAGGGTGCACCTTGCCAGCCAGGCGGGACAGGCAGTCACCACCCTTTCCGGCGGCGAGCGGCGACGCGCCATCGTCGCACGCGCACTGGCGCAAGAGACGCAGATACTTTTGCTGGACGAACCGACCGCCGGGCTTGACGTCAACCAGGCGTTGTCCGTGATGGCGCTGGCGCGCGATCTGGCGCAGGGCGGCAGAACTGTGATCACGGTCAGCCATGACCTGCACCTGGCGGGGATGTTTGCGGACGAATGCATATTCCTCAAGGAAGGCGTGGTCGCCGCCGCCGGGCCGATGCGGGAAGTGTTCACCGCCGATATTCTCTCGCAGGTCTATGATGCCGAAGCGTCGGTCCGTGACGATGAGTTCAGCGGCGGCCTGACCGTCTCGTTTCGGCTGCACTGAAAAAGATGGTTGACTTCGCCCCCTTTATGCGCTAATTAGTATCTTCGATAGGCGCTTGGCGACAAGCTTAATAGGGAAGGCGGTGAAAATCCGCCGCGGAAACCGCCGCTGTAACCGGGGAACCGTTTTTTCAAGGCGATTCATGCCAGCCACTGCCGACATACTGGTGGGAAGGCGAAAAAATGGTGACGATCCGGAAGCCAGAAGACCTGCCTTTCGTATTTCCGGCCGATGAACATACTCACGTCCCGGTGATTGGACGGCAACCGGAAAAACAATCTACGAATCGAGTCGGACGCAATGAAAACGGTATTGCGGCTTTGTCCTCTGTCGGGCAAAGCCGCTTTTTTATTGGGTGAGTGACAGGAGATTATCGATGTCCCGAAAACTTTTGCGTTGTTTGGGCTGTGCAGTTATCCTATGCGCCATGACTCTTACCGGAATGACCCACGCCTACGACCGCCCCGAGCGCAAGCCCGCCATCGTGCTGGCCGCCTTCGGCACCAGCCAGCCCGAGGCGCTGGAAGCCCTCCTGAACATAGAGGAAATGGTGAAGAAAGCCTTCCCCGGCTATGACGTCCATCTCGCCTTCACCTCCAACATCATCCGCCACATCTGGCACGAGCGGACGGGCGACGCGGAATTCAAGCGCGAAAACCCGGACGTGCCGGCGGAAATGTACTCCATCGCCAACGTCCTCACCACCCTCGCCAACATCCAGGAAGGCGGCGCGCGGCTCGTCCTGGTGCAATCGCTCCACGTCACCGACGGTGAAGAATACACCGACCTGGCCAACCTGGTGAAAGCGCTGTCCGGCTACAAGACCATGAAACCGACCCTGCACCCCTTCCCCTGGATCGGCGTCGGCGAACCCGCCCTCGGCCTTGAGGACGGCCAGGAAAAGTATCTTGAACGCGCCGCCGTCGCGCTCGGCCCCATCGCCCGCAAGGCTTGGGAAACGAGTTCTTCGCTTGTCTTTGTGGGGCATGGCAACGAACACCTGAACCAGGAAGTGTTTGCCAAACTGGAAACGATTCTGCGCAAAAAATACGGCGAACACATCTACATCGGCACAGTGGAAGCCGAACCCTTTGCCGAGGAGATCGCCGAAGCGATGAAAGCGAAAGCCAACTCCCCGAAAAACATTTTCCTCGCTCCGCTGATGGTGGTCGCGGGCGACCACGCCAAGAACGACATGGCGGGCGACGAAGAAGACAGCTGGTCCAGCATCTTCCAGGAACAAGGCTTCACGGTCGAACCCTATCTCGTCGGCCTTGGTTCGCTGAACGAATGGGCGGAAATTTACGTCGAACACCTGAGAGCCCTCGAGTCCAAGGTCACGGCGCAAAAAGCCCAGGATGACGCCGCCGCCGAAGCGGATTAAACTGTTATGCCTTTCCCGGGTTTTCCATCAAGGTCATGTCGTGTGCTGCCCGGCATTCTGTTCCTGTTCTGCTGCGCCCTCGCGGGCGCGGCGGACTCGAGTGCCGGGCCGCGCATCATAAGCCTCTATGCGGCGCATACGGAGGTGCTTTTGCGTCTTGGAGCGAGGGACAACCTCATTGGCGTGTCCCGGCAGGAAACATACGCCGGTCCCGAAACGCTCGGCTGGCAGGCGCCTGCGTATTCGGTGCGTGACGATATTGAAAAATTTCTCGCCGCCGCGCCGGACCTGATTCTCGTGCGGCAGCAGCATATCGCCTCGGCCCGCCACTGGAAAGAAGCGATGGAAAAAGCGGGGGTGCGGGTTATTCCCTTGCAGGTGACATCGGCGTCGGGCCTGTACGAATATTGGCTGACGCTTGCCCGGCTGGTCGGGAAGCAACAACAGGCCGAAGAAATGATCGCCGCATTCGACAGCCGAGTCGAGGAAATCAAAAGCGCGGCGGCGCATCTCTCATTTCATCCGAACGTTTTCATCGAATCGATGCATCGCGAGATAAAAACCTTCACCCCCGACTCCATACCCGTCTGGCTGGTCGAAACTGCCGGAGGGCGAAATATCGCTGCGGATGCGGAACCTGCCTCGCCAGGCGTCGTCATCGCCGACTACGGACCGGAGCGGCTCCTCGGGAAAGCGCGGGACATCGACATTTTCATCAGCCAGCACGGCGCCATGAACCGGGTCGATTTCTCCATTGTCAAATCCCGCGACCTTTACCAGACAATTAAAGCGTTTCGTATGGGAAATGTATATACTATAGATGAGGCGGTGTTGTCCAGGCCGACGCCGGGACTGCTCGACGGTCTGGAGCAGGTCGCAACCTGGCTCCGGAATGCGGCGGAGCGGGACGACCCGGAAAAGTGAAGGAAATTTCCTTTATGCATATAGTTATGGCAGGAATCGACCATACCACGGCTTCAGTGGCGGTGCGGGAGAATTTCTCGTTTACGGAGGCGCGGATCGCAGCGCTGTTGCCGTCCCTGATCGTCGATTCGGGGATCGGCGGCTGTGTTCTCTTGTCGACCTGCAACCGCACGGAACTGTATGCGACCCACGACAGCGGCGCCGACGCGGACCCGATAGCGATATTGTGCAGAGTTGCCGGTACCGCGACTGAAATAAACCGCCGCTACTTTCGCCTGCGCAAAGAGCAGGACGCGGTCCGCCACCTGATGGAGGTCTCCGGCGGCATCGTATCCAGCGTGCTCGGCGACGACCAGATCGTCACCCAGGTGCGCTCGGCCGTGGAGACGGCGCGCACGGCAGGCACGGTCAACCCCATCCTGGAATCCCTGTTCCGTTCCGCCGTGACGGCGGGAAAACGCATCAAGACCGAAATCCGCTTCGCCCATCCCGGCAACTCGGTGGCGCTGGAAGCGATCAACCGCGCCGAACGCATCCTGGAAGGCCTAGCGGGGAAAAACGCCCTGGTCATAGGGAACGGCGTCACCGGCCGCCTGGCGGCGGCAAAGTTGCTCGAACGCGGCGCAAAGGTCCTCGTGACCATGCGAACGCACAAACCGGGCAAACACCAGTTCGTATCAGGTTGCCACACGGTTCCTTATGACGACCGCTATTCGGTGATGCCGGAGCAGGCGCTTATTGTGAGCGCGACCTCAAGCCCGCACTGCACGATCGCCCTGGACAAACTTATGGAGCTTGGCAAATATCCCGGACTTTTTGTCGATCTGGCGGTCCCGAGGGATATCGAGGAAGACGTGCTCGACCTGCCGGGGGTGAAGCTTCTAAACGTGGATAATCTCTGCTCCGACAGCGCGGAGTTGCGCCAGACGGAACAACTGGCCGTCGCCCAGACCATCATCGGCGAGGAGGAGGGGCGGTTCAATCAATGGCGGTATAACAGGAAGGAGCGCCTGGTCCGCGCTTTCGCGGCGGAAGACCTTCAGTACTCTATCCCTTCCTGAGCCATTATTCCCTGATCCATGGCATGCTTGACGGGGTGAATTTCGCTGACCGTGTCGGCAAGACGGACAAGTTTTTCGCCGGCGCCGCGTCCGGTGAGGACCGCCGCCTGGCCGGGTCGCAATCCCTCCAGAAACGCCACAACCTCGTCTTCGGCAATCATGTTGCGCGCCGTCACGCCGCAGATCTCGTCAAGAACGATCAAGTCGTACTCCGTTTCCGCAGCCAACGTTTTTTCAAACAGGTCCCTGGCACAACGGAGATGACGGGGGAAGTCCGGGTGTTCCGGCTGTGGCGTTCTGCCGCAATCGCCGGAAAGCATGGTTATCCCGTCCATTTTTGAGAATATTTCCACCTCCCCGCTGGGCGCGGCCTTGCAAAAGCGGGTGAGCAGGACTTTTTTTCCCGCGGCGAGGCTGCGCAAAATTATCCCGAGGGCTGCGGTGGTCTTGCCCTTGCCCGTGCCGGTGATGACAAGTATGCGCGGTTTACCCGCCATAATATAGCCCCAGTTACTCCTGTTATAGCGTTTTCTGAAAAGGTTGGCCCTTCCTTTTGCGCGTTTTGGCTTGGCATAGTTGTGCCGGAAAACGCAGTAAGGGCCTATCATTTCCGAAAACGCGCTAATTGGCGAGAGCCAACGCAGCCGCGATGCGGTTCATCGTCCTCTCGCGGCCAAGCAATTCGATGGTGTCCCAGATGCCGCGGCTGACCGTACCGCCCGTGACCGCGACCCGGAGAGGCTGGGCGACATCGCCCATCTTGACGCCGGCCGCTTCGCCGTAATCAAGCCCGGCTTTCTCCAGGACCGGAACGCTCCATTCGGTCACGCCGGAGAGGGTTTGCCGCAATCCTTCCAAAACCTTGAAACCCGCGCCATCCTTCTTGGCCAGGACCTTTTCCACCGCCTTGGGATCAAGCTCCACCGAATCGGTGAAAAAGTAGCGGGTGTTGGCGACAAAGTCCTTGACGGTTTTCAGGCGCTCCTGCTCGAGGGCCGCCAACTTCTGGAGCCAGTCGGAATCGAGGCTTCCCGCATTGATCCCCGATTTGGCAAGCTCCTCCTTCACCAGGACGAGAAGTTCGGGTATTGGCATATGCATCAGGTATTGGCCGTTCATCCAAGCGAGTTTTTCCAGGTTCAGCTGGGCGGCGGAGGCCGAGACGCGGTCGAGGGAGAAATGCCTGATCATTTCTTCGCGGGTCATTATCTCGACATTGTCCTCCCTGCTCCACCCGCACAAGGCGAGGAAGTTGAAAAGGCAGTCCGCGAGGTAGCCCTTCTCCCTGAAATCGCCGACATAGGCGTCGCCGTCCCTTTTGGAATAGGGTTTGCCCTTGGCGTTGACGATCATGGGGAAATGGCCGTATTGCGGCGGCTGCGAGCCGACGGCACGAAAGATGAACTGGTGGCGGTAGGTGTTTTCCACATGGTCGTTGCCGCGCAGGATGTGGGTCACCTTCTGGTCGATGTCGTCGATGACGTTGGCGAGATGGAAAACCGGGCTGCCGTCCGACCTGACGATAACCAGGTCGCGGATGGAATCGAGGGGCTTTTCCAGCCTGCCGAGGATAAGGTCGTTGTAAAAAACATAGCGCCGCTTGAACTGCAATTTCGCCGGTTTGCCGCCGAGCTTTTCCTCGGCCTTTCCCTCGCCCGAACCAAGCAGTTCGTCGCCTGGCCGGCTGCCGCCGTCGGCCATAAGGACGGCCAATTCCGGCATGGCGTCGCGGCTGATCGGGTTGTGGTATTCCTTGCCGTCCGAACCGTGGGTGACGTAATCGACGCCCCTCGCCGTGACCATGAGTTCGCCCTTTGACACGTCGACTTCGACCTGCTCCCGCGGTTCGGTGACGAACGACGGGTCAAGGAGCGGCCCGTCGAGGTGCAGGATCACGGGACCGTCCGGGACTTTACTGGCGTAGCCCTTGGCAATCAACTCGTCCACGACGGCGAGATGACGCGCGCTTTGTTTCGACTGGTACATCGGCTCTTCGTCATAGGTCAGGCCGAGCCAGTCCATGGCTTCGAGAAGGGTCTTGATGGCTTCCGGCGTCGAACGCTCGAGATCCGTATCCTCGATTCTCAGGAGAAACGAGCCATTGTTGTGCCTGGCGAAAAGCCAATTGAAAATGGCGGCGCGGATATTGCCGATATGGACGTTTCCAGTGGGGCTGGGGGCGAATCGTACGCGAGGTGCGGTCATGACGCTGTTCCTTCCTGGGAATCCCTAAAAGAAAAACTCTTCCTTGCCGGCCGGCAAAAAAGAGTCTTATACACTGTATACATATTTATCAAATATCGTTGAAATAGCAATATAATTTCATGTCAAATCAAGCTGCATGTACACCACATTTGGAAATGGATTATGGTAATATGGATGAATTGCGGCAAATCCCAGCGTTTTGTACAGGCCGATCGCATGCTCGAGCGTATCTTTCGTATCGAGAACCATCGCCGCATACCCGATTTCCCTGGCGGTTGAAATCGCCTTGTCGACGAGCATCCTCCCCAGACCGAAACCGCGAAACGCCGGCCTGACATAGGTCCTTTTCAATTCGCACCGCGATTCGTCGAAGCGTCGCAGGGCAGCGCAGCCCGCCGCCTCCCCGCTCCATTTGGCGATAAACAAACCGCCGTCCGGCGGAGAGTATTTCCCCGGAAGGCCGGCGAACTCCTCGTCGTAGTTCTGGAAGGAAAGATCGACGTCAAGCATTGCCGCATATTCCGTGAACAACGCCCTAATGGCGTCGAGGTCGTCGTAGGCTGTCGTAATGGTAAACGCTGCACCCATATTTTACATCCCGTGAATTGAGTCTATCATGGAAAGGAGCAGTTCCTTCTCCTCCTCTATCTCCCGGAAAAGCGGGTGCGATTCCAGGTCACCCCTGGCCTGGTGAAAGTCCGCGTCCCGGTCGTGTTCGATGCCGAAGCTGATCCGCTTCTCCACCGAAAATTCCTTGATCGCGTCGCGCAGAAGCTGCGCCCGCCGGTAAAGGACGCAGTCTTTCCATTTTTCCAGGAGTTCACGCGCCTTCTTTTGGTCAGGCTTGCCGTTTTCCTTGCGCCAGCGCCAGGCCAGCCAGCGCCACTCGGCGGCGGCGAAGCTGTCGTGAAGGTTTTTGAAAGCCGCCCGCAGGGCATCGGAATCCCCATACTCGCCGCCCTCGAGTTCGGTAATGAACCTGGCCGCCGCCCCTCCGGAAACGAGCAGGCCGCCCCAGTCGCGCCATTCACCGGAATTGCCTCCGTCCGCATCTTCCGTCTCGGAAAGCGCCGACACGATTTTCTTGAGGCTGACCGGCTGCGTCGGGTGGCCGTGATGCACGCGTTCCATCAGCCTGCGGCCGAGATGGAAAAAGAATGCCGTCCGGTACAGCTTCAAGGCCGGTTCGAAGCGCGGCTCCGGGATGATCGCTCCGCCGACCTCGAGGTCGTCCTTTGACTGAACCCCTGCTTCCAGCAGGGCAATCGCCTTGTCCATCGCCTGCAGGATATAGGGCGAAAAAAGCGGCGAATGATACATGTCCAGAGGCTCTTCGATGTTTTTGCGCACATCCCGCTCAAGCCACTTCCGCTCGTCGCGGAACGTCCCGGTACCGAAAACGTTCACCGCCGGCACGAGAACGGTCCGCCTGATCTCGCCGACGACGAGGGAGAAGGGGAAGTCGCGGGTGTCGAGGTTGTTGTTGTTGCGTCCGGTCACTGTCGAGAACGCGCCGATGTCGGCGGGCCAAAACAGGTACGACCCGGACCCGATCCGCGCCCCGCGCCCGAGAAAACCTCCGTGCAACGGGCCAAACTTGAAATGGTGGTTGCTGGCGTTGGCGGCGCTGCCGAAGTTGGTGAACGAGCACTGACAGGTCAGAGCCAGGGTAGCCTTGTGATGTGACACAGTGAACGGCCCGGCCAACACGGAAACCGCCTCGCCCTGGCAAAAGGCCGAGTTGGCGAAAAACAGCGAATGCTCGGCGGAAAAGCCGCGTTCCAATTTCGTACCCTCGCCGACAAGGCAATTGAACAGGCGCACCCCGCCGGCCGTATCCGACGCTTTCTGGAAAACGCAACGCTCCGCCGCCACGCCTTCTCCGATAAAGGCCGGGGCCTTTCTGTCGCTGGCGACGTAGCATTCCACCAGGCTCGCCGCGCCGTCGATGGCCGCGCCTTCCTCCACCCGGACGTTTTTCAGTTCCGTACAGCGCTCGATGCGGCAGTTCGGGCCGATCATGGAGCGCTCGCCCCTGAACCCCACTACATCCTTGAGGATGATTTTCTTTATCGCCTTGGCGGCTGGCATTCCCCTGAAATGACAGAGCAGATGCGCCGCCTGCGCCGACAGGTGCCGCCACAACGGCACCGAACGGCCGCCGTGCTCCGTGAGCACATTGACGTTCACGAGGTTGCCGTATGCCGTTTCCCCGTTGCATGAAATTATGCCGACCCGGTTCAGGAGGGTGTCGTGGCCGACATCGGTGTTGACGATATCAGTTTTGTTTATATGGCAGTTGTCTTCGATCCGCGCGTTATGGAGCCGGCTGTTGAAGATTCCCGTCGGCCGGGGGATGCCGTCCGGACCCGAGGCAAGGCTGTTGAAGATGCCCAATTCTATTTCGCCCGAAAATGTGACGTTCTGGAACGACATTCCGGGGCTGAAATCTTCAGCCACCCAAATCTTTTCCCAATTCTCCGCCCGGCACCCCTGATCCGTAAGATGTGATATTTCATCAGTAAAGAGTCGGCGCTTTGCCATTTCAGTTCTCCTGGTTGTTGCGTTTCGAGAAATATCGCTTTGCTGCGGACGGATTTTTCCTATACTTTTCACCTTGTATGGTACTTATCAAACGCCATGGCTTCTACCCGGATCCATTGCCGCGTTCGCTGTCAGGAAGGACGCTAAACCATGAACGGCTCCGCCATCCTTGTCATCGCCACCATAATACTGGGACTTGCCTACATTATATACGGACGCTGGCTGGCGCGTAAATGGGGCATCGACCCGGACACCCCCACTCCCGCCCATACGCAAAGGGACGGCGTCGACTATGTACCGGCAAAACGCGGCGTTGTCTTCGGCCACCAGTTCGCATCCATCGCCGGCGCGGGGCCAATCAACGGCCCGATCATCGCCGCCATGTTCGGCTGGCTGCCCGTGCTCCTGTGGATTCTCGTCGGGGGGATATTTTTCGGCGCCGTCCACGACTTCGCTGCCCTTTACGCGTCTGTGAAAAACAAGGGAAAGACTATAGGCTATCTGATAGAACTGTATGTCGGCAAAACGGGCAAAACCCTTTTCCTGGTTTTCACCTGGCTTTTTTCCATCCTGGTCGTCGCCGCCTTCGCCGACATCGTCTCCGTCACCTTCAACGGCTATGATCAGGCTGGCGGCCAGGTCGCCGCGAACGCCGCAGTCGCTTCCACCTCGATCCTGTTTATCGTGGCTGCCGTACTTTTGGGCGCATTCCTCAATCGTTTCAAACCAAACGGCTGGACAAGCGCCGTCGTCGCCATCGTCCTCCTTGTAGCCTGCATCAGTCTTGGCCTGCATTTTCCCATTTTTTCCGACCGGACCACCTGGCTGTACTTTGTCTTTATTTACATTTTCGTCGCCTCCGTGACCCCTGTATGGGCGCTTTTGCAGCCGCGCGACTATCTCAACTCGTTTCTCCTGGTCCTGATGATATTGGCGGCGTTCGTCGGCATCATCTCCGCGAACCCGGAGATGAACCTCGCCGCATTCACTTCCTTCGAAGTCAAGGGGAACTACCTCTTCCCAATCCTTTTCGTGACCGTCGCCTGCGGCGCGGTGTCCGGCTTCCACAGTCTTGTATCTTCAGGAACGTCGTCAAAGCAAATCGACAACGAGCGGGATATCCTCCCGATCTCCTTCGGCGGCATGCTGCTGGAGTGCCTCCTCGGCGTCATGGCACTCATCGCAGTGGGCGCGCTGGCTGTCGGCGGCGTCATGCCGGAAGGGTCCCCGCCAATGATCTTCGCCAATGCCTTGTCCGGCTTCCTCGACAACCTCGGACTTCCCCACGACACGTCATACACTCTTATCACCCTGGCAGTCTCGGCGTTCGCCCTAACCTCCCTTGATTCGGTCGCCCGAGTCGGCCGACTGGCCTTCCAGGAAATATTCACCCGCGCGGACGGCAGCCATATCGGGCCAGCCGGCGGGGTCCTCGCCAACCGCTATGTCGCGACTTTTCTCACCCTGCTCATGGGATACCTGCTTGCGCTGCGCGGTTACAAGAATATCTGGCCCTTGTTCGGCTCCGCCAACCATCTCCTGGCCGCCCTCGCCCTTATCGCCTGCGCAGTCTTCCTCAAGAAAACCAACCGCACCGGCTGGATGCTCTACGCCCCCGCAGTCGTGATGCTGGCGATAACCTTTACCGCCCTGGTATTGGCTATTTTCCAGATTGTCGGTAAGATAACCGATGCCGCGTTCGCCTGGGAGGTCGACTTTTTGCCCCTGGTGTTCGCCATGTTGCTTCTCGCCCTCGGCTTCCTGGTGGCGAGTTCCGGTATAAAACGCATACGGGAAAAGGCCTGAAATGGAAAAAATCGCGCTGTTCATCCGTTCGACAATCGCGGGAAAAAACCTCTACACGGACGAATTGTCCTACACGCTCGATAACGGCGCGCTCGAAGGGGTGTATTCGGACCAGATGACCTTCTCGAACGTCATGAACTCAGAGACGAAAATCATGTTCGACCTCCATGTCGTCGCGAACGAAAAAATCTACGCCGTCGGCAAGGACAAAAAACGCGGGGAAGTAAGAAAGGACTACAGCACCGTTTCATTGTTCCGTTACGAAGCGGCCAAAAGAAAAAGTACGGGACAGGTGACCGGCTTCATGCGTTTCGTCTCCTGCGGCGTAACCGCCGCGCCGGCCGAAGCCATGGCAAGCGTGGTGGTGGACATGCATTTTGAAGGCGACCAACTTTCCTGGCTTGAAAAGGAAATGCTGTACCGCGACATGCCAAATATGGACGGCGGCTACCAACCCGCGTCCTTCGAGGCGAAATGCAGGTTCTTCACCGAAGGCGGCAAGGCGGGTTACGAATACAACGGCCTCTGCCTGGATGTCGACCCCGATACCTGGGAACGAAAGAAATCTTCCGCAGTGCTTCCGAAGTTTTTGGCAAAGGAACGCTAGACAGCAATGCACACAGATGTGGTCATCATCGGCGGCGGCCATGCCGGTTGCGAAGCCGCCCTCGCCTCCGCGCGGGTCGGCGCAGACACGGTCATGGTCGTCATGAACCCGGACAAGATCGGACATGTTTCCTGCAACCCCGCCATCGGTGGCGTCGCCAAGGGACAGCTGGTGCGCGAAATCGACGCCCTAGGCGGCATGATGGGCCTGGCGGCGGACGAAAACGCCGTCCAGTTCCGCATACTCAATTCCAGCAAAGGCCCGGCCGTCCGCAGCCCGCGCGCCCAAATCGACCGCTGGCGCTACCAGGCCTGGGTCAAACGTTATCTCGAGAAAGTCCCCAACCTCCATATCCGCCAGGACCAGGCGGTGCGCATCGTCACAGAAAACTCCAAAGTCGTCGGAGTGGAGACCTTTTTCGGCGAATTCATTTCCTGCCGCGCCGTCGTAGTCTGCTGCGGAACCTTCGCCAAGGCACGCCTGCACCTGGGAATGACCGCCTGGGACGGAGGCAGAAACGGCGAACCGTCAGCCCCCTACCTGTCGGATTCGCTTCGCGGGCTCGGGCTTGAACTGTTCCGCCTGCGTACGGACACCTGTCCCCGGATTGACTCCAGGACCATCGATTTTTCCAAGCTGCGCAAAGAATCCGGAGACAAAAAACCTCAGCCCTTCAGCTTCCTCACTGAAAAAGTCACTGACGACCAGCTCCCCTGCCATGTCGGCTGGACCAACGAAAACACCTTCAAGGTGGTGGAAGCCATTCTTGACCAGGCTCCCGCCATAACCGGCGCGATCGAAGGCCTGCCGCCGCGCTATTGTCCAAACATAGAAACGAAGGTTGCGCGTTTTCCCGAAAAACGCGTGCATCACCTCTTTATCGAGCCCGAAGGGCGGGATTCGTTTGAAACATACCTGAACGGCTTCTCCACCTCCATCCCGCCGAAGGCGCAGGAAGAGATGATCAACTCCGTCGTCGGACTCGAGGATGCCAGGGTGGTTCGCTATGGCTACGCTGTAGAATACGACGCGGTCAGGCCGACACAACTCAGGTCGACGCTGGAAACAAAACCGGTTGGCGGCCTGTTCACCGCCGGACAGGTCAACGGCACCTCGGGATACGAGGAGGCCGCTGCACAGGGTTTGCTCGCCGGGGTAAACGCCGCCCTTTCCGCGCTCGGAAGGCCGGGATTCACCCTCGGCAGGCACGAAGCCTACATCGGCGTGCTTGTCGACGACCTGACGACGCGCGGCACGGAAGAACCGTACCGGCTGTTTACCAGCCGTTCGGAGTTCCGCCTGTTGAACCGCCAGGACAACGCCGACCTGCGCCTGACCCCGAAGGCGGCTGAAATCGGCCTTGTGGGCGAGGACCGCCTATCCCGCGTGGAAGCGTTGAATGAGGAGATTTCCGCCGGACGGGAAGTGCTTGAAAACACCTTTGACCAATCGGGGACAAACCTGGCGCATTTTCTCAAGCGCCCGGAAAACGACTGGATCAAGGCGGCGGAACTGCAACCCAAGCTCCTCGGCCTGTCCGAGCGGGCGGCCGAACAGTTGGCGATCGAGGCCAAATACGAAGGCTATATCGCGCGCAGCCTTTCCCAGATACGGGCGCTTGAGAAAAGCCGCGGCCTGCGCCTGCCGCCGGATTTCGATTACAGCGGCGTCGGAGGCCTGAGCCGCGAAGCGACGGAAAAACTGAACCGTTTCCGCCCGGAAAACCTGGACCAGGCCATGCGCATTTCCGGCGTGAGTCCTGCGGACGCCGCGCTTCTCATGGTGAGGCTGCGTAAATAAGGCATCTTGACGCGCGGGGTCTTCCGGAGCTTGACAACAGAGAATCTATGTGATCGGCCATTCAGGAGCACAGGCATGGGTTTTCATTTGGACGGTATGCAAATAATCAGTGCATCGGTGGTGCTTTTCGCCCTGGTGGACGTCATCGGGTCGGTGCCTGTATTTCTCAACTTCAAACGCAAGGATCGCAGCGTCGATCCGTTCAAGGCGGCATTGTATTCATTCTGCATATTGACCGGGTTCCTGTTTATCGGGCGCATCATCCTTGACCTGTTCAATGTTGATGTATCCTCGTTTGCCGTTGCGGGATCCCTGGTTATATTCATCATCTCTGTGGAAATGATATTCGGGATCGAAATATTCAAGACGGAGGACCTTCCGGGCAATTCCATCACTTTGGTCCCGGTGGTGTTCCCCTTGATAGCCGGTCCGGGCACCTTCACCGCCCTATTGTCTATGCGTGCGGAGTTCGGCGCGCTGGAACTGATCATCGCGATTTTCCTGAACATGCTTGTCGTCTATGCGGTGTTGCGCTATCTGGACTCTGTGCAGCGCCTCGTCGGTTACGGCGGCGTCTATGTCATGCGGAAATTTTTCGGCATCATCCTGATGGCGATAGCGGTGAGGTTGTTTACGTCAAATATTAATGTCCTGTTTTCCTAAATAATTATTTGAAAATAATCCCGGTATTGAGTAATATTTTCGTTCCCGGCCATCCGGGTTATTTATTTCAAAAAACATATGCGCCCGTAGCTCAGTTGGATAGAGCGCCGGTTTCCTAAACCGGAGGTCG
>DAIOFH010000001.1:0-85396 GCA_036745875.1 Planctomycetota bacterium | reverse complement strand
TCGGAGTTACGGCTTTTTTATTGCCGGGAAAGAGACAATCGACACCGGCATCACACCGCATAAAAACATTCAATTCCCGGACGTCAGATAGGCTATGTCCTTTTTGCTGATTGTGACCCAGTCACGAATTTTGGGATTGTCGGAATTGTCGTACACCTTTAGGAAATCCCGGTATGTTTTTACTGCCAGTGCTTTTTGGTTGCTGCGGATAAAGACTGCCGCCTTGCGAATCATGGCCAGGGCCAGATACTCTACCAATTCCATTTCCTTGGCACCGGAAAACCTCGTTATCAGCGCGTCGTATTCGTTGAGCGCCACGTTTGTGTTTGCGACATCCTCGTAATAATCGCCCTTGTAGATGTATGATTTTGCGACCTGCTGCATGATGAAAAAGTCCTCGTGGTATTTGAACTTGTCCGTCAAGGAATCCAATATCCCCAATGCGTCGCTGCGCTGCCCCTTGGCAAAAAGCACCTCCGCGAGATCCAGCATCGCCATGGCCTCGTAGGCCATGAGTTCTTCCACATCGATCCCCTTCAGGTGCTCAAGGTTCTTCGCATACAGGAGCATCGCGCCGTCCAGGTTTTTTTCATTTGCCAGTATCCTTCCGGCGTTGCTGCGCGCAACGGCGATACATCGAAGTATGAGGGGATCGTCGCATTTGCCGTAACGTTCGATCAGGGACGAGTATTCCTTGAAGGCGGAGTCATAAAAGCCCACTTGATAATAAATATTGGCTTTGTTGAGGCAGGCGCTGACCAGTTCGCCTTGAATATACTTGCCTGACACTTTGTCGAGCGAACCGACAACGGTATTAAAAGCGTTTATCGCCGATTCGCTGTCTTTCATCTCATAAAAGGCCATTCCCTTTTCCAGCCCGGCCATTGCGACGCGATATACAAGATCTGTGTCCTCCGTTTTGCCGTACAAATCAGCCACCATGGTAAATGTCCCGACAGCCTTGGCGGTCAATCCCATCGAGGCAAAAAACCTTCCCTACGACAAAAGGGCGTCGGCAACGGTAATCTGGATTTCAAGCCTGGCGTTGTTTTTCTCGCGGTCGACAATCTCCATGAGCAAACCGACGCCCAAATCGGGGTAGCCCATGTCGATAAGGCATTCCGCCTTGTCCATCTTCGACAGCAATGCAACTTTCAGTTGAGTGCGCTCCTGAGTGTTTTCGTAGGCAGACACCACTTCATCGAACAAATCGATGGCGTCCTCCAAGGAATCCAAGTGAAAACAAGCCTGGGCCTTCTTCCGCTTGACTTCGGCCACCATGCCGACCAGGAAGCCGCCCGGCTCATATTCTTCGTATTCTTCATCCCAGTATTCTGCCAGGAAGATGTCACTGCTTTCGATGGCGTTTTCATACTCGCCGAGAGCCATATAGCATGATATTCGCGCAATGCAGGCAGTCACGACGACTTCCATCAACAACGCCTCGCTCCGTCCCTCATAGATATCGACAACGACATCGAGGATTTCGAGTGCGTCGGCAAAGGAACCTTCGTCCGCATAGATTGCGGCGATTCCCACCATCGCCCGCGCCACCTGTTCCATAATAAACGAATTGTCACTGCCGGAATTCTTGTCGATCACTTCGTTCAAAAGTGTCGCGGCAAACACGGGGTCGCCCGTCTCTTTCGCCGCGATCGCCAACTGGCGCAATAAAAAGGATTCAACCAAACGGCCGAGAAACGCGGGTTCATACGAAGTTAGGATCCTCTTAAATGATTCAATCGAACCGACATAGTCGTCCGCCATATATTTCACCTTGGCTTGTATGATATCCTGCCAAAGCTTTTTCCTGTCGGTGGGCACGTTCGAAGGCAAATCAAGCATTTTGATAATGCGGTCGGAGGTATTGTCGTATTGATACTCGATCAATTGGAACGCATGGACTATGTCTTCGTCCTTATCGTCTTGGATTGTATCACTGTTGTCGAGCGCGGCGGATCCGTGATGGCTCCCGAAGCATAATACTATAACCGAGAAGAGTAAACGGCGTATCGCCATCTGAGCCACCTTTATAGAAAAAGATTCCATCGTTTAGTTACAGGAATCCTTAACTCTATCCGTTCTTTTTATTTACGCCAACTTGAAAGACACAATAAGAGGTAGTATATAGCGGCCGCGTCATTATGGCCTTTTCGGAAATACTATAATTTACTTACGCTGCAAACGGCTTGCTTCCGGGAAAAAATATAGGTATACTTTTCTGGCTAATTTTTTAATATCGGCCGGGAACGGTAGCAGGAACACTTTGATGGCAAAACAAAACAAATTCGGTTCATCCATAAATAAAGGGGAGTTGAACACGCTTTTACGCCTTTTGGGCGAAAAAGCGGATCCGGCGTTGCTGGGTGCGTTGGTGCGGGAAGGCAGTAGTCTCCTTCGCTACGTAGGTACTTCCGCCCCACGTGCCGATTCGGAAGGCCGTTGGCAGGACCAGGTTATCACGGACATGGTGCCGGACCGTTCCTCCATTCTCGACCTGGGATGCGGCGAGGGCGATCTTCTGCTGCAGTTGGCCCAAAAGAAGCACTCTCGGGTGCAGGGAATCGAGATAGACGCGGACCAGGTATCTGCTTGCGTCGACAAAGGGATACCGGTCATCCAAACGAACCTCGACCTGGGCTTGAAGGGTTTTCCCGACAAATGTTTTGATTATGTTATTCTGGAAGAAACGCTGCAAACCTTGATGCGTCCGAACATAATTCTCGAGGAAATGCTTCGGGTCGGGTCGCACGGGATAGTCACTTTCCCGAATTTCGGCTACTGGCGGGTGCGTCTCGACTTCGCCGTCCGAGGTAGAATGCCAGTAACCGACTGGCTTCCACATAAATGGTATGAAACGCCCAATATCCACCTGTTTTCCATCACCGACTTTATCGAATACGCGGATGAAAACAAGATAGGCATCACCGAAATCATCGTTATCGAGGACGGCAAAACACGGCCGTACAAGGAAGGGGACAACCTATATGCCGAAGAGGCGGTGGTTGTTTTCGAATGATCCGTTTATCCGGAGGCGGGGCAATACATGCGAGTCTATTTTGCGGCGTCGTTGTTTACCCAGGTGGAACGGCAATGGAATCGCCATCTGTCCGAAGCAATTTGCCGTCTGCAACCGAAGATCGATTTCATTATGCCGCAGGATTTCAAAACGGCGGGCAAATACAACGACAGCAAACATTATGGCGCCCTTTACCGCATGTGTGTCGACGGAATTAATGCCTCGGACGCCGTTCTCGCCATTCTTGACGGCGCAGAAGTCGACAGCGGTGTGGCCTGGGAAGTAGGATATGCAACGGCGAAGGGCATCCCGGTCATCGGCGTGAGGACGGATTTCCGGCCGGGAGCGGAACATGGCCTCAACATCATGCTTTCGCGTTCCTGCCGTTATTTGGTGCGGGAATTTTCCTTCCAGGAGGAAGTGGAACCGCTGGCGAAAGCGATATTGCGCCGCTTGAGCAAATTTGGCAACAAAGGATAATTATGCCCGAAATCAGTGAAGTACGCGCCATCCTCGAAAACTCGGCGGAGCGGGTCAGGAATCTGGCCGCCTCCCTGTCGCTGGACGACAAGACGAAACGCATGGCGGCGATCGAGGAGCGCATGTCCCTTCCCGATTTCTGGTCGAACCAGGAAACGGCCCTGGTCGACGTGGAAGAGCTTAAAGCGCTCAAGACTGTCGTGGAGCCGCTTCGCGATGTCACCAATAAGGTGGCGGACAACCAGGAACTTTTCGAGCTTCTCGAGGCGGAGGGCGACCAGTCCGGCCTTGACGAGGTCGCTGCCGATGTGGCGACTCTCTCGGCGGACCTGGAAAAGTTGGAATTGATGGCGCTTTTGTCCCAGCCGCACGACCGTGAACCGTGTTTTTTCAGCATTCATACCGGCGCCGGCGGAGCGGATGCCTGCGAGTGGGCCGAAATGCTGATGCGTATGTATCTCAGGTTTTTTGAGCGGCGCGGCTGGAAGGTGGAGGAGCTTGATTTTCAGCCCGGGGATGAAGCGGGGATCAAGGGGGTGGAATTGCGCGTCTCCGGCAGTTTCGCCTTTGGCTATTTGCGGGGTGAAATGGGCGTGCATCGACTGGTGCGGATAAGTCCGTTTTCAGGGAAGCGCGAAACCAGTTTCGCCGCCATTGACGTGGTGCCGGACTATCAGGAAGACATCAATATCACGATTGACGAAAAAGACTTGAAGATCGACACCTACCGTTCTGGCGGTAAAGGCGGCCAGCACGTCAACAAGACCGATTCCGCGGTCAGGATCACCCACTTGCCGACTGGAATTGTCGTTGCCGTGCAGAATGAGCGTTCGCAGCATAAGAACAAGGACATGGCGATGAAGATCCTCAAGTCCCGTCTTAAACAAAGGGAAGAAGCGTCGCGTGCGGCGCAGGCCAGTGCGCACAATGCGGGGAAGATGGAAAATGCCTGGGGCAGCCAGATCCGCAATTATGTCATGAACCCTTATCAGCTGGTGAAGGATGTGAGGACTGGAGTGGAGACTGGCGATATCAATAAAGTTTTGGACGGTGATTTGGACTCGTATATAGACGCATATCTCAGGTGGGCGGTAAAGTAAAAAACAGCATGCCACAGCCATTAATGACCCAGCAGAACGCTGGTCGCGGGTTTGGGACGCGGCCAGCCCCAAATTGCTTACTCAATAAAAATACCGCGTGACCCATAACCAACATCATAATTTCCCTCAACCACCGCAAAATCATTCCCCGCTCGGCATCCACCTTATCGAGGCGGTAGTGTGTGAATGCTCTGAATAGCCAATTGTTTATACACCTTTGGCATGGAGGGACACGACTTGGTCTTTATACATTTTCGGTATGCCTCTTTTATTTTTTTTGTCATAACCGCCAGACAACGGACACTATATACATGACAGTAGAGAATATACCACATTACGAAGAAGGAGGTTGTCATGCGGATTCTTGCCACAATAATAACGGCGCTATGCCTTTGGACCAACGCCGCAAATGCAGCCATGTTCGGCGATTTCGCCATACCGGACTCGCTGTCCCCCGTCGTACACCAAACCAATGCGCATAACAACAGAACCGCCGTCGTTGTCTATACACAATCCAACGGTTATATCGTCCTCTACCTGCCGACCCAGGTGGAAACGACCTCAGCCGGGCAAACCCTCGAAATCATCGGACAAAGCCTTCAAGCCGGCGAAGAGGCATATGCCTTCAACCTTGGCGGACGTCCGTGGTTCGGCAGCAGGGCCACCACAAACGGCGTCAGCTTTTACGATGGATACACCTACAGAAATGGCGTTCTCTACCCGGTGGCGTTCTCCCTCGCGGACACCAACCCCATTTCACCGGAAATACTGCAAGTCCTTTCAAAAGTCTGGCTTATTCAGGACATTGCCCAGTCTCCAGCGAACTCGCTCCTCGTTCTGGCGATGGAACAGTTCGACAACGGCGACATGGATGCCGCCGTCTCCACCCTTATCCAGGCGGAGTATTTCGACTCGGGCAATTGGTTCGGCCACTTCCTCCGCGGCAGGATCGAGGAAGAACGCGAACTGTTTACCAATGCGCGCGACAGGTATCAATCGGCATTCAGTCTCTACCCCTATGACCTGGAAAACGTCGCCCGGTACTACGCCATGCAGGCATTGACGGTCGACGCGGACAAGGGGGTAAACAGCCTTTCCACCCTCGCAACCGACAACCCCGACGAATCCACCATATGGGAGCAACTGGCCAAAGTTTACCTCGCCTCGGACATGAACGAAGTAGCGCGGGATTATTTCGAAGAAGCCCTTGCCATCAATCCGACGTCGGAAGCAGCGCTGTACAACCTTTCCTTCATCTATGCCCAGGAGGGTAATTACGAGGACGCGTTCCGCCGCTCCAGGGAGTTTTATTACTACCGCCCCTGGCTTCCCCATGGCATAGTTCCCGACGTTTCGACGGCCCCCGGTATGGGCGCAGCGAAAGTGAACGAACTGCTGTCAGAGGCATTGCCGCTCGGATATGTAGGAAATTATGCGGGAAGCGGAAGCACCCTCGCTACCCTCAGTTCCGACCAGGTACAACAGGCATACGCATCTTACGTGGTATACAGCGCACCCCCAACATACCAGGTCGTCGAAAGCTACGCGCCGGTGATCAGCTTCATCTGGAACTGGAGCACAAAACACCGGGAGCCGTGGCGTCCAGGCACAAATTGGTCGCGCCCGCCGAACAACAGGCCGGGACAACACAGGCCGAAACCGCCAGGCATTTCACGCCCGCCGGAACGCCCCGGCATCAGGCCGCCAATTGGCTCGATCCGGCCGCCGCATGGATCGGGCGGATCGCGGCCCGGCGAGTCCAGGCCGCCCCAAGGCCGTCCGCCGCAACAGCCGGGGAATATGCCACCAACTGGGCAACCCGGCAACAGGCCACCGTCACCGGGTCAGGGTAATAACAGGCCTCCCGGCAACAGCGGAATAATCACGCTTCCCGCCCCTGTGCCGGAACGGCCGCAACCGGGAAACAGGCCGGAAACACAGCCAACGCCTGCTCCCGAACAACGGCCGCAAACTCCTCCACAACCATCACGGCCGACACCGCAACCGGAGCAAAGGCCTCAGCCGGGAAATCGACCGCAAACAAGACCTGCACCGGTTCCCGAACGGAAGCCTGAGGCACGACCTGCGCCCCAGCCGGAACGACGCAACAGCGACGAAACACCAGACCAAAATCGTGGTGACAGAAGGAGAAGATAGTTGCAATAGTCGGAAATGCAAAGGCCGCAATCCCTCTACGGTTGCGGCCTTTCTAAATGCTTTAGCGAATGAAATTCATCCGTCTTTTTTCTACAGGACCCGGCAGGGAGTTCTTGCGCTCCGCGACCGATTTCATCAACCAAGCCATGTTCTCTCCCAGCACCTCCATGGTCATGATGCCCTCGACATCCTGCTCCGCCTCTCCCGGCGCCATGCCGAAAACCATGTTCCAGTATACGCTTGACGGGACGAACATTTCGCTGATGGTGAAGTATTTGTTCAACTGGTCGAAGGCCGACGCTTCGCCGCCGCGCCTGACCGCAACCACCCCCGCTCCGACCTTGTGGCGGAAAAGCTGGCCGCCCCCGGAAGCGACGAAAAAAGCACGGTCGAGAAAACATTTCAGCGCCCCGTTTATGCCCGAATGATACACGGGCGATCCGATCACCATGCCGTCCGCCTCGATCAGCTTGTCCATATTGCGGTTGAGGATATCGTCGTCAAACACGCAACGGCGGTTCTTTTTCTGTTTGCAGACTCCGCAACCGCTGCAGCCGTGTATGGCGTCGTTGCCGATCTCGATAAATTCCGTCTCGATTCCGTGTTTATGCAAAACCCCGCTCACGGTATTCAGAGCAAAAAGTGTATTGCCGCTTTTTCTGGGACTTCCGTTGACAAGTACAGCTTTCATGCGTGCTTCCTTTCGTAAATTAGCTTTCGGCTGGCATCCATATTCCCCAAAATTCCATGTGAGCCCGGTAATTATACCACGGGGTTCGCCGCCTGCAATTTAAATGGAATTGCGCCCAGGCATGGCTCGCGCCATGCTGTTCGCCTGCATGAATGGGATTAACCTTCCAGAAGCCAGTCCCACGTGGCCTTTCCGCCTTCCACCGCATCATGCAACCTTTTCCAGGGGACCTGGTTCAGGCCGCTATGCCAATAGGAGACCACTGCCTGACTGACGCCAAGGAGGCTGGCAAGGTCGTTTTGGGTCAGGTGGGGAAACAGGGACAGAAAACGCCTGTTGATCCCACGTCGGTCAAAAGGCGTATCGTGAATCCTTTTGCTTGAAGGCAGCTTCCCATCTTTTCCTTCGAGAATCCAGTCCCAACTGAGCTTTTGCTCATACACCAGCATTTTCAGCCGGTTCCACGGCACCTGCCTTTCGCCGGATTCCCACTGGTATACTGTTTTGCGGTTCAATCCAAGTTTATTCGCCAGCGTGACTGCCGAATCGGCTTCATGGCATGCAGCAAATCTTGCATAGATCGCCTGTCTATCAAACATTATATTATTTTCAGAAAGAGGGCAAATTCTTATTGACATCGGAGGGCATTTTCTTATAATACCCAAATGTCAGGCTCTGCCATTGGCCTACAGTAAAATCTCACAACACATATCGTCCTGTCCATCAAGCCATGATGCGTTTGATGGCCGGTCGGATGTTATTGTAAGCGGAAAGACAGCAACCCCGCGATTATATCTTGCCTCATTGCGTTCACAAAGTAAATGGGTAGCGGAAGCACAGCCGGCGCAAAAAAGCCGCGACTGCGAGGAAAACCGCGTTTCGGAGGGGGAATGGGGAAAATTCCGGATGAACTACGCAAGATAATAGCCGCAAACATTTCCGCCTGTCGCAGGAAAAAATTTCCAGGATCGGGCGGCGGCAAGCGCTGTGCCGCTGCGTTCGGCGTGTCTCCGCAGCAGTGTTCGCCATGGGAGCGGGGTGTCCGCACGCCTGACGAGTACCGGCTGCAGAAACTCGCAGAATTTTTCGGCGTCACCGTTGCGTACCTACGAACAGACCATGACAGTCCGGAACAGGGCACCCCGTCCTTTTTTAGTTTGCCGATGCACGATTCCCACTTGCAGCACGAGGATTTTTCTGCGTCGCCGCAACCTGCATATTTCCACTGCCCATTTTTTCCGTCATTGAAGCCCGAACAAGCGGCCTCTGCCTCGGTCCGGGATTTGTGCCGGGTGGCCGAAAGGCTTATCACCGAGATCCGTGAATTCGGCCTCACCATCCGCTTTCATCCCGATGACATGGAAAAGCTGGCCAACCTGTGCGTCAAGCGCATGAAACCGTCGGAATGACTCCTTCGCACCTTTTGGACAAGGCCATACTGCGGCATTTCAAACACCCTCACACGGAGCGATTTCCCGTCCCGCCATCCCTTCCGAAACTTGGAAATCGCTCCGGTTTCTCTAATCAAAATGACGATGCCGCACAACCCTTTACGGCTGTGTTGCCTCGCCTGGAAAAACACGACCGCCAATTTTCGTAAAAAACAAAACTAAAATCTCTCCAACCGTCGACTTAACAATACATTACATCAAAACCATATCATTTCAGTCACTTGCATTGAGTGAACATTTCCATATAATCAAGAGTCAACGTCTGACTATCGCATTTTAAATTGGACCTGACCCTTCCTTGGCGCTTTTGGGTCATTGCATCCCGATACCCATATCCGGAAACGCCCTTTTTTCCTATGAATTTCGTGATTTTTCATAATAATTACCGGGCTGGTAATTATAATTTTATATCACTATGTGAGGTCGTGTAATGTCCATTCGTGCGCGCTTTGCCCTATGGTTTTCCATATGCCTTATTTTTGTCTCCCTTTGCTTGGGGATAACTGTCTTTCAAGCCAGCAGGACCATTTCCCAGAGAAATTTCCGAGAAATGGCGATCACGCAATTGCAAAGGGTCGAGGAGCGCATCAACACATTCCTGGCCCCCGGCGTAATGATCACCGAATATCTGGCCGATACGGAGTTGATCAAAACGTCAAAAAGCCACCTGACCAGCTATGTCGGCACCAGCGACCGCACCACCCTTCTTTATGCCAACCATCCGGAACATGAAAGACGCATCTATGACGAGTTTATGCGCGTCAAAAACTACAACAGCAATTTCGACCTGATTTTCATGGCCAACAACGACGGGCAATATGCCCAGGCTCCCGAAGGCCGTTACAAAAACGCCGGCTACGACCCGCGTCAACGGCCATGGTACGGGGAACCGATGGCCAGCCCCAACAATACCGTCGTCAGTTCACCCTACCTCACCACCGGCGCCGAAATGGTCTGCAGCATCATGACCAAGACAGCGGACCCGAGCGGCCATCCGCTTGGCATGGTCGGCGTGGATTACACCCTGACGACATTGACGCGGGACTTGTCGGAACGGAATATCCTGAAAACCGGATACCTTGTCGTGTTCGGCCCCGACGGCCATATTGTCATCGACGGCCACCACCCGGAGTATGTCGGCAAAACGCCGGATGAGCTCGTAGCGGAGGACAACGGCACCGATGGCGCACGCCGGCTTCGCGCCCATATGATTTCCGGCCAGGACGGGGAATACTGGGGACAGGCGAGCGCGGCCAGTTGGAATACGTCGTCACCTACATGCTGCCGGAACTGCGCTGGCGGCTGTCAGTAGTCTTTCTCCGTTCTGAACTGATGGAATCCTCCTATGCCCTACTTGGGCGCATCCTCGTCGCCGCCGTCCCGTTATTTCTTCTCACCCTGGCAGCCACGTCCTACATCGCGTTCCGCGTCAGCGAACCCATAACCACCATGGCGACCCAATGCTCGCTTCTCGCCATCGGCGATATTTCCAATAATGTACCGCCCGCCCTCAGGGAAAGGAGGGACGAAATAGGCGTGTTGGCCCGTTCCCTGCAGGACATGATTCAATCCAGTCGGGACGAGCTGGTTATTGCCGATGCTCTCGCGCACGGCGACTACTCGCGCACCCTGCCGCTTCGCTCCGAAGTCGACGCGCTGGGACGGGCGCTCGCGGGCATGGTGAAGATCAACCACGACACCCTCTCCCGGATAGCGCAGCTTGTCATGACCGTCAACAGCGGATCAGAACTGGTAGCCAACGCCTCCATGGCGCTTTCCTCCGGCGCGGAGACCTCCGCAGCGGCTCTGGAGGAGATTTCGGCAGCCATCGGCGATGTCGACGGGCAGGCCAGCAAGAATGCGCAAAACATCCAGGAAGCGAACAAATTCGCCGGGCTCGGACGCGAGGCGGCGCGGCGCGGCTATCTCGCCATGAACGACCTTACGGACGGCATAGGGAGAATCCGGGAGTTTGGGCAGAAGATCGGCAGTGTGGTCAAACTCATCGGCGATATCGCCTTCCAGACAAATCTTCTGTCGTTGAACGCAGCGGTGGAGGCGGCGCGCGCCGGGTCCCACGGCAAAGGATTTTCAGTGGTTGCGGAGGAAGTGCGCAGCCTGGCCGCACGTTCGGCGCGGGCAGCGCGAGAAACGGGTGATATGGTGCAGAATATGATAGGCCAAATGGTCGAAGGCGCAGAGCTGGCCGAGCGGTCGGACCAGGAGTTCCGCGAAATCGTCGAAACGGTGGACCGGATTGTCGCCCTGTTCGAGACTGTCGCAACATCATCATCCAACCAGTCTCAGGCCATCTCGCAGATCGTTCTCAGCCTAAGCCAGGTGGAAGTGGTGACTCAGAGCAACAGCCTCCATGCGAACAATCTGGCCGACTCCGCCGTCACCCTGACGAACCAGTCGGACGAACTCAGGAAGATCATCGCGCACTTTCGCTTGTCGAACAGCGGCGAAAAGAAAACGCCGCCGGTTTCCCCTGCGGCGCATCCCGATACCTGGCAACTGACTCACTTAAAACGCCCATAAAGACGGTTTCATCAGCTTTTCGCGGGGAGAAAATTGCTGAAAAACCGTCCCATGGGCAAAATCTTTCGTTCCACCGACTCGAATTAAAAATCCCTGTCGTCGTCCAATGGAATAACCTTGGACGAGGGTATCATCCTGATATTGTCTCCAGACTCGATCATGTTCATCCCGTTGCCGCGGGGCTCGGTTCGAATCCGTGCGACTTTCATGGTCTTCATCCCCAGCTGGGGTGTCCCGTTGGAGTTGGCCGTCCTCTTCACCATGCTCACCAGATCGCCGACCATCCCGTCCAGCATGCCTGCCTGCGCGGACAGTTGCTCCGCGGCGGAAGACGCTTCTTCGGCCGCCGCCGCGTTCCCCTGGGTCACCTTGTCCATCTGCGCCATCGCGGTATTTACCTGATCCACCCCTTGGGCCTGTTCATTGGTGGCTGCGGTGATTTCGCTGATAAGCATGGCCACTGACCTGGAACCGTCCCCTATCTGCCTGAAGCTGTCGCTGAGCATCACGGCGATTTCGGAACCGTTGCGGACGCGCTCAATCGTTGTGCCGATCAACTGGGTCGTATCCCGCGCAGCCTGGGCCGACCGGCTGGCCAAATTCCTGACTTCGTCAGCGACCACGGCAAAGCCCTTCCCCGCCTCGCCCGCCCGCGCGGCTTCAACGGCGGCATTGAGGGCAAGCAGGTTTGTCTGGAAGGCGATGTCTTCTATGGTCTTGATGATGCGGCTGATTTGTTCGGCCGATTGATTGATCTCGTCCATTGCCTTCGACATGTTTCCCACAGCCATGGAACCGGTGGAGATCAACTTGTTGTTCGACTGGGTGGTGTCATTTGTCTTGGTGGCGTTATCGGCGTTCTGCCTGGTCATGGACGCCATCTGCTCGAGGGCGGACGAAGTCTCCTCCAGGGAAGCGGCCTGCTCGGTGGAGCCTTCTGCCAGCCCCTGCGAAGCACTGCTGATCTGCGTCGCAGCCGAGTTCACCTGCGACGAGCTTTCGCCCAAGTCGGCGATGATTTGGTTGAGCCGTCTGGTGATGGCGGAAAGTGTAAAATAAACGAATATCATGGACGCAGCGATGCCGATGGCGCTGACGATCATCATAAGGCGGCTCACCGTAGTGCCAAGCGCATCGGTATTGGCGATGGAGACGTTCATCAGTTCGTTACCCTTGTGGATCCAGCTGTTGGTATGCGCCGTCAATGCAAGACGGGATTTTTCACCCTTGTCCATATTGAGGCGGCTGGCCTTGACGTTCGAATCCAGGTCGACCAACTTCATGATAGTGCTCACCGACTCCGCACCGGTAGTCTCCAGTTTCTTGAGAAGCTCGGCAACTTTCGTGCCACCCTCCGCCGGCGGAATCTTTTGGGACATCTCCCGAAGCGATCCGTCGACCTGCTGCATGATGGTGGCGATGCTTTCACCATAGGCTTTGGAGCGTACCGGGTCTTCCTCGGGAATGCGGCGAAGCATAAATAGCCGGAAGCGCATCATGTCGACGCGCAGTTCACGTATCGCAGGCGTATAGAGAACATAATCCGCGTGATTTTCCATAACAAAATCGGCCAGGTCCTCGAAATCTTCGTCCACCTTGTCCCAGAACGGTATCATGCCGTCATTAATCACGGCAGCCTTGTTATTGCTGTTTTCCAAGGACAGCGATGCCACTTCGCTGGTGACCCTGGCATAGTCTTCCCATAGCTTCCGGATTTCGGCGGCGTTTTCGAGTTGCGCCTGGGTGGCCGGGACGTCGAAATGCGTCGCGTAGGCGGCCAATTGGTTTTCCATTGAGGCCTCGCTGCTCCGGAGTCCTTTGCCGGTCATCTCCTGCATTTCGTTTTCGTTGGTGCTTTTGATGATTCTTTCCACTTCCAGTCCGCGTTCAAGGGCGACCAACTGGACAGCGTACATGCTGAGCGTCCGCCATGATTGTCTGGCGGTGTCGCCCATGGCGTAGGTCAACCGGCCGATACTGTACAGGCTGATTGCGAGAATAATGACGGAGACCAACAGTATCATAACGACCACTGCATAGATTTTACCAGACATTGACAAGCGCATCTCTTCTCCTTGATTGCCTTGCGGACAGGAGGCACTTGGCCCTGCCTAAAGACAATAGTCACCCTTACCGCCGGACTATATCGCCGGCAGTCGCCGTTTTTGGACTGGAAGATTGTTTACTTTTAACGGAAAAAGCAGTATATGGTATAGTTCACGGCGATAGGCACCGACAGCATCACTAACTTTATGACAACATGCTCTAAGCCCGCAACCAAGCGGCTTAGACCGTGGGGACTATTCAATGACTGTTGCTGATGACAGCAAATCCAAAATACTAAAGGCCGGCCTCATCCTTTTCGGAACCAAAGGATATTCTTCTACCACAACCAAGGAAATCGCCAAACAAAGCGGCCTTAGCGAAGGAACACTGTTCAACCACTTCAACGACAAGCCGACCATCTACCGGCAGGTCATAGAGACATACATTGACCAGCCGGTGACTGAACTGGATTCAGTCGACAGCAGGTTACGGTATCGGGACATTGCGGCCGATCTGCGGGAACTTGCCCTTTCATACATCGAGGCGATTTTCTCGCACATCCATATTCTTCGCATTGTCATGCTCAACAAAACCAACGCCTCACCACTTTCACCGCGCAAACAACTGAATGCCCTGTTGAAGATATGCGATCATTTCGGCGCATACCTTTCCCGGATGGCGGAAAAGGGACTAATCCCGAAAAAAGATTACCATATCGAAATCGACCTGTTCGTGAGCCATCTCTCGCGCATCGTCCTGCACACCGCGGCGGGCGAAAACACCCTGGCCCTCACAAAAGAACTGAGAGACAGCCTCTCCGCCGAAGTCAGCGAGATGTGCCCGCGCATCGCCAGGGAGCTTTTCCAGTCATAATTGCGGCAAGAATCTCAACCAGCCTCTTTGACGCAGAGCTTTTCCCAAACGAAATCGGTCAGCTCATGCACAAAAGCCTGCTTGTCTTCGTTGATTTCTGCAAGGTCAATGTCCATGCGGAAAAAATACATGGCAGCCATGGTCAGCCGGGAAAACACCAGGTCGGGAAGAATGGCTGTGTCGGTGGGGATGATTTCACCGAGCTGCCGCTCCCTCTCCAAAAACAGGCGAAACAGGTCCGATACCTGCAGAACCCTCGCCAAGACCATCTTCTGAAATTTCTCATCCATAACTTCCACCGTGCAGAAAACAAACATCCGGTTTATCGACAATTGCCTGATGCACAGATCCAGGCATTGGCCGATGAACTCGCAAAGCCTCTCACGGCAGCCGGTCAGATTCCAGATATATTTCATATCGATATCGTCGCTGCTCATGGACATGAAAAATATCGAATCCAGGAACAACTGCCTTTTGCTGCCGAAAAGTCTGAATATGGAAGATTCGTTCATATTGGCCGCTTGGGCGATTCGTTTGGTTGAGGCATTTTTGTAACCGACCTCCGCAACCAGGTCCAATGTTGCGCTCATCAGTTTCTTTTTCGAATCACGTGATAACCGCCGCATGTTTTTCCTTCCTCTTCCCATTAATCGCATAAAGCAAGTACTTACTATAAATAAAAACTATACTCATTTCTCGTCGTTGGTCAATCAAAATAACCACTATTTCCATCGATACTTCGCAATTCTTTTAAATAATGGCACAAATACTGCGTTAATTTGTGAAAAACTTACCAAAATCACTATCACAGACTGATGTCGTGCAGGCAATCCGGAAACATCATAACACCATGCATGAGCAGCGGCAGAAGTATTTCTTTTTGGATTTATGCATGTACTTGCTTTAATTCTATATAAACTTGGATGAACTTCTTCCTTATCGAATAAACCAAGGAACACTGTTCGACAGACTAACATACATTCGTACGTCTTTCAGTCTACACAAGATTCTATGGCCTGAACAGATCCCGTTTTTTTTCGTTTTCGACCGTCCACGATCAACCAGAGGCAACGCAAAACAAAACTGTGTTATTTTTTTATCATTCGGGATTTTTTCCTGAAAGGCCGATAACAAAAAAGGAAAGTTATAGGACGAAGATAGAAATTCCGCCTCATAATAAAAAAGGAATCAAAATGCTGAAAAACATTCTTCACGCCTGTCTCACCGCATGTTTTTTGACCCTGCTCCTTCACTATCCCACCGTTTTCGCGGGCGAAGTGAAGAAGACTGCCAGGCAAGCCACCACCGTGGAAGTGTCCTATCCCTACTTCGACAATAAAAAAATCGACGCCGATCTGCAGGAATGGCTGTCCGAAAATGCGCTTGCAATGCTTGACGGCGAACCGAGCGCAATTTCCTTCGACATGGAGGAGGATTCGCTGACGGTGGAAATCAGCTATGAAACCCATTACCCCTCCGAAAAAGTGGTCAGCCTCGAATTTGAAATTTTCCGCTATCCCCTGCATGCCGCCCATCCCATGACATTCATCATCACCCGCCATTACAACCTCGAAAGCGGCGAATCATTGGAATTGGACAACCTCTTCGCCGACCCGGACAAGGCGCTTTCCATAATCGCAGGACAGGCCAAGGAAAAAACGCGGGAATACATGAATTTACGAATGGGTTCGGATTATGACGACAGCGATGCGTCCCTTCTGGAGGATGGTTGGTTTACGGAAGGCTCCGCGCCCACCCGCGATAATTATTCCGACCTGATCCTTCTTCCCGACAGCATCAAAGTGGTGTTCCAGCAGTATCAGGTCTTACCATACGTGTTTGGGCTTGTCGAATATACGGTCCCCATCTCCGACTTGGAAGCGGCAGGCCCAAATGCCGAGGTATGGCCAATAAAATAACAGCGTGGTTCGAGTGGTCAAAAACAACCAATAGTTTGCCCTCCATGGGGAACGAGTGATCGTTCCCCTTCTTTTGTTTCATGAACATTTAATTCAATAATCGGATTAGAGCTTTCCCAAAATCTTCTGGCGAAAGAAACTATGCATGCCATGTAAAATGATGCATAATGTGCATTCGTAATAACCAGGATCCATCACTCGGCAGAGCAGCAAAAACTCAAAGCAAATCGACCAGATACCTCACGCAAAAACCGGGAGTATTCTATGATGCAGACTTCATCCTTTGAAAACCACGTCATACCTGCCGTGAGAACCACGTTGCCAGCCGGGATATTCTTAATTTTCTGTTTGGTATTGCTTGCCTCCGCCCCGCTTGAGGCTGTCGAAATTAGCCTCGATGGACGGATACTCACCGGCGCGGGCGACGGAGGCGGTAATCATCCGAACGCATCCGGGGGGACCGGCGGCAAAGGCGGTATCGGTGGCGGCGGTGGTGGTGGCGGAGCATGGAACGGCAACGGTACAGGCGGAAAGGGCGGCGACGGCGGAGTAGGCGGAGGCGGAGGAGCGTATGGGGAAAGCAATGGAGGCAGAGGCGGCGACATCAGTACCAACGCAACCACGGAAAACTCGGATGCAGGTCCCGGTTATGGGTTCGGAGCCGGAGGAGCGGGGGGAACCAGCACAATACTAGGCGGCAGCGACGGCGGCTATGGTGTCGGAATGGGAGGACCGGGAATGAGTGGGATTTCCGGCGGCGGCGGCGGTTACGGCAGCAATGTAGGCGGTACAGGCGGGAGCGCGAGCGTACAGGTTGCAGGAAACAACGTCGGCGGAGGTGGTGGTGGCGGCGGGGCGGGGAGAGTTCTTACCGCCATATCGACATTTACCGTTTCATCTGAAATAACGGGCGGTCGCGGCGGCGATACTAGCGTCTCAAGCGTCACCAATGGCAGCAGTGGGGGAGGAGGAGGAGGCGGGGTCGGCCTGGTGGTACATGACGAGGCGACCGTAACCTCCACCAGCCGGATTGTTGGCGGTGCTGGAGGCGATACCAATCCAGGCGGCAGCTCTGCCGATGCCGGATACGCCGGACAGGGCGGAGCGGGGGTATTTATGGTCGGAGCCAGTCTTTCCCACACGGAAGTGGGTCAGCACGCGGGCGGCATCTTCAACAATCAAAAAGAAGTCTCCGGTGGGAACGGCGGCAAGAGCGTAAACGGCTTTGCCGGATCGGGAGGGCATGGCGTACTCGCCAACAATGCGGTTATCAACAACTTCGAAAACGCGACAATCAGCGGCGGCAATGCCGGAAGTGACGGAGGCGCAGGCTCCAACGGTGGGCACGGGATCTATGCCCACAGCTATTCGACCTTTGCCACGAAAATAACCAATTCGGGTTCGATTACCGGCGGCAATGGAACCGGCACCGGCGGCCTGGGCGGCTATGGCATCCTTCTTACCGGCAACGACGGAAAAATATATAACAACTCAACCGTCAATGGGGGAACGAATGGGGACGGTACGCGGCGCGCGGCGATAAAGATAGGCAATAACGGAATTGCGTCCGTTGGCAATGAAGTGCATATAACCTCGGTCTCGCTGTTCGGCGGCGACGTCGACGCTTCGGAGGCAACTAACAGCAAGCTGGTGTTGGGAGGCGACGGCAACGGCACGTTCAACCTTGCACGGCTAGTGGCGACAAACACCGCAGCCGACAACGACTTCATCAACTTCACCCGCCTCGGCAAGGAAGGAACATCAGTCTGGACCCTGGAGGGCGTCGCGTCCGGCAGTCAGTCCTGGTCGATAAGCGCGGGAAAGTTGATAGGAAGCACCGATACGGTCAAAGGCAATGCCAAGGTCGAACCCGGCGCGACGCTGGAATTCAACCAGTCAACCAGCGACACGTACGCAGCGTTGCTTAGTGGCTCCGGTACGCTGGTCAAGTCCGGCGGTGGTGCGCTTACTCTCAGCAAGCCAAGCATAGACTTCGCCGGAAAAACAGTTATCGACGCGGGCACAGTCCGGATGCGCGATCCTTTC
Source organism: Planctomycetota bacterium (assembly GCA_036745875.1). GTDB lineage: Bacteria > Planctomycetota > SZUA-567 > SZUA-567 > SZUA-567 > DAIOFH01. The sequence continues at coordinate 67,073 of DAIOFH010000001.1, read as the reverse complement.
GCTCTCGGCAGCGGGGCAATTGTAAACAACTCTGAACTTGCCTTGTCCTTTTCCGGCTCCTTCTCCAACGCGCTGACCGGCGCGGGCGACGTCAATATAGACGCTGCGTCAAACACGGTGGCGTTTACCACTGCCAAGGCGTATACGGGCTCGACCAGGGTGATCGCCGGTCTACTGAAGCTTGACGCCATCAATGCGCTCGCTGACAGCAGTGGCCTGGAGATTGAAGCGAACGCCGGTATCGCCGCGACATTTGACCAAACCATCAGGAATTTCAAGCTTAATGAAAACGCCCTCGCCTCCTTCGGCAACAAGAGCCTCGCCCTTGAAGAAGGCAATATCAGCGGCTATCTTGCGGACGTGGCGAATCTTGACAAAATTTCCGGCAAAACGCTGGAGCTGAAAACCGATGTGAGGATTACCGGAAATCTAACCCACCAGGCAGGCGAAATAACCATCGCGGAAGGAAAGACACTGGCCATCGGCGGTGCCGCGGATTTCGCAGCCGGCACAACTCTCAATGTCCATCCCGGAGCCGCGGCGGCTCTCAGCGCGGATACGATCTCATTCGCCGGCATGGGCCCGGTCATCGACCTGATTGGATACAGCAGCAGCAACAGTTGTGTGGTCGCTGAAGCTGCAAACGGGGCGATTGGCGCAAACTACCAGGTCAAGATCGGCGGCAGCCCGGTAGGGACAGGCCTGGACCTCCGGACTTTCGCTCTCCCCAATCTTGCCCGCCAGAACAACGACCGCCAACTTGTCGCCACAACTGCCCTGGTCTGGAACAGTTCCTCCCCCGCCAGCGCCCACGGTGTCTTTGACATTCCCGGTCAATACACCATAGACAGCGTCCTCGCCGACCACGACAACCCCGCCGCGATGTATTCGGAAGGCTCCTATGCCTGGGACGGAAAATCGCTGGTCAAACGCGGCACAGGCATCTTGACCCTTGGGCAGCACAACACCTATACCGGCCTTACCACCATCGAAGCGGGAACTCTCCGCCTCGGCGTGTCGCCGACTCAGGAAGGCGGCATCGCCTCCGGCGGCGTCATGGTCCGGTCAGGCGGCAACCTCGAAGGCTCCGGCCGCGTCGGCGGGACCGTCCGGGTAGAGTCCGGAGGATCGCTCTTGGCCGGCGACGGCGATTCGGGCGGCATACTCTCGGTCAAGGAACTGGAAATGGCGTCCGGATCGAAATACACCGTCTCCCGGGCGGGAACCGTCCATGTTGACGGCAACGCCCATATAGACGACAATGTCGGATTCACCCTTCACTCCGACGATCTAAGGCTCGATCTGCCGCGCACTCTTTTGAACGCCGGTTCCATCTCCGGTCTTTCGCAGGACAAGGAAGTCGAACTTGCCTTCCTCACCTACATCCTGAAACAAAACGAGTACGGCGGGCGCGTCAGCCTCGACCTCGAGGTCGAGGAAGTGCTGAAGCTGATCACCGCCGCCGGGACGGCCAACCAAATCGGCGTAGCGGGAGCGCTCGACGCCTGGAACGGCGGGGACAATCCTCTCGGCGCGGAAATCCTCCTACTCGCAAGCCAGTCGGAGGCAAGGCAGGCGTTTGAACTTCTCGACAACAGCTTGTCAACCACGACCTCCAGCCACATTCTTTCCCTCAACCAGGGGTTTTGGCACCATCTTTCGGGGTCGGCCAGGGCGGTGAGGGTGCACGCGTTGCCTGAAATAACCACACAGAACGCTTATGCATCCCTATCGCCAGGATTCCGGCCTTCACGGGATTTGTTCACCTGGGTCCAGGCCGGCGGGACGTTGATGCGCTCCCCGTACGATGCCAATACCGCAAGGGGTAAGGTCAAAGGGTATGATTTTGCGGTGGGGCTTGAGGGCGGCAGCGAGCAATTCCGTCTCGGGCTTGTCTTCCGCCGCGCCGACAGCCGTCTTGAAGTCGACTCGCGCCTTTCCCGGTCGGACATTGACAGCTACAACCTCGGAGTCTATGCCATGACAGGCATTGCCAAAGGTCCCGGCCAATTGAAGTTGAGCCTTGGTTTCGCGGGCGGCCTGCACGACCTGGACAACCGCCGCGAGGTGGCCTTCGGCGGCTATTTCGACTGTCCTACCTCGCACTATCAGTCAAAGTCGGTTCAGGGTATTCTGGAAGCAGGTTATGCGCTTGGGCCGTCGGCGGAGAGCAGCATCGAACCCTATGCGAATCTGACCGTGAATGCGCTGTGGGACCCGGCTGTCACTGAAAGCGGCGGCTTTGCCGCAACGCATGCCGACGGCGGCCGGCAGTGCAATCTGGCGGCAACTTTCGGCGGCCGCTTTTCGCACAATCTTGCCGCCTGGGCCAGTCTCGACCTCGACCTTGGCTACCGTCGCACTTTCGGCAATCTCACGCCCAGCGGCAGAATGTATTTTGCCAACGACCCTGCACAGAACAGCTTCACAACCATCGGCTCCCGCCTGACCGCCGACGAGGCGGTAATAGGAGCGACACTCCGCCTGATGCCCACGGAATATCTGGAATTTTCGCTCGGATGCCAAGCGGCTTTCGGCAAACGCTCCACCTACCAGCGCGGCACGTTCTCGGTGGGCTTGTTGTTCTGAAATATGGGGAATTTTAACACAGGGAAGTTGGAGTTCTCAATACCCCAATTTCTCATCCACCAGCACCACTTCGGTGTGTTCCGCCCCGAACATCGGGCGCAGGTGTATGGTGAGCGCATTGCATATGCGTGCGGGGCTGTTGCAATCGTGGCAGCGGCCGTCCTTCACACAGGGGGTCGCTGTTTTCAGGCGCTGGGCGTTCAGGGGGGAGGCGACGTTCCGCGCCCGCTCAATCGCCGAGTGGAGGTCGGGGCTGATTTTGTTCGCGCCAACGACGAAGTACACCTTCTTCGGACCAAAAAGCGAACACGCCACGCGATTCCCCGATCCATCGATATTGACCATCTCGCCCGTTTCGGCCAAGCCATTCAGCGAAGTGACATAGGTGGAGCATTCATATTGACGCTTCCGGAACTCGGGATCGATCCAATGCCAAAGCATGGTATTGTTTTTTTCGAGCCGCTCGTACAGCCCCATTTCCTGCAAGGTTACGGAGCCCCCGAATCCCACGGTCTCGCCGCGTATCTTTTCCGCGAGGTAATCGGTCGCGGCGGCGGCAGTTTCGAAACAGGAAACGGCGAACCTGTTCTTCTCGAGGTTTTTCTTGAGTGCTGTGAAATCCATGACCCATCCTTTCAATCCAGTGGAAGCGGGAAGTATTGCCATACGTGACGCATAGTGACACAACCTGCCATTGTAAGGCGACGATCACTATCGTCAAGCATCTGTCGCAGCCCTTGAAATGGGGGGTATTTTTGGTTAAAATTGATAGTTTGTGAAAAATTATGGTATTATCATCTAATAATGTGTTATTATACCCCAAGGGGGGAAGAGTGTCAGCCTATTCGCATATCTCTGTCATGCCACGGGAAGTCATGGAGTTCTTGGCGCCGCAACAGGGCGATACCGCCGTGGACGGCACCACCGGCCTGGGCGGACATTCCATAACCATAGGCTCCGCCATAGGGCCGGACGGCACCCTGGTCTGCCTTGACCGCGACCCGGAAGCGCTTCACCTGGCTGAAGCCAACCTCGCTACCCTCCCCTGTCGTAAATTCTTTGTGAACAGCAAGTTCGAGGATCTACCCCAGGCCCTTAAACAATGCGGCATCTCTTCAATCAAACGGATGCTTCTGGATCTTGGCGTATCTTCCCTTCAACTGGATAAACCGGAACGAGGTTTTTCCTTCATGCGCGACGGTCCACTCGACATGCGCATGAACCAGCAAACCGGCTTTTCCGCAGCCGATATCATCAACTCGTGGCCGGCGGAAGACCTTGCCGACCTATTTAAAAAATACGGCGAAGAGCGATTTTCACGTCGAATCGCCAAAAGGATTACAGAGCAGCGGCAGGAATTGCCGATAAACACCACTGGAGAACTGTCTCAAGTCGTCGCCTCAGCGGTGTCTGGCAGGGGAAAAAACCATCCGGCAACGCGGGTATTCCAGGCGCTCAGGATGGAAGTCAACGACGAACTTGGCACGCTGTCAAGGGGACTGGCTGCGGCGGGACGCGCACTGGAACCGGGAGGGCGGCTTGCCGTACTGACTTTCCATTCGCTTGAAGATCGTCTTGTCAAGATGACCTTCAAGAAATGGCGCGATCTCGGTGCGGTACAACTTGTCAACTCAAAGGCTGTGTCATGCGGTCGGGAGGAGGCAGTGGAGAACAGGCGTTCCCGAAGCGCAAAGCTCCGCGTGGTGGAAAAACTGTAAGTAAAATAAAAGGACTGAATATGCGTGGATTTGTATTGGGCGTTTTCCTCCTTGCCTTGGTCGGCTGGTGCATGGTGCATGAAACGATGAAGCAGACACAGGCACGATATGCCCTGGCCGAGGCGGCTCAAAAAGAATCCGAACTTGCCAAAGGGCTGGAAAAACTCCGTGTCAAGGAAGAAAGCCTCAAGCAACCGTCTCGCCTCGCCACCCTCGCCAAGGAACTGAAGCTGGACGTCATCAACCTGGCGGTGATGCCGGCGGATGACTCCTCCGCTTCCGTGCGCACTGCGGCAAAAACTGATACGAGACGGCCGGGCGACTTTCACGATGCGGGTTTTGCGGAACGCGGAAACCGGGACGGCTCGACCCTCGCGCAGGCGGATGGACGATAGAGAGTCCGGGAATATTGAAACCAACAGGGCTACCGAAATGGCGTCTGATGTAAAAGAGAGTATGGATAAGCGGCCTTTTCCACTCGGCCGGGCCAAGGGAACGCTGTTTTTCGGCATTCTCCTGACTCTTATGTTTCTGGGAGTCGGCGCGCGCCTGGTGCAGCTCCAGGTGGTGCATCACGACGAATACGTCGTCGAAGCGGCGCGCCAGATATACGGCACCATCCACGAACGCGATAAACGCGGCATGGTCGTCGACACCAAGGGCCGCACCCTCGCCGTTTCCGTGGAGGCAAAGGCGGTCGCCCTCGATCCACAGGTGCTTCTCGAATCTCCCGAAGCCCGCCCGAAGCGCCTTCTCGCCAATCTCAAGGAAATGCTGTCCCTCAAGGACAGCGAGATGGAACGCATAGAAAAAGCCCTCGCCAAGCGCCGCATGGTCGACGGCCCGGAAGGCCCGGAGGAAAAACCCCTGCGCTTCGTCTGGGTCAAGCGCCGCCTGACGGACGAGGAGTGGCGCGCCCTTTCCCACGAGGTGAAAAAAACCAAGGAAGAATCAGCCGAAGCCTGGAGAAACCGCCGCCGCTGGCTGAAAAAGGCGGGCGAACTCAAAAGTGCCCGCGACAAGGAAGGCGAAGCCAAGGCGCGCGAAGCGGCTGACGGCTGGCGACGCGCAGCCCGCGAAGCGGAAGGCAAATACGCCGGCGTCTTCTTCCCGCCCGAATACGAACGCATCTATCCCCAGGGCAGCCTCGCCGCCCATATTCTCGGTTTCGGCGACATCGACGGCCAGGGGCTGGAAGGGGTGGAAAAAACCTTCGAGCCCTTCCTCAAGGGAATCGACCTTAAAAGGGTGGTTGCCCGAGACGCCCGTAGCCGCGCGTTGTCCACCCTTGTCACGGACGAGCGCTCCGTCGACGGCATGACGGTGCAACTTACCATAGACAGCGTCGTCCAGTCCATTGTCGAGGACGAACTTTACCGCGTTGTCGAAGGACTGAAAAAGGATTTCCCCGAGATCGTCGGCCATGCGGTGGTAATGAACCCGTTTAGCGGCGACATCCTCGCCATCGCCAACTATCCGACATTCGACCCCAACGAACCGGCCGAATTCGCGGCACGCAACCGCAGGAACGACGTGGTCGCCGCCATCCAGGAGCCCGGCAGTACCTTCAAGCCGCTCCTGTTCGCCGCGTCCATTGAGGAAGGACTTGCCGATTTCGACGATCCCTGGGACTGTTCCACCTTCAGGATGGAAAACGGCCGCACCATCAAGGACATCCATCCCTACGGTCACATGACCCTTCTCATGGGATTGATCAAAAGTTCGAACCCGGCGATGGTCAGGCTCGGCCTGCGCCTTGGCCCGCAGAAAATGCGTGACTACGTGCTCAAGTACGGCTTTGGCGAAAAGACTGGCAGCATGCTCCCCGGCGAAGTCAGGGGCCGCGTCACGAAGGCGGACAAATGGTCGTCCTATACCATGGGTTCGGTGCCGATGGGCTACGAAATCAACGTCACCTCGCTCCAGATGGCCGCCGCCTACTGTGCCATCGCCAACGGCGGGATGCTGCCGAAGCCGAACATCGTCAAGGCGATCATCGACAAGCAGGGCGATATCGCGCTGACCATGGATCCGGTGATGAAACATCGCGTCATTTCAGAAAAAACATCGCGGAGAATGCGCGAAGCGCTCAGGAAAGCGGTCACCGACGGCACCGGCCGCCGCGCCAACATCTCCGAATACGCGCTTGGCGGCAAAACCGGCACGGCGAACATGATTGCCAACGAAAAGGAACGCGCCCAGGGAATCAAGGGCTATTCGAAAAAGCGCCACACGGCGAACTTCGTCGCCCTTGCCCCGTGGGACAAGCCGAAAGCAGTCATTTGCGTTTCCATTCGCGAGACAGGCAAATACGGCGGCGAAGCCTCCTCCCCCGTCGTGGCCGGGATCGCCAGGCGCATGCTCGCCTATTGGGGCGTCCCCACAGAAGACGGCAGCCGGCCAAGCTCGGAATACGTGCCTGTAGCGGAAATATTTGAAAAAATCAACCAGCCGCCGGCAGAATACGTGGTTGGCACCGAGGACGACGATAATTTCCTCGGCGAGGAAGTCGACCCGAGGTTATGGGAAGAATGGGTCGAGGACGACGAGGCGGTGGGTTAGGGTGAGGAGGAGCAATTGAAAGGAACGGCATGCGCTTGACAGACTTTATCAAGTCGGTTCCTGGCGCACGGATCGTCGGCGACGGCGACCCGGAAGTGACCGGACTTTCCTGCGACAGCAGGACGGTGCAGCCGGGCTTTCTTTTCGCCGCCCTGCCTGGGGCCAAGGAGGACGGTGCGAAATATATAGAAACCGCCATCTCCGCAGGGGCCGTTGCCGTATTGATGAATGAACATGCCGCGTCAGATGGCCTACCCGTCCCGTCGCTGGTGGCGCCTGACGCGCGGCTCGGACTGGGCGAAGCGGCGAACGCCTTCTACGGCGATCCGACCGCCGCATTGGAACTGGTGGGCGTCACCGGCACCAACGGCAAGACGTCGACTGCCTATATCCTCCGCCATATCCTGAACAGCGCCGGGAAAAAGGCCGGCATGCTCGGCACGATCGAATACGATACCGGGGGCGAGGTGGAGCCGTCGCCGTTGACCACGCCGGATGCCGTGCAGTTCACCCGCTGCCTTGCAGCCATGCGGGACAACGGCTGCCAGGCGGCGGTGGTGGAAACATCCAGCCATGCCCTGTCCCAGGCTCGCGTCTGGCCCCACAGGTTCAAGGTTGCGATCTTCACCAACCTCACCCGCGACCACCTCGATTACCATGGCGACATGGAGAACTATCTGCAGGCGAAGAAGATCCTTTTCCAAAGCCTGTCCCCGGACGCCAGCGCCGTCGTCAACCTGGACGACCCGCATACGGTCGCGCTGGTGGACGGTATCGATGCGCCGGTGTACGGCTATACCTTCGGGGAAAAGAATTTATTTAACGACAGAATTGTTATCGTTCGCATAACCGAAGAAAGCCTTTCCGGACAGACAATTCGCCTGACCGGGAACGGCGTCGACGGCGAAATCAGCGTCGGCCTCATCGGACGCCACAATGCGGCGAACTTCGCCGGAGCCGTTCTTGCCGCCCTGCGGCTGGGGATTCCGTTCCCTGAAATCCAGGCCGCGAGCCGGACCTTCCCCGGCGTGCCGGGAAGGCTCGAACGCTTGGACGGGCCTTCGGGGGCGGCGGTTTTTGTCGATTATGCCCACACCGACGACGCCATACGGTCAGTATTGTCGATCCTGCGCCCACTGACTCCGGGGAAGATCGTCACGGTATTTGGTTGCGGCGGCGACAGGGACCGGGGTAAGCGCCCGTTGATGGCCGAGGCGGCGGAACGCGGCTCAGACGTCGTAGTGGTTACGTCCGATAATCCGCGAACGGAAAACCCGGACCAGATTTTTGCCGACATTGCCGAAGGCTTTGCCGACCGCGGAAAAGTCACCCTCATTCCCGACCGCGCCTCCGCCATACGGCATGCCGTTCAGCTGGCGGGAAAGGGTGATGCCGTCCTGGTGGCCGGCAAGGGACACGAAGATTATCAAATTATTGGTACAAGGAAAATACACCTTGACGACAGAGAACCTGTCAGGGATGCTTTCAAGGGATAGATGATAATGCATACGGATCGGATCAGTAAAGAGGAGCGTGCATGAATCTCACTCTTCGCCAACTGGCGGACTGGTGCAAAGGAACTATCCATCCGCCCGAGGCCGGGTCAATCGTCGTGACCGGCGTCTCCACCGACTCCAGGACAATCAAGCAAGGCGACCTGTTTGTCGCCATTGTCGGTTTGAATATGGACGGGCACCGCTTTATCCGTCACGCCGCCGGCAGCGGCGCAGTCGCGGTTGTGGTGGAAAAGACCAGTCCCTCCCTGCCGGAACTTCCCTACATCAAAGTCGACAACACTATTGAAGCGCTCGGACGCATGGCCCACGGCTACCGCTGGCATCCGCCGCTCATTCCCTGGATCGGCGTCACCGGGTCGAACGGCAAGACGACAACCCGCGAAATCCTTTCCCTCATCCTGCATAAACGCGGTAAAGTCAGGACATCCCTCAGGAACTGGAACAATTTCATCGGCCTTCCTCTTTCCATGATGTCGGAGCCGGACAATCCCATAGCCGCGGTCATGGAAATCGGCACCAACCACCCGGGCGAAGTCGCCCAATTGCGGGAAATTCTCGTTCCGACGGTCGGTATAGTGACCTGTACAGGCTCGTCGCATCTGGCCGGATTCGGGTCTCCCCGGTCTGTCGCGATGGAAAAGGCCGACATCTTCGGTTGGCTTCCGACAGACGGCATGGCGATCTTCCCGGCGTCAGATCCGAACGTGGACATTCTTCGCGCAGGGGTGCTGCACAATTTCCAAACCTTCTCCATAGACGGTACGGAGGCAGACCTCGAAGCGCGGAACATCCGGATAAACGCCCAGGGAACCACCTTCGAAGCCGGTGGGGTGACGGTGAAATTGCCCCTTCTCGGCAGGCATAACATCGGCAACTGTCTTGCCGCCATGCTGGCGGCGCGGTTCCTCGGGATCAGCCTGGAGGAATCGGCCGGGGCGGTCTCGGCGGTCAAACCGGTGGCGGGCCGCCTGCAGTGCATAACCAGCCCAGCCGGGTTGCGTGTCATCAACGACTCCTACAACGCAAACCCGGAATCGGTCCTTGCCGCGCTGGAAGTGCTGATGGACATGCCCGAGGGCCGCAAGATCGCCGTCCTCGGTGCCATGCTGGAGCTTGGCGCTGAAAGCCGCGTCCTGCACCGCGAAGTCGGGTTCAATGCGGGCCTGATGGGCCTTGACGCCCTCTACGCCACCGGCAGCGAATCGGTGGTGATGGCCGAAGCAGCTCAGGTCAACGCACACATCAACGTCAGGCACTTCCCATCTGCGGACGCGCTGTGGATGTCCCTGAAAAACTACGTAAAGCCCGGGGATTGGATCCTGGTCAAAGGCTCCAGGGGTATGATGATGGAACGCATAGTCAACGAACTGATGGACTGGAACAAACGCAATTAATAGTTAACAGTTAATGGTGCTTGCCCGCCTATTCCATAAAAACCCTATTAACTCGTAACTATTAATTGAAAAAGGGGGAATCTTGTTACGGTATCTTGTCTTGGCAGGGGACTGGTACGGTCCTTTGCGCGTATTTGAGAGCATCACCTTCCGCGCCGCCGTGGCGGTGCTTATTTCTTTTCTCCTGGCCCTGTTTTTCGGTCCCCGGTTTATCCGCCGGATGACTGCCAAAAAAGTGACCGAAGACATCAGCAAACCCGACGCCGCCAAGCTCCACGAACTGCACGGCGGGAAAAAAGGAACGCCCACCATGGGCGGGCTGTTTCTTGTCGCGGCGGTCGTGATCACCGTTTTCCTTTGCTGTGACCCGGAAAATCCTCTGGTGTGGGTCGGACAGTTCGTCCTGGTCGGCTTCGGCGCGCTCGGCTTTATCGACGACTACTGGAAGCTCCGCGGCTGGGGTAAAAAAGGCCTGATAAAACGGCAAAAATTCCTGGCTGAAATCCTCATCGCCGCAGTCGCGGTCGCATTCCTCGCCTGGGGCTCGCAGGACGGCTGGTTCGGCATGAGCGGCGTCCCGGCGAGCAACCGCGAAGCCGACATCGAAGCGGTCACCAACTCCCGATCCGTCATCGAGCCGACCCGGGTGGTGGTGCCGTTCACCAAATGGAGCGAAGTCAATCCAAACCTCGGCGCTTTGTACTGGCTGTTCGCCGTCGTCGTCATCGTCGCCTGTTCGAATGCCGTCAACCTCACGGACGGCCTGGACGGCCTCGCCTCCGGCTGCACCGCCATGGTCGCCCTCACCTACGCGATCCTCGCCTATCTGGTCGGCAACGCGATGACAGCCGCCTTTTTCCGCATACCGATGGTGCCTGGAGCGGGAGAACTGTCCATATACGGCGCAGCCCTCTTTGGCGGCCTCCTTGGCTTTCTCTGGTTCAACGCCAACCCGGCAAGGGTGTTTATGGGGGACACCGGCAGCCTCGCCCTCGGCGCTGCGCTGGCCTTTATGGCCATCGCCACCAAACACGAACTCACCCTCATCATCACGGGCGGCATCTTTGTTTTCGAGGCGCTGTCCGTCATTCTGCAGGTCGCCAGCTTCAGGATGTTCAAAAAACGCCTTTTCAAGATAGCCCCGTTCCACCACCATCTCGAATACAGCGGCTGGAAAGAAAACCACGTTGTCGTAAGATTGTGGATTGTCAGCATAATTCTGTCGATAATGTCATTAGGCCTTCTCAAAATGCATTAATTAGGAAAAACGATGACAGAATTGACGGAAGAAGAGGCGCGGGAACAGATTGAATTCCTGTCCTGGCGCAGAACCGGAATGTTGATGGCGGCATTGGCGCTGACCTGTTTCGGGCTGGTCATGGTGTATTCAGCCAGCGCGGTCAGGGCCGCCAGAGGCGGCGGCTGGGAAATGTCCTACGCCTGGAACCAACTTTCCTGGTTTGCCGTCGCCCTTGTCGCCATGTTTGTCACGCGTACGATACCTTACCGGTTCTGGGCGCGTATCTGGCCCCTCACCTTCGTTGCCTGCCAGGTATTATTGCTGCTGGTCATGTCACCCCTGGGCACGCGGGTCAACGGAGCCAATCGCTGGTTCAGGATCGCCGGAATTTCCATCCAGCCGTCGGAACTGGCAAAATTCGCCATGCTCACGGTGGTCGCGGCCCTGCTTGCAAGGGTGCTGGACGGCAAGCCTCGCTTTTTCCGCCACTTCCTGCCCCTCGTCGCTGTCGTCGGCGTGACTGTCTGCCTCGTCGCCGCGGAACCGGATTTCGGAACAGCCGCCCTCATCGGTGCGGCATTGACCGTCCTGATGCTTGCCGGCGGCGTCCGCATCTGGCAGCTCCTCCTTCTCCTCGCGCCCGCCGTTCCTGTCGCTGCCTGGTACGGCTACACCAAGTTCGACTACATCAACCACCGTATAGAATCCTGGCTGGCGGGTGAAGCGTTCCACACCAATGTCAGCAAACTGGCTATCGGCTCCGGCGGCGTCTGGGGCGTTGGCCTGGGTCAAGGCCCGGCAAAACTCGACTATCTCCCCGAAGCGCACACCGATTTCATTTTCGCCATGATCGGCCAGGAGACAGGGCTTATAGGCGCCTTGTCCCTTCTCGCGATTTTCTGTATACTTGTATGGCAGGGGATCGCCATAGCGAGGAATGCGCCCGACCGTTTCGGTTCGCTTCTCGCCTTCGGGATCACGGTGGTGATTGGCGGCCAGACACTGTTCAACATGGGTGTGGTCACCGGAATGCTGCCTCCTAAAGGAATTTCCCTCCCCTTCGTCAGTTTTGGCGGCTCCGGTCTTGTGGTGTTTTATTCGATGATCGGCGTCATGTGTTCAATTACCCGGGGAGTGAAAATCCCGGAAGTAAAGAAAACCAACCCGCTTGACCGGTATCGGCCGATACCCGAGTTCAATGCGGCGCTTGACGGCATCAGTTAATAGCGCTTTTTAAATGGTAATCGGTTCCTTGTTGCGTTTTATGGTATAATTGGAATATATCGAAAAACCTCAAGGAAGGGTTAATTACAATTTAAAACGCAATAGGAACACGCTTATGAGAATCTGGTTGGCTGGCGGCGGTACCGGTGGTCACCTCTGCCCCGGCATGGCCTTGGCCGATGCGCTGCATCTGCAGGAACCCGACATTTCGGTCGGCTTTTTGGGAACAAACGAAGGCCTGGACAGAGAGCTCCTCTGGGGCAGCGGCTACCGGCTGGAGATCCTCTCAGCCGGCCGCGGCTCTCCCCTCAATTGGCGTAAACCACTCAATACCCCAAAATTCATGCTCGCGCTCTATGAAGCATTCAGGCTTTTCAGGCGTGAACGCCCCGATGTCCTTGTCGCCCTCGGCGGGTTCGCCGCTGCTGCCCCCGGCATGGTCGCACGGATAATGGGGATTCCCGTCGTTATCCTTGAACAGAATACCGTTCCCGGCCGCGTCAACCGTTTGTTGTCCGGCTGGGCCAAGGAAATCCATTCCCAGTTCGACGAGGCGCGGCAGTATTTCCGCGAATCCCCCGCCACGTTCCATCACAGCGGTTCGCCTCTCAGAGGACCCTTTCTCAAACTCTCCACCGAGCCGTTATGCGACGGGGATTCCCTCCTGGTGATGGGCGGCAGCCAGGGCGCGAAAAGGCTGAACGAAATCGTCGCCATGGCGGCGCGGCGCATTGTCGGGGAAACGGGCTGCAGGCTTATCCATGTCGCCGGTCCCGACCACGAGAAAGCCACCCGCGAATTTTACGACAAGAACGGCATCGATGCCGAAGTCTATGGCTTCCACAACAACATGGAAGACCTTTACCGACGTTCGCGCCTTGTCGTGGCCCGTTCCGGCGCGATAAGCATCGCCGAATTCGCCGCCGCCGGGTTGCCCGCCGTCCTGGTGCCCCTGCCGACGGCCATGGACGACCACCAACGCCTGAACGCCTTGTCACTATCCCTTCAGGGCGCGGCAGCGCCGTACGAGGAAACGACTGCTTCGACGGAAACGTTCGCGCCGCTGGTAGTCTCCCTGTGGAAGGACGAAAAGAAAAGGCGGGAAATGGCCGAAGCCATTCGCCAAACGGCCAAACCCGGCTCCGGAGCCGAAATCGCCGCCTCGGTCATCGAACTCGCCAGGAAGAAAAATTGATATGCTGGCAATGGATATCGGCAACACCAATGTCAGGATAGCGATTTTCAACCGGGTCGGCATTCAGCGGCTGCTGGTCCTGCCGGCATACGAACTCGAAATGTACGCCCTGCGGCGCACCCTGAACGAATGCGTCAGCGAAGACGAGGACTTCTCGCCTTACCTGTGGATCTCATCCGTCTCGCCACAGAAGAATACCATGATCGCCAGCGCGGCGGAATACGTCGGCATCGACTACCATTTCATCATACCCGCGAACGAGCATATCATCGACAACAACCTGACCACCCCGGAGACGACGGGGGTCGACCGCCTCCTCGCCGCCCTCGCGGCGCGGGAAAAATATTTTCCCGACGTCAAGACAGGCGTCATCGTAGTGCAATGCGGCACGGCGGTGACTGTCGATTCTCTTGACGGCAATGGCGTCTTCCAGGGCGGCTATATCATGCCGGGACCGGCTATGTGGCTGTCCGGGCTAGCGAATGCGGCGCAGATACCCAATCTTACCAGCATCGTCGTGGATTGGCGCGAAGACGAACCCGGGCGCGCCAGCCGGACGGCTGTCCTTGGCGGTCTGGCCGTCGGCCTCCCGGCGTCGGTCCGCCATGCGATCGAACGGACGGAGGAGGTCCTCAAGGCCGGCCGCCTCGCGGTCGGAAAGCTTCCGCTGGTCCTCACCGGCGGTTGGGGGGAAGTAATGGTCCAGCGCCTTGGCCGGGACTGCGTTTTCGACAAGGAACTGGTGCTGGAAGGCATCCGCATGTTTGCTCTCCGCAGCGGCCGCATGCAGTAATGTCACTCATTCACCTACAAGGGGGAAACATGATCAAACTCAATGGAATGCAGCATATCGGCGTCTATCTCATCGATGCCAAGGCAGCCGCCGATTGGTATGAAAAGAACCTCGGCTTCAGGCGCGTCGCCACTTTCACCACTTCCGGCGGCAACGAGGTGATATTCATCCGTTCGGATGCGATAGGCACAACATATGAACTCGTCGGCCAGGTGCCCGGCACCCCCGGCTACGAAGCCGTCAAGAACGGCAAAGCTCTCATAGACCACATCGCCTACACCGTTGACAGTGTGGAAGCGGCGTACGAACAGGCCAAACGAGACGGTCTTGAAATCATCACAGAAATCACCGACATCCCCGAGTTCTGGGATAACGGTTTCCGCTACTTCATGGTCAAGGGACCGTGCGGCGAAAAAGTGGAACTCTGCAAGATTCTATAGGTGGGTAAAGATAAAAAACGCGCACAGGCCGGAGAAACGACATGCACGGGAGGGAATCAGGCGAGAACCCGCCTTTCCGCGATCCGGCCAGCTATTACGCCGGGGTCCTTCCACTCGGCATTGCACTGCTTCTTTCGCCTGCGTTGTGGATGTTTCTTTGGGTCACTTTCGCCAACGGGGGAAGCAACACCTTTTCAATCACCTTGGCATATGCACTGTATGGCATCGTCATGCTCGCCAGCCTTTTGCTGCCTTGGGACATGAAGCTTCTGCGCCAGGCCTGCCGGGCGGCACTCGCGTCTTTCCCGTTGTCCGCCATCGCCTATGGCTGCGTGTATATCCTCAGTTCCATGCTTGAGAAGGCGGCGAAGCGGGGATTGGGTTCCGGCGTAGGGGCATATTTCAAATCAATTTCCATTTCAATCGACTATATTTTCATTACAATCCAGTTATGCTGCCTGGTACCTGTGGTTTGCTTTGCGGTGCTTCTGTTGCTGCGCCGGTATTGGAGGCTTTCTTTCGCAGTGCTTTTCGCCGTAGCCAACCTGCCTTTCTGGATCACGATAGTCGTCTTGTTTTCGCTGAGATTCGTGGCATGATACTATAAAACCACCCTATTCCGGCTTCACCGCGGCAAACTCAAGATGTGCGGCATTGGCGAACAGCGACTCTTCCGCATGCAGCGACTCCTCTATCCGCATCAGTTCGGCCCGCTTTTCCGGTTCATCAAGCATCGCCTTGAAACGCCGCAGCGGCAGGACAGTCTTCCCGATCATGCCGAGGAAAACCATGCCGCGCTCTTTCACCATCGCGCGTATCTGCCCCGGCGTAAACATGGTCATCTGGTATTGCTCGTCAGGGTTGTCCGTGACCCAGTTGGTCTTGCCGGTGCGCAGGAATTCGGCAAGGCCCGGTATGTCGTCCTTCTGGAAATAATGGTAAATGCCCTGCAACCGGTTGTCGACAGACATCACCATCACACCGCCCGGCGCGAGAATCCTCGCCATCTCCTTGAATGCCTTTCCCGGCCTCTGGGCGCAGTTCAGTGGATCGCCCTGCCCGACGAGAAAGCCGTAACTCTCCGACGGTATCGCCGACATGTCGTCGACAGAGGCGTGCCAAAGGCTCGCCGTTTCGTCCGCGATTTCCTTCCGGACGACGGGGCCGCCCTCAAACGCCTCTCCAAGGGCGTTATGGTATTCGTATTCCTTGCCCAGGCGCTGCAGTTTGCCCGCGACTTGGTCCAGCATGTTCTGGGAAATATCAAGGAAATCCGTCTTGTATCCGGCCTTTGCCAACCGCAGGCCCCAGCGCCCGGAACCACAGCCGACGTCGAGGCACCTCGTGGACAGCGATTTAGGCAGGTGTCGAAGGATGTTTTTCCAGGTGATCTGGAAAACCGTCTCCCAATAGGGATCGCCGTCGTAAATCGTGTCATATATGCCCGCCACCCGGTCATGGTACACTTCGACCGGGCTCCGCCTCCGCTTTGCCATGAGTTCCTTTCTGAAAACTACACGATCCGCAGATCACCCGCAATCTTGATGAATTCGAGAATCAGCTTTTCCAGCTTGGGACCGGTCGCATTGGCGACGGCGATGATTTCCTCGAGCTTGCAGGGTTTGAGCGCGTCAGGAAGGCAGATGTCGGTGAGAACGGAAAGTCCGAGGACCTTGAGTCCGGCATGGACCGCGACGATGACCTCCGGGACGGTGCTCATACCGATGGCGTCCGCGCCGATGATCCGCAACATGCGGTATTCCGCCCTTGTCTCGAGACAGGGGCCGGTCATGGCGGCATAGACGCCACGCTGTGTGCGGATGGAAAGGTCGATGGCGAGCTTTTCCGCAAGGTCTATGTATTCCCTGCTATACGGCTCGTTCATATCGGGAAAACGCGGCCCAAGGCTGTCGTCGTTGGGGCCGATGAGGGGATTGACGCCCATTAAATTGATATGGTCGTCGATAATCATGATATCGCCCTTGTTGTGCATCGGGTTCATGGCGCCGCAGGCGTTGGTGACGATCAACGTCTCCGCGCCAAGCCCGCGGATGACGCGCACCGGGAACGTCACCTGGTCGAGGGAATATCCTTCATAACAGTGGAACCGTCCCTCCATCACCACGACGGGAACATTGGACAAGGTGCCTAAAATGATCTGTCCGGCATGGCTCTTCACTGTCGAAGCGGCAAAGCCGGGAATGTCTTCATACGGTATTTCCACAGCGTCCTGTATGGAACGCGCCAGGTTTCCGAGGCCGGTGCCGAGGATAATGCCGACGCGGGGCTCTATCCCTGCACGGCCTTTCACCACGTTTACCGCCGCATCGATGCGTTCACGCAAAGTCTCTGTCATGATCAGTTCCTTTCGGGAAGCGAAAATAAGTATTTGAAATGGATATTACCTGCGCTTGGCGACCTCGGCCAGCGCTTCGTCCATCAATTGGCGCGTCTGTTGGGTTTTCCTGAGGGTGTCGATCTCCACGGCGCCGGCCGCGGCTCCAAGCTGGCTTGAATTGACCAGTACGTTGATTCGTGCGGCGCGTCCCGCCGCCTCGAGCATCACGGCGGCGACTTCGACATCTGAAAGAAGGTTCGGGTTCGCGACCTGCGCCAGGCGCGGCAGCAGCGATGCTGCCGCGAGACAATCGTCCACCACCTTGGCCGGAACCTGCATGGCAGCGGTCAGGGCCGCGTTTATTGCTTCGCGCCGCACGTTTTTCTCGGCCTCCGATTCCTTAGGCAGCTTAAATGCGTCCGAAATGGTGGCAAAAGCCACTGCGTCGCCGTCGACGGCGTCACGGAGGCTGGCGATCAGCGGCGCGAGCCGACCGAGAATCGCCTTCACCTCTTCCTCCACGTCCACGAATTTTTTCCTGCCGACAGTAAAATTGGCGGCCATCGAAGCCATCGCTGCTCCCAGCGATCCGGCCAGCGCCGCGATGCCGCCGCCGCCGGGCGTGGGCGCGTCCGAAGCGGATTGCCCGATAAATTCCTCCACTGTTTTCTTGATCAGCATTTCATCTCCATTTATTGGTTACGCGTTCTCGGGGGTATTTTAAGGTGCTTTAGCTATTATCGACCCTTGACGACATGGCCAAAAGCAGATTGCCGGTCAGGGCGAGGATGCGCTTTTCATTGGCTGTCCAAACGGTGTCGATATAATACGACGAACCGACCAGCAACAGGCCGCCGCCTCTTTCCGAGCCTCTGAGCGGCAGGCACAGCACCCGTTTCAAAAGGTAATACTCCATGATCTGTTTAAGCTCTTCGTATTCTTCTGGGAAAATACCGTCCTTGTAGAGGGTTTTCGCTGTGTTGGATTTGACCAGCGTTTCCACCCATTTTACGCGCTCGCCGACCATGGTCAGCTGGTTTGAGGAATTAGCGCCGTGCTGCCGGAAATATTTCGCCGAGCGCATTAGGTCGCCTTCGATCAGCGAATAAAAGGCTATGAAATCCAGGTCGAGCACCTCCGCCATGCCCGCCAGGGAAAGCTGGAAACTGCCGGGTTCACTGGACAGGTACATGTCTATGACCTGCCCGAGCGCCCTGGTGAGCCGCTCCTGGTTGAGGTTCAGGTCACTTATCTTGACCCGCTCGGCTTCGGTTTCATTCTGTTCGTAGACAAGCCTCTTCACCTGCAGGGCAAGGCCCTTCAGGGGTTCGAAATAATCGTCTTCGACTTCGGTCTTCTGCCCACCCGTACCGAGGAGGCGTTTCATTGTCAAGGTCAGGTTTTCGATCGGCTTGAGGGTGAACTTTTCAATCACATAGGTCAGGAGACCGGAAAAAATCAGGAACAGGATAAGCGCGCTGGCTATGACGGAGAAAAGGGAGTCCGAAGCGAACGTGTCCGTGTCGATCGGTCGTTTGAAGGCAATGCCGTAGGTGCGTGAACCATCCATGTTTTCGGGAATGAACACGGTCGAATAGACGCTGTCGTCGTCGATATGGATAAAATCGCCGCCCGCAAGCCTCTTGGTCCAGAGCTGCATGCGCGGATCCGAACCATCGTCGACAAGCTCGAATTCTCCCTGCACAAGATTTGCCAATTTCATCAACACCACGGAATCAAAATAATCAATCCCCACCACCTTGCCGACCGCTTTCCCCATCGCCGAATCCCACACGGGGACTGACGCTAACAGGCCGGGTTCGCCTTCATAACTGACAAACCCCGTCACCTCGTTCCCCCGAACGGCGAAAACCTGCGGCGCATTCGTATCGAGCCAGCGTTTCACCTTGTCGGTAACGGGAATGTAGATGTTTTTTTTGATGTCGATGACGCGCCCGAACAACAGTTCGTCCCGGTCGTTGAATAGGGAGATTATGGAAAAGGAATCGCCGACCGGCTGAGCCCTCTCCATATGCTGGCTGCTGTATTCCTCGCGCTCCGCCGGCGACAGGGAAATGAACGCATCCAGTTTTCCCCACTTGGCGAAACCGCGCAGCCGCCCAAGCATGTTGTCGTGCCGTAGCGTGGTGAAAGCCTTGACGACGCTGGCGTCCTCGTTGTATATGTGTTTTTCCACTTCGGCGACGAGGGGCTTGATCTGCAACGTGTGAATGCAGATGAACAGGATGGCTGTCAGGGCGAGGAACATTGCCAGCATTGCCACATACAATGACCGCAAAGACATAAGCCCTACACCTTCCCCATACCGTAAATGGCCATCCTATTGCGTTTAAAGTCGTATCTGACCATTCCCCGGCGCTTTTCGGTTTATAACGGTTTCACCGAAAACGCAACAAGGAGTCAGAGACCATTTAAAAGCGCTAGAAAATAAACCGCGAACCCACGTAAAACAGGTCGGACCTGAGCGTCTTCCTGGACGGCGTGTAACTCGACTTGAAATGCCAATTCTCGCACTGCCAGCCGGCCTCAAGCGTGAGGCCGCTCATCAATTCGTATTCCGCCGCGAACATGGCCCTGGTGATGCGGTTCATACGCACGTCCCGAACCCATCCGTTCGCGCCGTCCGACACCAGCCAACTGCGGTCCTTCACATACAGCCATTCGCCCTGGGCGTGCAGCGTCAGGCGCGGCAGAAGGCGATAGGCAAAACCAACATTGACGTTGTCCGAATCGATGTGGTCGTTGAAGCCCTGGTTCCAGCCCTTGGCGTATTCGGCAAAAACCGACAGTTTTGTGTTGGGAATTTCCAATGCCAGGCCGACGACGAGCGCCTGTTCGTTTTTCCGCGACCCAAACGACTGTCCACTACCGCTGTCGGTCCACTCGCTTCCGTTCCACACTGGATCGCGGGAGCTGCCGGCGAGGTTGGAACGGAAATCGCTTCTGAACGGACTGTTGGCCCAATACGAAATGCCGCGCCCCTTGTTGTAGCGGTTGCGGAAGGCGACGGAGAGCTCCCAGTCTTCCAGCGGCAGGATACTTGCTCCCACCTGCCAGGATCTGAATCCCGGATCGCGGGAGACATACGTGCCGCCGCTGTCTATGAGAACGCTGTCTTCGGGAAGGTGCGCGTCCTTGAAGGCGGCGACTTCGAAACGGATGATGTCGCGCATTTCGTAACTGGCCTGCAGCGCCATGACGGGAACGGCCAGCTTCGATGCGTGCGGCAGGCGTGGGGACTGGGTAGTGCCCACGGGGTTCATCAGGTATGAGCCGTTGAGGTCGGGGTTGGCGAGGTAGGACTGTAGGAACAGGTCCGGCTTCGCCGACACCCCCCAGTCAAGGTCTATAAGTCCGGCCTTGAAACCGAAGCCGGAATGGCCGTCCTTGAGAAGCTCGACATACGCCTCGCCCAGATTGTCGTTTATTGCGCTTTCCAGACGCCGCGCCGGGTAGATTGCCTGCCCAGGCCGGCCGGGGCCGTTAGGATTGGTTGTTTCGTAGATGGTCCGGGAGTTGCCGCTCGAGTTGAGATTCATCTCAATGTACCCGTGCCAGCGCCTGCCGACCTTGGCGTCGATGAACAGCTTTTCCTTCGTCAGTGCGAGGTCGCCGAGGCTTGAGCGGGACAGGCAGGATTTGACGAACGGATCATACACCCGTTGGTCGACGAGATTGGAATTGGCAAAAGTATAATTGACCCTGAAATCGCCGCCGATGGTGACTTCGGCATTCTTCTGGATGGACAGCACGCGCGAGTCATAGGCGATGCCGTTGCCGGGCGTAGCGTACGGGTAGCGGTCGACCATGCTGGCCAAGGCGTCTTCGATATCAGCGTTCACCGAGTCGAGACGGCGCAGCAATGCCTGGATATCCGGGCTTTCCTCGGCTGTCCTGCCGATGCCGGACCACAGTACCGCCAGGACAAGGGCTGCCAATACAGTCCATGTCCGAATGTCAATTCTTCCATGCGTTGCCCTAGTGACGCCAGCCAAATGAATGGCCTCCCCGTTGAAGAATAACCAACAAAAACCAAAGGATTTATGATAACACAGCTTGAAAAAACGGGAAAGGAAAAAAGAACCTGTTTTTGCACTCTAACAGTCGAACGCCATCCCGATGGGATGGCGTTCGATGCATACATCTTTTCCGGCAAATAATTCCTTTTTATTCGTCTTCGTAATAGAGGAACTCCCAACCCACCTTGGCGTCCGCCTTTTTGCCGCTTTTGGAGATCAGGCGCACGGTGTCATCGGCGATCGGCTCTATGGACTTGACATGGTCGAAACCGGCGGGAATCTTCGCCGCCGCCATGATGTAGGGGACGGTGAATGTCTCGTTCGCCTTGAAGTTATGCACGGTCGGGAAGCCTTTTCTCGATACCGGGTTCGCCTTGGCCGATTCGGCAAGGCCGTAGGCAAAGTAGGCGGTGACGTCCTCGATGCCTAGGACGCCGTAATGCCTACCGTTCCACGGCGAATAGTGCCTGCCCTTGTTGCTGTGCCAGAGGACGGTGGAAGCGAGCTTCTTCGGGTCCTTCAGGGAGAACCAGACCCAGCGCTGTTCCGGATAGACGGCAGCGGCCCAGGCGAATGGCACCTTGGTGTCGTTACAAACCATAACCAGGTCTTCGAAGCCGAGGCGCGCCGGGTATACGGTAAGGTCGGCGTAGCCGCCGTCAAGACGCGGCACCTTGTTGAGGCTGGTGAACGTCGCCCCCGGTTTCAGGGACTGGTAGCCGCCCATGGTCGGGTCTTCGAACATGGTGGGACAAACCTGGCCATATTTGAATTTGGAGGTGGAGATAAGGCCCGCACCCTGCTTATCCCAGTGCAGCATGGCGTGGTGGCCGTAGGGCATGGGACCGGTCATGCCGCTGATGTCATGGCAGATGTAGATGGCGTTTTCGCCCTTGCGGATGGCGACCAGCTTCTCCACCGTCGACTTGCGGATCTTGGTCTTCATTTCCGCGACCATATAGTTGCAGCCGCCACCGCAGCCGCATTCGCAGTCGGGATGCGTTTCGCCGAGTTCGACAAGCTTCCAGTCCTCGTTGGCTGTTTCGCCATGGCCATGGTAGCCCGTTTCCTTGCCGTACGGGGTGGCGTTGCCGCCGAAAGGCATGCAGAAGAAGTCGCCCCTGAGAAGGCTCAGCAGTTTATCCGCGTACTTGACGTTCTTTTCCTTGTACCAGGGGGCGACGGAGAAGGGCGAGAACTTGTCCTTGCCCTTCATGAAGGTGGCGGGACCGGTGTGACCGCCGCGCTGGGCCATATAGACTTCAACCGAATCATTGGCGATCTTCCAGGAAGGATAGCCAAGCATTTCCTTCGGTTTGGGCGGGGCCGCCTTCTTAACCGGTTTTTTCGCCGCAGCCTTGCCGGCAGTCTTGGCCTTAGGCGCTGCCTTGGCTTTCGCCGCCTTTGGGGCCGCCTTGGCCTTGGGGGCCTTCTTCGCCTTTGTCGCCATCCCGTTTCTCCTTCCATATTTCGTTGATATGTAAACTTCCAATACAACCCGGCCGTCCATCCGGCGAAGGTTGAATACAATTGCAAAAAAACTCCCGGCCATACGGAGCCGGGAGTCAGTCGGGGCTAAATCTTCATCAAGGACATGTTGACGGTGAATGTTGCGCGCTCGCCGGGTTTTATGGGCATTTCGGGAAGCTCGAATTCCACGGACAACGAAGTCATGCCTCGATAATGCGAAATCGAATAGTTGTTGCCGACAATCACGGAGGGAACGCTGATGCGGTCGAATTTATAATCCGTGGTCGACAGGGAGGCCTTGGTTTGGCCGGCGATGATGTTGGCGATTTCGCACAGGCCGTCGAGGGCCTGGTTGTCGAGGACCGTCATCTCCTCGCCCAGCATGCGGCCGGCCATGAAACAGGCGGTCGCATTGGAAGTATTGATAAACATGGAACCGCTGATGGTGCCGACGAAACCGACGATGGCGGAGACGTCGCCGGTGGACTGGAAAAACTTGCTGAGACCAGCGGGGTTGGGTTTGAGACCGGCCATCATCAGGCCGTCCTTGGTACTCTTGACCAAAACATTAACCAGTTGATCATCAATCTGCAGAAGGGAATTCGACGCGGTCATGGCTGGGTCTCCTTGTCAACACCAAGATGGCGAATCGGCTCTTGCCATCGTTGATTAAGTAATATCGAAAAAAGGAACGTGCTGAACACTATCTAAACTAAAGCCAAGACACAACATGTCAAGTGAAAAAGTCCGTTCACAGTTGATGGATCGCAAAGAGAATCATTTATTCCAGGGTTTTACCCATGCGAAAATAATCGAACCCGGCCATCTCCACCCGCGCAGTTATCGAATATCCCTTGCGTTCGTACAGCGCCCTGGCCTTTTCCTTGTCTGCGGAAACGAGGAGAGAGATCCGGGTGAATCCCTGCGCTGCGCCTTCAGCCTCGGCGGCCGCCATCAACTCGGTTCCGATCCCCTGTCCCCTGTAGGCGGGATCGACACCCATTGTGGAAAGATAATAGGTCCCGTGTTCGCCTTCGAAAAACAGTTCCTTGAGGTTGTATCCCCTGGCGTTCACCGACGCCAAAATCAGCAGGTCGAGGTCGGGTTGAAGGTCGGCGGGGAAGGAGAACAGCATGCCGGCGGGTTTTCCCTCGACTTCCGCGACCAGACAATACTGGAGCGAATACCGGCACGGCACGGATGATACGATGAATTCCGATAGAACCCGGATCGATTTTTCCTCATCCTCGGTACCGGTGAAAAACGGCGCAAGTTCCCCTTCGGCCATGCAAATCGCACGGGCAATCAGTTCAACGTCGCCGGTCCTGGCCTTGCGGATAAGCATTTGCGCTCCTCCTTAGCATGTGGAAGACATCCCCACCCGGGTACTCCCTGTTTACGACTTGTTGAAGCGAATGACGACGATATCGCCATCCTGCACCACGTAATCCTTGCCTTCGACGCGCAGTTTCCCGGCCTTCGAGACCTCCGCCTCTGAGCCGAGCGCGATCAAGTCATCGTAGGTCATGACTTCCATCCGGATAAAACCTTTCTCCATGTCGGTATGGATTTTTCCCGCCGCCTGCGGCGCTTTTGAACCGGCGGAGCAGGTCCAGATATGCACTTCCTTGGGACCGGCGGTAATGAAGTTGACAAGCCCGAGGGTGCGGTAGGCGGCCCGGATCAAACGCTCCATCGACGACTCCTCGAGGCCGAGTTCCGCCAGGAAGGTCGCCTGATCGTCCGGATCGAGCTGGGCGATGTCGGCTTCGTCGCGGCCGCAGACAGTGACGACTTCGGAGTTTTCCCCGGCAGCCACATCCCTGAGCGCCTGGACGTATTTGTTCTCCGCATCGGCGGGGGTTTTCAGGTTGGCCACATACATCACCGGCTTCAAGGAAACGAGGTTGCAGTCGAAGACCGACTGGAGGTCGCGCTCGGCAAGTCCGAGCTTCCTTGCCGGAGTCCCCGCATCCAATCCGGCCTTGACCGCTTCGCAGCCGGCCAGGTCCCTCTTGGCGTCGGCGTCGCCGGACTTGGCTTTTTTGGCAATGCGGTCGATCTTGTTCTGGACGGTCTGGGCGTCTGCGACGATCATTTCCAGGTCAATCGTTTCGACGTCCCTGGCCGGATCGATCGTGTCGTATTCGTGCGGCAGGCTGTCGTCGTCGAAGCAGCGCACCACATGGATGATCGCGTCCACGTCCTTGATATGGCCGAGAAGCTTCGAACCGCGTCCGCCGGATGCGGTCGAGCCGGACTTGAGGCCCGGGATGTCGACGACTTCCATCTGGGCGGGAACGGTCTTGGGGGCGTTGTACATCTTGACGAGCGGTTCAATACGACTGTCAGGAACGGTCACGATGGCGCGGTTCGCCTCGTCCTTGCCGAATCCGGCAGCGCCCGCGGCGGTGATGGCGTTAAAGATGGCTGTTTTCCCGACGCCGGGCAAGCCGACAATGCCACAAGTAAAACTCATGCAAAAATCCTTTTCATCATTTTTCAAAACGCGCGTCGATGCGCTGCCTGAACCATGCCGCTTCGGCGGCTATATCCTGCGCCTTGGTGATGGCCGTGCAAATGGCGACGCCTTTCGCCCCGGCGTCAAGGACGCTTTCTATGGTGTTTCTGTTCACGGAACCGATGGCGAAAAACGGCAGCTTTCCCCACTCAGCCGCCCAGGAGACATATTCCAGGCCGACCGCCGCGCGGTGGACCTTGGTGTTTGTCTCGTATACGGGACCGACCCCGATATAATCCGCGCCGTCGACAAGGGCCTTTGCCGCAAACTCCGGAGCGGAAGTCGAGCGGCCGACAATCTTGTCATAGCCGATGATGCGCCGCACCAGATTGACCGGCAAATCCCCCTGCCCGCCATGAATTCCCGAGGCATCCACCAGGCTGGCGATATGCGGGCGGTCGTTGATGAGGAAAATCGTCCCCGACTGGCGGCAGATTTCGGCGAGCGCGGCGGCAAGCGCATAGAACTCCCCGTCCTCCATGTCCTTTTCCCGCATCTGGATGACGTCCGCGCCGCCGGCAATCGCCTCGCGGGTCACGGTCTTCGGGTCGGCGCTGGAAAGGCGGGTGGTGACGAGAACATAAAGCCGCGCCTTGGCAAGCTTTTCCCGCAATGAATTGGAGGAGAGGATCAGAGGTTCGATGCTGTACAGGTCGTAGCGCAGCTTTTCAAACTCGTCCGCCAGGACGGAGTGCTCCATTTTCGCGTATTCGGACAAGACCCTAAGGGCCTCCGTGGCGCGGCGCAAGGCGGCGACGGCGACGGATTTCACGTCGGAGCGCGTTTTTTCGCCTTCCGTCTTGAGGCTCGCCCCCACGTCGCCATCGATATCCCTGGCGGCTGCGAGATTGGGCAAGTCGGGAAGGGCCTTTTCCATTTCGACCCTGAGACGCGCCAGCTTGTGGCGGGCGCATTTCAGCCGCTCCGACCAGGCCGGGGAATTGGCGACGAAACGGGCGTATTCCTCAAGCGTCCTCAGGGCCTCGCCTGCGCGGTTCAGGTTGGCGTCATAAATTCTGTATACGGGGTTCATTCGTGGTCCTATTTACGATGCCGTTTCAAGGAGCGATTCCATTGCGGCGATGATGGCGGCGGGAGCGGACATCCGGCCGGAACCGACGTCGCCGCAGGCCAGGTATCCGGACTCGGGTCCGACTATACCGATATTGCGTTTTCGCAAAACAGCCATATTGTCACCGACCGATGGGGATTCCCACATGCCGGTATTCATGGCGGGAGCGACCAGGACAGGTTTGCGGGTGGCGACCAGCACCGAAGTGAGAAGGTTGTCGGCGATGCCGTGGGCCATCTTGGCTATGGTGTTGGCCGTCGCAGGGGCGATGACGACAATGTCCGGCCGCTGGGCGAGGGCGATATGCTCGGGACTGCGAACCGCCTCCCATTGGTTGTGGTAGACTTCCCGCCGGGTGACGGCGGCGAAAAGAAGGGGCTTCACAAACTCCATGGCGCCGTCGGTCATGACGACGTCGACCTCCGCGCCCTGCTGCGTCAGTTTGCTGGCCATGTCGACCGCTTTGTAAATCGCCACGCCGCCGGTCACGCCGAGAAGCACGGATTTGCCGTTCCAGATTGAAGCGCTCATAGCAGTTTCAAAAACCTCTCATACGCTTCGTCCCAGCGCGCCTTGTCGCCGGACGGTTCGAATGTCCTCACCTCCACGGAATTCCTCACCACCTCGCGCGCCTCTGCGAGGGAGCCGACGTCGCCAAGCGCCAGCGCCTGCATAAGCGAGTTGCCGAGTGCGGTCGCTTCCACGGGGCCTGCCTTCACCACCAAACCGGTCGCATCCGCCGCCATTTGGTTGAGCATGTTGTTCTGCGAGCCGCCGCCGACGATGTGGAGGGCGCTGAACCTCTTGCCGGTGAGTTCCGTCAGGGTATTGGCTGTCTGGCGATAGGCGAGAGCCAGGCTTTCCAGGCAGAGGCGGATGAATTCGGCATGTTCCTTCGCTTCCGGTTGCCCTGATTCCCGTAGCGCTTCGTTGATGCGGTCGGGCATGCCGCCCGGCGCGACGAAACGTTCGTCGTTCGGGTTGATGATGCGCTTGAACGGCTCGACCTTTTCCGCCGCAGTGAACAGGCTCGTGTAGTCGAGGTCGCCCTCGCCCTTCGACCAGACGCGGCGGCATTCCTCGATCATCCACATGCCCGTGATGTTCTTGAGAAAGCGGATGGTGCCGTCGACGCCGCCTTCATTGGTGAAATTCCTGGCATAGGTGGCGTCGTTGATGATGGGGCTCGTCAGCTCCGTGCCCATGAGGCTCCAGGTGCCGGAGGAAATGCATATCCAGTCGTCCCCGATGGCGGGGATGGCGGCCATGGCGCTCGCGGTATCATGGCTGCCGGGCGCGATCACGGGCGTGGGGCCGAGGCCACACTCCGCGCCAACGTGGTCGAGGAGCGGACCGACGACCGTGCCGGGCGCGACGATTTCCGGCATCATTCCCGGAGGAATCTTGGCGGTGAGGAGGGTATCCCTGGACCAATCCATCTTTTCGGCGTCGTACATCTCGGATGTCGTCGCCATGGTGTATTCCTGCACCGGCGTGCCGGAGAGGAAGTAGGAAATCAGGTCCGCCATAAGGAGCATGGACACGGCCTTGTCCAGAAGCGGGCTGTTCTGTAGCACCATGCTGTAGAGCTGGTAGATGGTGTTGATGGCCATGATCTGGATGCCGGTGCGCTGGTAGATGGTGCGGGCGGACACGACGGAATGGAGTTTTTCCGGGATGCCGTTGGTGCGGCTGTCGCGGTAGTGGACGGGGTTGGCGAGAAGGTGGCCGGTCTTGTCCAGAAGGCCGAAGTCTACGCCCCAGGAATCGCAGGCTATGCCGTCCAGTTTTGCGCCGTATTTCGCGCTGTATGCCTGAAGCCCGATCTTGGCGTTACGCATAAAGGAGGGAAAATCCCAGTAAAGGGTACCGAGCATGGTTGTGGAGTCGGTCGTGAATCGGTGCAGGATTTCCAGGTCCATTGTCTTGCCGTCGAAGGCGGCGGCAATGGCCCTGCCGCTGCTGGCACCGAAATCCAACGCTACATAACGCTTGGCCTGCGACATATCCTTCTCCTCTGAATGTGTACTCTCCGCCCGTGCGCGTTCGCTGCGGACAATGGACGCTTGCTTGGCCGGAACCTGAAAATATACCTGAAATGAGCATAACAACACCTCGGTAGAGGCATCTCGCCCTCAACCTTGATCGTTTGCCCAAACCGGCAATTCTAATGATTTTCGGAATTATGTCCAGCGTCTTTGCATGCGGGAAAACAAGATAAAGCCTTTGTTCTCTATTCGCGGCGAATCAAACATCGGCCTTTTTGTATCCCTCCACAACAAAACTACTGCTCTTTTTTGGTGCGACGTACCTTGCTGCCCGCGTTGCGGGCGGAGAAGACGGTGCGTTTCTTCTCATCGCGGGATTTACGGTTTTTCTTCTGCGCCAAGTCGTACAATTTCTGCTGGCTGCGGTAAATTTCCTCGTGATGGGCGGGCATGATATGCCGGTACGAACCGTCCTCCTGCAGGCACCAGGCGCTGACGTTGTCGCGGAATCCGGCGTCGAGAATGGCCAGCACTTCATTCCTGCAGTCCGGGTCCAGCACCGGGAACAGCAGTTCCAGACGACGGTCCATGTTCCGCTCCATCCAGTCGGCGGAGGAGAGGTACAGCTCTTCGTCGCCACCGTTATGGTATTGGAAAACGCGCGGATGTTCGAGGTAGCGGTCGACAATAGAGCGGACGCGGATATTTTCGGACAATCCGGGAACCCCCGGGCGCAGGCGGCACATGCCGCGTACCAGGAGGTCGATCCTGACGCCGCCCTGGCTGGCGCGGTAAAGCTCGCGGATGATCTGCGGGTCGATGAGGGCGTTCATTTTCGCGCGGATGTAGCCCGGGTTTTCCGGTGAGTGCTTTTCCACCTCCCGCCTGATCATGGCGAGAGTCCTTGCACGCAGCCCCGTCGGGGCCATCTCAATGTAATTCCATACCGGCGGCAGGCTGTAACCGGTGATAACGTTGAAAAACGCCGAGATGTCGGAACCGAAGCCGGGATCGGCGGTCAACAGGCCGATGTCCGTATAGCCCCTGGCCGTACGGTCGTTGTAATTGCCGGTCGAAAGGTGGCAGTAGCGGCGGATGCCCTCCTCCTCGCGGCGGATCACCAAAGCAGCCTTGGAGTGGGTCTTGTAGCCGACGACGCCGTAGACGACGTGCGCACCCGCGGCGTCCAGGCGCTGCGCCCAGGTGATGTTCGCCTCCTCGTCGAAACGCGCCCGGAGTTCCACCAGCGCGGTAACCTGCTTTTTCTGTTCCGCTGCGCGGATAAGCGCCCGCACGAGCGGGCTCTGGCCGCTGACCCGGTACAGCGTGATCTTGATGGCCATCACGGCCGGATCGTCCGCAGCCTCCTCGATGAAGCGGGTCACCGGGTCGAACGACTGGTACGGCAGGCTGATGACGATGTCCTTCGCCGCGATCGCCTCGAACAAATCCCTGCCGCCGGCGAAAGCCGGATGCTGGAGAGGCGGCCATGCCGGCTCCAGCAAGTCGGGACGGTCGACGGAACCGACAAGCTCGAAAAGGCTTTTCATATTGAGGAAGCCGGTCGAGCGGAACACGTCCTGTTCGTCCAGTCCGAGCTTCTCGCATAAATAGTGGGCTTCGCGCTCGGGAACCCGGCTGCCGACGGCGAGCCGGACGGGAGCGCCCCAGCGGCTGCGCTTCAGGCCCTCCTGGATGGCGAGGACTATGTCGTTGTCCTGCTCGTCGCCGAGGGTGATCTCCGCGTCCCTGGTGATACGGAAGGGATGGGCCTCAAGAACGTCGTAGCCTACCATCAATTCGCCGGCAAAGAGCATGATCGTGTCTTCGAGAAGTATGAAGCGGGTCATGCCGCCCTTGTCCGGGAGACGGATAAAACGGCTCAAGCCGGACGGCACCTGAACGAGGACGGTGTCGGCCTTGCCGAAGAAAGATTCGTCCAGTTCCTTCTTCGCCGCCACACGCAGGAGGATGTAAATGGCGCCACTGGACAGAAGCGGGAACGGATGGGTGCTGTCGACGACCATCGGCGTCAAAACGGGAAGGATTTGCTCTATGAAATAGTTGTTGAGGTAGGAAACGTCCTCCGGGGTGACGTCCTGCTCTTCGATAAGCTCTATCCCCGACGCCTTCAAGGCTGGCTGCAGGTCTTCGAACCAGCAGTGGTTCGCCCTGGTGAGAAGCTGCCGCGATTCTTCGCGGGCCCGTTCGAGAAGCGGCCTCGGCTTCATGTTGTCCGGGCCGGTGCTGGCCGCGCCGGAGGTGAGTTGCCTGCGAATATAGGCCATCCGCACCATGAAAAATTCATCCAGGTTCGACGCGACGATGGCGATGAACCGCACCCGCTCCAGAAGCGGCAGGTTGATGTCCTCCGCCTGGGCAAGCACGCGGTAGTTGAACGCGAGCCACGACAAATCCCGGTTAAGCCAGTGCGCCGGGCCCGATTCATCGGGATCAGCCAAGGTTGGAGGCGTGTTCATGGTCGATTCGCTCCGTTAAAAAAATTGACGACTAAGGCATTTTAAGAATTTTCGTGATAATAAGGAGTTAGCCGCCTCCAGTCGCTTGCGTGAGATTTTGCCCAAACTGCCGGGCAAACTCTCACAACGCTCCTTCCACCGTCTAGCTCCTATTATCACAGAATTTCTTAAAATGTTTTAGCGGTTCCGTCCCACACCCGGAGGACGCATGCGCGCAGGCAGCGACCGCGCGGCGGATTCGCCGGGGGGGAGGCCTTCATAACGCGTGCGGTCGCTGAACGCGGGGGGCGGCGTCGTGTCGACGAACGTCCCGTCGCCATAATAGAACACTCCGCCCCCGGCCTGGCCGGCATACGGGTCTGTGCCGGTGACGGCGCCGTAGGGATCGGCGTACGTATCGCCAGATGAAATGGCCGGGTCCTGCGGCGCGACATATGTTGCCTGCTGGTCGTCCGGCCAGGCCGGGGCGGTCGCGGTTGTCGTCGCCGGCTGGGCGGGCTGGGGCGCGGCTGCGACCTGTGGAGGCTGGCGGCGTTCATTCATCTTGTACCAGACGACCTTGCGGCCGTTCCATTCGCCCCATTGCGTCTGCCTGCCGCGCGCATAGCGGCGGTAGTCGGTGATATAGCCAAGGCAGGCGTCGTCGGAGTGGTATTCGATCCAATAGTCGAAAGGAATCTGGTCGATGATGTCGGGATGAAGTTCGAGGTTCAGGCCAAGCTGCTCGAACAGATCCCTCGGCCCTTCGGCGATGAGTATCCTGTCGGCGATGCCGTCGCCGTTCCGGTCGACGCTTATCGTCCAGCGGCGACCGTCGAAATCCATTTCCAGGTCATTGGAGCCGCGGTTGCGGCTGTCCCTGGCGAGGCCGATCATGCGCTGTACCCGCGCATCCTTCGGGTCCCAACGGGTGACAAGGTCCACCCGGCCGTCGAAATTGAGGTCCTGTTCTTCCGAGGACAACAGGCCGCGGCGGTAAAAGCGCCACAGGTCGACCTGGCCGTCCCTGTTGACGTCGAACTCTTCGGCAAACACCACACCGCCGTCGATATAGCGTTTTCCCGGCCACCCCTCCACCGAAGTGATGGAAAACTGCCCGGACATGGAACGGGCCCCCTGCTCTCCCGCCCAAACGGCGGCAAACATGGACAAGGCCAACACGGTTGTCATGACCAGACGCATAGAGTTCCCTCCTTCACCGGTGATTGGTACTTTTCTCTTATTCTTCGGCAGCCTGCTCCGCCTGGTCCGTCGCGGCGCCGCCAACCGGGCCGGCCTCCCCGGCGGGAGCGGGAACGGCCGCCGGCTCTTCCTTTTCAAGAAGCGGGTGCGACGACAACTTGCGCAAAAATTCCTTCGGCGTCCTCGGCCTGGCGTCACGGTCCTTCTCGAGAAGCCACAGGATCAGCTGCGAGGTAGCAGCAGACAGCCGCGGGTCGAGTTCGCGGGGCGGCAGCGGCTTTTGCCGCAGGTGCATTTCCAGTGTCTCCCCGGGCGTGTTCCCCTTGAACACCGGTTCCGCCAGTATCGCCTTCCACCACAATGCGCCAAGGGAGTAGAGGTCGCCCCTGACGTCGATGTTGAGTTCGTCGGCTATGCGCTCCGGAGGCAGGTAGTCCGGCTTGACGGCATAGGCCGCCGCATCGTCCTCCCAGCTCACCGTCCAGGCAAAACCGAGACCTAGAAGTTTCAACTGCCCGCCGTCGACGAACAATATCCTCTCGGGCCGCAGGTCGCCGTGGTTCTGCCCGGCGTCGAACAGATCTTGCAGGGTCTGGGCAAGCTCGGCGACAAAAGCGAGGGATTCCTTCTCGGTCAGGCGGCCGGTCTGACGCCTGGCCAGTTTTGCCCCGAGGCTTTCGCCGCGCACGAACTCGTGCGCCATGAAAAACGCCCTGCCGCCTCTTCCCGCGTCAAGTCCCCTGGCCAACCTCGGATGCCTGACCCGGGCGACGGATCCGGCCTGGGAAAAAAATGTCTCCACCGCATCATCGCGTTTCGGGTTCGCAAGCAGCGCCTTGAGGGCGACGGTGCGGTCCATATTCTTGTCCTGCGCCTTGAACACGGCGGAGTATTCGTCCGATGCCAGGCAGTCGCCAAGGACATAACCGGAAAAAGGATTTGAATCCAACAGCTCCAGGGCGAAAGTCGAGAGTGGAGCGGGCGCGCCCGCTTCCGACTTTTCCTCCGCCACCTGGGCATGGCTCGTAAAGTCAAAACTCATGCTTCGTCAATTTCCTCCTGGTACAGCTCCGGATCGTCTCCGCCATCCAGATCCTGAAGTTCGAAAACGCCGTTCTTTTCGATGAGGGTCTTCACCTTCTCCTCCGCTCCGCGCAATAGTTCGGCGCAGCGTTTGAGGTTTTCCACGCCTTTTTCATAGGCCTTGATGGAATCCTCGAGGGTGAGCCCGCCTTCCTCCATCTTTTCGGCAAGGCTCTCAGCCTCGGTAAGAAGGTCCTCGAAGGTGGATTCGGGTTGGTCCGTTTTATTTGATTTTGCCATGATTGCTCCAAATTAGTTAATAGCTAACTAATCCAATCCCGCCAATATGCCTATGATCTCATGCTCATCCTTGGCTTCGAGGATGGCGTCCTTGAGCCAGGGATTTTCTTTGAGGCTGCGGGCGATCCATTGGTAATTCCTGAGAAATTCGTTGGTCATGCGTTCATCATAACTTGGGGCCGCCATGCCGAAGATGAAATGCACCGGCTGGTCGTCCGGCGCGCCGAACTCGATCCCTTCGCGACTTCTGGCGAAAATGGCGCAGAACTGCTTTGGCTGCATGCTCCGGACGTGCGGAATGGCGACGCCTTCGCCGATGGCGGTGGACGCCTTGCGTTCCCTGGATAGCAGGTCGTGGTGGAACTTCGAGCGGTTGCGGACCTGGCCGGTCTTCATGAACAGGTCGGCAAGCTCTTCCAGCGCCTCCTCCTTGAGACGTGTTTTTTCCTTCTCAAGATCCTTCTCCGGGTCTATACCATCCAGATGGCCGTGGACCATGCCAAGTTGGACGTATTCAGGCTTGAGATACCTGGTAATCTGCACAATACATTCCTTTGTTCATTAATTAACCCATCCCGCCGGACAGATAGCCCGTGCGGGATTGCCCCCTCATTTCCGCTTATAATTGATAATAGGAAAACCACAACAAATTGCCAGAGAATTCGTGGCCGTACCGTCTATTGCGAATTCCGGATTACCAGTTATACCGATTTCAGTTGAGAATCTCCATTTAGCGCCTTTGTGGTTCCCTGTTCAACGTTAGTTACAGTATGAAGATATCACAGTGAAATCGGTAAGCAGGAACGGAGAATCTCAACTGGAAACAGTATTATTCAGGATTTTTCAGCCGGAGCGATTTGTTCGGGAAACCAGGAAACAAAGTGGCAGCGCTGGCATTCAAACGGGACGATGCCGTTTACCGGCTGCAACCGCTTGAATTCGGTGTTTTTGCAGTTGACGCACTTCACTTCCTCGCCGTTGGTTTGATACGTTAATTCAGACATGCCCGCTCCCTTGCGAAAGAGCGACCGGTCCCCACCAAGTGAATATGTATGTATTGGGACAGTCCTTGTCAAAGGAAATGGCAAAAACAAAAGAAGGGCCGCCCCGAAGAGCAGCCCTTCCCAGGGAGAAAGTCTTGCCCACACGGGCAAGGTATGAGGGACGTCATTATTGCGGCGCGTTTGTGTTGGGGCCGAAGTGGCGCAGAATCACCAGCGGTTCGTGCTTGCTCTTGTTGACGACCTTGACGCCGTCCTTTGCGGCTTTTTCGCTGACGAAATATTCGTCGCCGGAAAGTTGGTTGTGCCTGAGGATGACAGCGCACTCCGCGTCGTCGTACGCGCCGAATTCCCCGTGGCCCTGGATGATTATGCAGCCATAGGCGGCGGGGTCCTTGAGGACGGCGGTCTTGCCCGGCTCGACGGTCGTTTCCTTTGCCGAGAAGAACGGGTTGCGGTAGGTGATCCAGGATTCGGACCAGTCCTTCGTGCCGGTATCGATCGGGGCGGGCGGCAGGAAGTACTTCTTGCGGTAGTGCGGATCGACGTTCGCGTCCCAATCCATCAGGTCCATGACGGCGTCTATGGATTCCCGCTTGTCCTTCGGCAGGTTGCCGGTGAGGAATTCCTTCGGGTAGACTTCGCCAAAGACCATGTTTTCCTGCATCGAATTCACGTCCGAGTTCCACTGAGGCTCGTAGGTGAGGAAGGAACCGGGCGCGTGCACGACGCCGGGCGGCGTATACCAGCCGGTACCGAGTTCGAGGCGGTAGGCGCGGGAAAGTTCGGTAATCCTGTTGTCGCCCGTCTCGTACATCATGAGGCGTTTCTTGACCTCGTCCTTCGTCACGTCCGGGTCGTAGCCGAAATAGGTGTGGGGGAAGTTGCCGGGGTGGTTGTTCAACTGCTTCGGGAAGAAATAGGCTTCCGGTTTCCCCAACTTTCCGATCTTCGCCGCATCCGCATCGTTAAAGTGGAGGTGGTGGAAAAGCGGCATGTTGTTGTCGAAGAATTTCGAATACATCGGCCAGGTGCCGTATTTTTCCTGGAGGGCCGGACCGATCAGGTCTGCGCCGAGCACTTCGATGACGTCGCGGAAATAGGCGGTGTCCTTGTAGTCGTCGGAGAACGCGACCTTGGACAGGCCTTCGTCCGGTGGAGCCAGGGGGCCGTTCAGGGCCGGTGTGACTGAGGAGAACCAGCGTTCGGTGATGGCTCCGCGCTTGGTGCCAAGGTAGTAGTAGTCGTCAGGGTGCAGGCGGATGCGCTTGCCCGGGCGGTTGAAGGGCCGGGGCATCCAGTTGGGGACCATCCGCAGTATGCCTTTTTTGTCTGCGAATATTTTTTTAATTTTGTCTGCGTCCATTGTACGCTCCATTATCGTTATGATGTTTCCTCTTATTCCCGCGGCGCGTCGGTGTTGGGGCCGAAGTGGCGCAGGATGACCATCGGTTCGTGCCTGCTGCGGTTAACAACCTTGACGCCGTCTTTGGCGGCTTTTTCACTGACAAAGTATTCGTCGGCGGACAACTGGCCGTATCTGAGCATGACGGCGCATTCCGCGTCGTCGAAAGCGCCGAACTCCCCGTGGCCCTGGATGATTATGCAGCCGTAGGCGGCGGGGTCCTTGAGAACGGCGGTCTTGCCGGGCTCAATGACCGTTTCCTTGGCGGCGAAATACGGGTTTCGGTAGGTGATCCAGGACTCGGACCAGTCCTTCGTACCTGTATCGATCGGGACGGGCGGCAGGAAGTATTTTTTGCGGTAATGCGGGTCGACGTTCGCTTCCCAGTCCATCAGGTCCATCGCTGCGTCAATGGAATCCCGTTTGTCCTCCGGAAGGTTGCCGGTGAGGAAATCCTTTGGATAGATTTCGCCCCAAACGATGTTTTCCTGCATCGAATTCACATCCGAGTTCCACTGTGGCTCATAGGTGAGGTAGGAACCTGGTGCATGGACGACGCCGGGGGGCGTGTACCAACCGGTGCCGAGTTCGAGGCGGAAGGCGCGGGATAGTTCCGTGATCCTGTTGTCGCCGGATTCGTACATCATGAGGCGTTTCTTGACTTCGTCCTTGGTCACATCCGGATCGTAGCCGAAATAGGTGTGGGGGAAATTGCCGGGGTGGTTGTTCAACTGCTTCGGGAAGAAATAGGCTTCCGGTTTTCCGAGTTTGCCGATCTTCGCCGCGTCGGCGTCCCCGAAATGCAAATGGTGGAACAACGGCATGTTGTTGTCGAAGAATTTGCAATACATGGGCCAGGTGCCGTATTTCTCCTGCAAGGCGGGACCTATGAGATCTGCGCCAAGGACCTTGACCACGTCGCGGAAGTAGGCGATGTCCGTCTTGTCGTCGGAGAAAGCCACCCTGGACAAACCCTCGTCCTCGGGCGCGAGAGGGCCATTCATTGCGGGAGTGACGGAACAGAACCAGCGCTCATTGAACGCGCCCCTTTGGGTGCCAAGGGCGTAGTAGTCGTCGGGATGCAGGCGGATACGCTTGCCAGGACGGTTGTATGGCCTGGGTATCCAGTTGGGAACCAGCCGCAAAATACCTTTTTTGTCCGCAAATGCTTTTTTGATTTTATCTGCGTCAGCCATTTTCGTTGTCTCCTGTTCGTAAGGGATCGCGTTTACACATGCGATGCAAAATCCTTCCCGGAAAACTGATCCCGCCGTTTTCCGGGAAAAGTGAAGTTTTGGGTATCCACAACCGTTACACTGAGGCGCGCTGAAAATTCGGTTTTTCGATTCCATAACCTCTGTGCGCGCATCAGGCTTGGGATTGACGTCTCCGGAAAACCGAAGTGGCTCTGGTATATATTTCAAAAACTGCTACAACCACCGATTTTGCCTTATTTGTACAGAGTTTCAATATTGCCCTTGTGCACGACCTGGGGTTCGATGAGGACCAGATCGGAAGCGGGCTTTTTGCCCTTGGAGACGAAGTCATAGAGGACCTCGAAGCCCATGGAGGCCTGTTTGCCGGGGAACTGTTCGATGGTGCCGGTGAGGACGCCGTCGCGGATCGACTGCAGGGCGTCGTCGATGGCGTCGAAGCCGACCGTGGTGACCTTGGAGAAGTCGAACTTGCCGGAGGCCTGCATCGCTTCAATCGCGCCCATGACCATTTCGTCGTTGGCGCCGAAGACCGCGTCGATTTCGGGGGTGGAGGTGATGAAGTCTTCCATGACGCGCATGCCGTCGTCGCGGAAGAAGTTCGCGGTCTGGGTCTTGATGGTGATGTTCGGGTACTGCTTCATGATTTTTTGGAAGCCTTCCGAACGGTCGATGGCGGGGCCGGAGCCGACAAAGCCGTAGAGTTCGATGACCGTGCCCTTGGCTTCGCCCTTCTGCTTGATGATGCGGTCGACGATGAACTTCGCGGCGTTTTCGCCGCCGATGACGTTGTCCGCGCCGACGTGGGCAAGGACCTTGACGCCGAATTCCGGTGAGATGCGGCGGTCAACGGTGACAACCGGGATATTGGCGGCATTGAGTTTTTCCACGGCGGGGACGACGGCTTCCGTTTCGATCGGGACCAGAAGGAGGCCGGCCTTGTTCTGGATGATCATGTCTTCGACAATGGAAATCTGCCGTGCAACCTCATTGCTCGCTTCCAGAGACACAATGTTGACGTTGAGTTCCTTGGCCTTTACCTCGACCGCTTCCTGAAGTGTGGCGAAGAAGATGTTCGCCAGCGTCGGGAACGACAGGCCGTAATCGCGGTTTTCGCCCGCGCGGGACACGGAACCAACCATACACGCAACCACGAGAACCGCAACCATGAGCTTACGCATAACCTTTTCCTCCTAAAAAATGACACTTCGCAGAGAAGAACCCGAACCACAGACGAAACGCTAGTTAAGAGTTGAGAGCTAAAAGTGAGGAGCGAAGAGTTACTGTGAGGGTATTCCATCGCTCCACACTTTTAATTTTTAACTCTTACTCTTAACTCTTCACTTTAAAAATTACCCGGTCTGAAAAGCTCTTTTCAGCCTGTCCATCAGGACGGCAAGGATGATGATCGCGCCCTTGACGATGGTTTGCCAGTACGGCTGGACGCCCATGAGGTTCATGCCGTTCTGGATGACGCCTATGAGAAGCACTCCCAAAAGCGTTCCGAGAACGCCGCCTTCGCCGCCGAGCATGCTGGTGCCGCCGATGACGACGCCGGCGATGATGTCCATTTCATAGCCTTGCCCCGCCGTCATCTGGCCGGAATTCAGGCGCGAAGTCAGTATCAGCGCCGAAAGACCGCAAAGACAACCGAGGATCGTATAGGTGGCGATCTTCACCCTGTCCACCATGATGCCGGAGAGATAAGCCGCTTCCGGGTTGCCGCCGATGGCGTATATCGAACGCCCGAAGGCGGTCTTCCTCAGGACAAAATGCGCCATCGCCACGCAGACGAGGAAAATGATCACCGGGAACGGAATTACGATCGGCAGCCAGCCCTTGCCGATTTCGCCAGCGCCTATATAGCGGAAAATCTGCGTGGTGCCGGTGATCGGGCGTCCGTTGCCGATAAGCATGGTCGCGCCGCGAAAAATAGACATCGTCCCCAAGGTGATGATGAAGGGATGTATCTTTGCCTTTGTCGATACAAAACCGTTGAAAAAGCCGACAGCCGCGCCCGCCGCTATAGCGACCACGATCGAGACCGCGAGCATCAGCCACTCGTTCTCGCCCTTCATCCACTTCACCTGCAAACCCGCGACCAGGATGCCGGAGAAGGCGATGATCGAACCGACGGAAAGATCGATAAGACCGAAAAGGATGATCATGGTCATGCCGACCGCCACCACGCCGTGGATGGAGACCTGGCGGACGACGTTTAGGATGTTGTCGGGACGCAGGAAGAGGCCTTTGGTCATGATGGCGAGAAAAATA
The DNA here is from genome assembly GCA_036745875.1 of Planctomycetota bacterium. Classification (GTDB taxonomy): domain Bacteria; phylum Planctomycetota; class SZUA-567; order SZUA-567; family SZUA-567; genus DAIOFH01. The sequence goes on along the minus strand of DAIOFH010000001.1, from coordinate 28,093 downwards.
CAGACGACGATGAAGACGACCAATATCCCCGCCTTGTTCCAAAACGCGACAAAGGTCTGCAAACCACCCTTCTTTTCCAAATCGGATTGATCTGACGACATACTTGCTCCTCGGTGAAATAACTGGATCCTGCTAAATTTTTCCTGCGCCAATCGCGAGCTTCAACACCGTCTCCTGGGTCAATTCGTTCCGCTGCAACTCGCCCGCGATCGAACCCTCGCGCATGACCAAAACCCGGTCCGACATGCCGAGGATCTCCGGAAGTTCGGACGATACCATGAGGATCGCCGCCCCTTCCTGCTTGAGCGTGTTCATGAGATTGTAGATTTCCACTTTCGCGCCGACGTCGATGCCGCGCGTGGGCTCGTCGAAAAGATAGACCTTGGGCTCGGTGACAAACCATTTGCTCAACACCACTTTTTGCTGATTGCCGCCGGAAAGGTTCATCACTCTCTGCTGCAGTGACGGAGTCTTGATGTTCATGATCTTGCGCATGCGCTCGGACGTCTGCGTCAGTTCGCGGTCGTGCATGACGCCACGAGTGGACAATCTCTTCAGGCTGGCGAGACCGATATTGTCCATCACCGACAGAAGCAGCACCAGCCCGGACGTTTTCCGCTCTTCAGGGAGAAGCGCGATTCCCGCATTGATGGCGTCGCGGGGGGCCCTGATGGACTTCACTTCGCCACTGACCTTGATTGTCCCGGAATCGATGCGGTCGACGCCGTAGATCGCCCTCAGGAGTTCGGTCCTGCCAGAACCGACCATGCCGGAAATGCCGACGATCTCGCCTTCGTTCAAAGTCAAGTTGATATCGCTCAACACCCCTTTGCGGGACAACCCGGATACCTCAAGAACCGGTTTTCCCGGCTTGGCCGGGACATACGGGTATTGTTCCGTCAGGTCGCGGCCCACCATCAGCCGGATCAGTTCCGGTTCGGCAAGGTCGGCCGTCCGTTTGGTAACCACCACCCTGCCGTCCCGGAGCACGGTGACGTAGTTGGAAATGGTGAACACTTCGTCCAGATGGTGGGAAATATAAATTATCGTTACGCCCTTTTCCTTGAGCGAGCGGATGATGCGGAAAAGGGTGTCGATTTCTTTCTTGGGGATGGCCGCGGTCGGTTCGTCCATGATGATGACCTTGGCATCAAGGGACAACGCTTTGGCGATTTCGACAATCTGCTTTTTCGCCACGCCGAGGCTGCGGATCTGCGCGTGGGGATCGATGTCGACGTCGAGGAACTTGATGAGTTCCGCTGCCTGTCTGTTCATGGCCGTCCAGTCGACCGTGTTGTTGGCGGTTTTCGGCGGATGGCCGAGAAAAATATTTTCCGCCACCGTAAGCGCGGGGACCAGGTTCAGTTCCTGGTAGATCGCGGTGATTCCGGACAGGAGCGCTTCGTGGGGATTGTCGTGCTCAAGCTTTTTACCCTGGTAGAGAATGGTGCCGGAGCTTTGCTTGTGGACGCCGGTGAGCATCTTGATAAGCGTCGATTTGCCTGCGCCGTTTTCGCCGACCAGCGCATGGACGGAGCCCGGCTCCACCGCGAAGGAAACATCCGAGAGCGCGAGCACGCCGGGAAAACGTTTTGAAGCCTTGTCGAAAACCAGGATAGGTTCCGTACCGGCCATGGTGGTCGTCATAATTGCCAAGCCTCGATAAATCAGCCGGTCGTCCCCGGAAAATCGGTAGACAACCGGCCTGGGTGAACAAGACTAGAACTTGTCGGGCGTCTGGAGCAGAGCCTGGATCTCAGGATTCTTGTAGTTCTCGGGGGTGATGGCGACGGTGGGGATTTCGACGTTCTTTTCGCTTTCCGGAATCTTTTCGCCCTTGATGAAGCGGTCGATGATGTCGACGCCGCGATAGCCCATCTGATAGGGGTCCTGGGAAATGATGGTCTGGATCAGGCCGTCTTCGAAAAGGCCGAGTACTTCCGGGCTCGGGTCGAAGTGGACGATCTTGACCTTCTTCTCAAGGCCCTTGGCCTTGAGCGCCTGGGCTGCGCCTACGCCCATGGCGGCGGCCGCGCCGTAGAAACCGGCGAGGTCGGGGTTGCCGTTCAGGAGGTCTGTCGAGGTGTTGAGACAGCGGGCCGGATCGGCTTCGGTCCACTGCACGGGAAGGACGGTCATGTCCTTGTGCCTGGCGATCTCGTCAATAAAGCCTTGGGAGCGCTGCAGGCCCGTATGGGAACCGGCGCTGATGCCGAGGTTGGCGACCTTGCCCTTGTTGTCGAGAAGCTTGGCGAGGTACTGGCCGCCGAGCTGGCCGCCCTGGTAGTTGTCGGCTGTGATGCTGGCGACCGGGATGGAAGTGTCTTCGACAGTCGCGTCGACCATCACGACCGGGATGCCCGCGTCCATGGCGGCCTTCACGGCAGGCTGCATGGCTTTGGCGTCGATGGCTGCGCAGAGGATGCCGGCAGGTTTCGTGGCTGCGATGTTGTTGAAGAGGTTGACCTGGCCCATGACTTCGGACTCGGTGGCGACGCCCTGATAGTCGACGGTGTAGCCGAGTTCCTTTGCCTTGTCGGCTGCGCCCTTTCTCAAGAACAGGTAAAACGTGGTGTTGGTGGACTTGGGAATAAAGACAATAGTTTTGGATTCACCGGCCAAAACCGGCATGGCAAGCGAAGTCAAACAGAATACCGCCGCCAGCAACAATGCAATCTTTTTCATCTCTTACCTCCCTTGAAGACCCGAATGCTTTCCGGAAAGCACGCCTCTCCGAAAATATCTACTGTAATTACTTCCGTTTCCTCATCTGGTCGGCCGCGACGGCGAGGATGATGATCAGGCCGTTGGCGACGTATTGGTAGAACGCGCTGACGCCGAGGATGTTCAGCCCGTTCCTGATTGTCGTCACCAGGAGCGCACCGATGAGCGTGCCGAAAATATGGCCTTCGCCGCCGGAAATCGACGCGCCGCCGATGAACACCGCGCCGATGGCGAAGAGTTCATAGCCCTGGCCGCCGTTCGGTTGCATGGTGCCGAGCCTCGCCGCCTCGATTATGGACGCAAGCGCGGCGCAGCCGCCGCAGACCAGGAACAGCAGCGGAACGAGGCGGTTGACCTTCACCCCGGACAGCCGGGACGCTTCCAGGTTCGAGCCGACTGCATAGGTGAAGCGGCCGAAGCGGGTGTTCCTGAGGACGAAGAAGAAAACAATGAACAGGATGACGGTGATGAGGGTCGGAACCGGGAGTACGTTGAAAACCTTGCTCTGCCCGATCCAGGTGTAGGATGAAGGTATCCCGTAAATGGGTACGCCGTTACAGATGATAAAGGCGAGGCCGCGGGCGATACTCATCATGCCGAGAGTGACGACAAAAGCAGGGATGCGGAAAAATACCACCGCCAACCCGTTCAAAAGTCCGGTGAAGCAGCCGACCAGGATAGTTACCAGAAGGGAGACCGGTACGCTTCCCGTCGCATGGAAGGAGATGCCGCCGGCCACGGCCGCAAAGGCGAAAATGGAGCCGACCGACAGGTCAATCATCCCGGCGAAGATTACGAAGGACACACCCGCCGCGATGATGGCGGTCACCGACGCCTGGAGGGTGATTTCCAGGATGTTGTTCAAGGTGAAGAAATACGGCGACCAAAATGCGAGCACAACCCAAATCGCCAATAACACCAGGGTGATTGAAAACACCTGGTGGCGCAAGAGAGAACCAATTACGCTCCCGCCGCTGTCGTCCGTGTTGTTTTGCGGATTCCTACTCACTTTTTCTCCAGATCAAACGTGGCTGCGCAACGTATGGTCGTTGACGCCGAGGCAATACGACATTATTTCCGGCTTGGTGGTCGTTTCAGGGTTCAGTTCGGCAGTGACCCTTCCCCGCGACATGACAAGGAGCCGGTCGGAGATGGCGAGTATTTCGTCGAAATCCGAAGACAAAACGACGACCGACCTCCCGGAAGAAACGAATTCCTCGATCAGGCGGTATATCTCCTCGCGCGCGCCGACGTCGATGCCGATCGTGGGCTCGTCCAGGATGAGGAGCTTGCAGTTCGCAAACAGCCATTTGGCGAAAATCACCTTCTGCTTGTTGCCGCCCGACAGGTACCTGACCTGCTGGTCGAGATTTACGGATTTTATGGCAAGTTCCGACCGGTAGCGTCCCGCCGCTTTCCTCTCCTTGGTAACGGAAAAAAAGCCGGAGACAGCCTTTGCCAGCGAAGTCAGGGTGATATTGTCCTTCAGCGACAGCGCCATGCACAACCCGGACTGGTCGCGGTCCTCGGGGAGAAAACCGAGCCCTCCGGCAATGGCCGCCGAGGGGGTGCGGACATCCACTGCCCGGTTTTCGACATAGACGATTCCCGCCTCGGGACGGTCGGCGCCGAACATGGCGCGGGCGAACTCGCTCTTCCCCGCCCCCACGAGGCCGGTGATTCCGAGGATCTCCCCCTTGCGGACGGAAAAACTCACCTCCCGCCCGAACGCCGGGGAAACGATGCCGTCGACCCTGGCGTATTCGTCCCCGATTGCCGCGACGCGGGCGCGGCGGCCGGTCTTGACCTCGCGGCCGGCGATCATTTCCACGATCTGCGACAGGTTCAGCTTCTCGTCCACCGCGAGGGTGCCGATGTTCTGTCCGTCCCGGAGAACGGTGACCCGGTCGGCGATCTTCTGGATTTCCTCCAGGCGGTGCGAAATATACACGATGCCGACGCCGCGCGTCTTGATGTCGCGGATAAGGTCGAAAAGCTTTTCCGTCTCGCGCTGGCTGATGGCGGCGGTCGGTTCGTCCATAATGATGATGCGGGCGTTCTGGGACAGCGCGATGGCGATTTCGAGCATCTGCTGCTGGCTCACGGTGAGGCGGTTGACGGCTGTCCCTGGTTTGATGTCCAGGCCGATGGCGGCAAGCGCCGCGTCCGCCTTGGCGCGCATTCCGGCCCAGTTCACGGTACGTTTGCCTCCGGTGGATAGATCGGAAAGGCAGATGTTTTCGGCGACGGTCAAATGCGGGATAAGATGGAAATTCTGGTAGATGGTGAAGATCCCCAGTTCAAACGCCGCCTCGGGGCTGTGCCTGGACATGTCGACGTCTTTGCCGTCCACCTTCACGACGCCGGCATCGAGGGTATAGGCTCCCGAGAGAATCTTGATCAGGGTGGACTTCCCCGCGCCGTTCGCGCCCAGGAAGGCGTGGACTTCCCCGGCGGCAAGGTTGAAGGACACATCCTTGAGGATGCGGACGCCGAAAAAGGACTTGTTGATCTGTTCCATCTCGAGGAGCATGCAACGCCTTTCGAAGCATGGCGCGAAACGAATACATCTTTGGTTAACGTTACCAGAAAACAACCGCCACCCTCTTACATCCGTTGTTTGAGCATTTTGCCGGTGGATTCCCGCACAATCAACTCGGGCGGCAGAATCACGTTTTCCGGCTGGTAGGACCGGTCATTAAGCATGTCGACCAGCAACTTCACGCCCGCCGCTGCGATGCCGGGAAACGGCTGCCGCACCGTGGTCAGCGTGGGCATGGTCAACTCGCCCGCCGGGATGTCGTCCACGCCGATGACAGATATGTCGTTCGGCACCGACATGCCCATCCGCTGCGCGGACTGGATGACGCCGAGGGCGGTAAGGTCGTTGGCGCAAAAGACGGCCAGCGGCCTGGAGTGGCAGATGCGGAACAGTTCGCTGCCGAACTCCATCCCATAGTCTATTTTGCCGATTTGGCCCGCGCTGATCACCGCCTCCAGCTTTTGCCCGGAGCGGTTCAATTCTTCGCGATAGCCTTCGAGGCGCTCGGCAAAGACATCGATATGCAGAGGTCCCGGAATGCAGGCGAAGTGTCTGTGCCCAAGTTCCAGCAAATGCCTGGCCGCGATCCTGCCGATCTCGGTATTGTCCACTGTCACGGACGGAGGCGGCGGATTGTGCTTCAGCGACCTGTCGAGAACGATCACCGGCATGTTGCAGGTTTGGAGCATCTCGTCGTTTTCGGCTGAAACGGGGGAGACGATCAAGCCGTCCATCTGCCGCCCGCGCATCAGCTCAATGTAGCGCGCTTCTCTGAGAGGATCCTCCCAGGTATTGCCGAGCATGACGCTGTAGCCGAAATGCTGAGCCTCTTCCTCGACATGCTTGGCGAGGGAGGCGAAAACGGGGTTTTCTATATCCGGCAGGAGCAATCCGAGCAACTGGGACTTTTTCGCCCGCAGACTCCGCGCGGTCAGGTTGGGGCGGTAATCCAGCTCCTTCACCGCGCGCAGGACGCGCGAACGCGCCTGGGCGGAGACGGAACCCCGGTAGTTGATGACGCGCGAAGCAGTCATCACGGAAACCCCGGCAAGTTTGGCGACATCCTTTATGGAAGGCATGGCATTTTTCCAATATCATTCGACAAGAGCACAATGGCCCTGGAACCGGAAGACACAAATACCATTAGGCTAGCGTATACAGATGCAGAAAGCGTTGGGAACGTGATCAAAAAGTAATACCGAACTAACGGACGACCAAGGCGGCAGTACGTGGGCGAAATCACGCCATATTGTTGCATTACGATGGGTTACAGTAAATACAATTCGCGCTTACTCGTTAGACAATCAGTCGGATAGGGCGCAGATACGTGCGAATAAAGGATAGTGTTAGATAAGCAGTTCAAATCATTATGATAACGTTACCTATTAGACAATATTTTTATTTCGAGTCAAGCCTTTTTTCTGATTTTCTCACTATCTTTACAGTAACTGCGGGAATTTCCAGATGTTACTCGGGCAACTTTTTCGCACGTACGATTGAACTACCACCGGTTATTCGACGAATTTTGCGTCAGCCGGAAAACACGCTGAAAAAGTTGGAAGCTGCAACAACATATCATCTGCCGCACTGGCAGTGTGGGCAGAAAAAGGTGGAGCGGCCGCCCTGGCGGATGGATTCGATTTCCGTGCCGCAGGCCGGGCATGCCTCGGCTTTTCTGCCATACACGTTCAGTACAAGCTGGAACGCGCCTTCCGAACCGTCGACCGTGCGATAATTGCGGATGCTGCTGCCGCCAAGCTTGATCGACTTGCGAAGCGTCTTCCGTATCTCCGACGCGAGGGATTTCCACTCCGCCGCCGTCAGATCGTTAACAGCCCGGCGCGGGTCGATCCGGGCGGCATGGAGCGCTTCATTGGCGTATATGTTCCCGACCCCGACCACCACGGCCTGATCCATTATAAATATTTTAGCCGGCGTTTTCCGGTTTAGTGCGCGCGAAAGAAGATATTTGGCGTTAAAAGCGTTTTCCAATGGTTCCAGGCCGAGTCCATCCAACTCCTCCGGCCACAATCCCTCGCCAGGCAAGACGATAGGACAAATAAAACCAAACCGCCTGACGTCCGCGTAACGCAACTCTTCGCCGCCGTCCAGGCAAACTGCCGCGCGGTCGTGCTTTCCGTACGGAACCTTCGCCCGCTCGACCCTGAACGATCCGGTCATCCCGAGATGCGACAACAGCCCCACCGCGCCGTCGCATTCGATAACGATATACTTCGCCCGGCGTTTCACCGCCGTGATCTTCTTCCCCTTCAACAGACAGTCGGCTTCCGCCGGGTCGAAATCCCGCCGCATCCGGCCGAGGAAGCGTACCCCCTTGATGCGCCTGCCAACCAAAACCGTATCCAGGGCCCTGACGACCGTCTCGACTTCCGGCAGCTCCGGCATTTGTTCTCCATGACATTTTTTCGTAGAAAAACCTTGCGGTACGGTACCCGAAAGGAAATTTTTAATAAAAAAACCTCTTGCGTACGACGATAAAATATATATGCTTTTCAGCTTTCCTTCAACCAATATCGTATGGCGGTGGGGGAAACCGCCCAAAGCCCCCTGGAACGGCTTATTAATGCCTTCCGACGGCTTTCAAGTTTACTATATATGAGAGAAAGATCACAACAATGAGTCCTTTTAACAGCGTCAACGGTTTTTGCGAAATTCAAAACAAAAACGTCGAAGTCCTCATGATCAAACTGAAAACAAAGCAAAAAAGCAGCGCCATGACGCCGGTGCGCTGCCAAAACGCATCCGAATGCCCCAAAAGTTCATTCTGTCGTTTCGTCAACCCCCTCACCACCCGCATGCCGGTCGTGTTCAACAAAGAAGAGGCCAAGCCTGAAGCCAAGTCGGCCGAAGCGTCCTGACTGACTCTGTCTTCTTAAAATTAATATTCCTTATCTTTATATGATAACCCTCGCTCTCCTAAAGGCGAGGGTATCGGTAATTTTTTCCATTTCTTTACTGTTTTTTTGAAATTGTGCATTTTTCCAAAAATAACATTTCTCCTCTCAACCCTCTCTAATCCAATACGTTATTGTATATCCGGCATTTTCCTGATTCTACTGGCAGCAAAATTGCCTGATTATCGGTCGCAGGCTCCGCAAGCGATGCGGACGATTGGACAGAAAGGGAATGACATGCTTCTTGATGGCATCAGCAGCTTCACCTACAATCAGAGCCTTTTGCGGTCCTCGACCTCAACCGGACAGAAGACAACGCAAACAAGCTCCGCAAGCGTGGAATTTTCCGTGGAAATCGCCGTGGAGTCCGTGGAACCGAAACAAACGACTGTTGATGATGTTAAAAAAGAATTCGCCGCATTCCTCGACTCACTCCAGATCACCCAGTTGGGAACGGCGATATCCGTCTGCGTGAGCGATTCGGCCTGGGAAAAAATGGCGGCCGATCCCGAATACAAGCAGAAGATGATGGACTTGTGCAAACGCGACCTCTGCGACCCGGCGTGGGAAACAAAGGTACCATCCCCCGCTGTCACCACGATCCGCATCGACGCCGACGCCGAGGAAGAATACCTTGCCTCCGGCTATGGCAGCGCCGTGACGCATATGGCGGACACCAGCAATGCTTTCTGGGAAAACCGGACCAAGAAAAACAAGCAATACCTCGAGGAAATGAGCGAGCGAGCCCTGGAAAAACGGCAGATGCTGGAATTTATCCAGGAAAGGGCCGTACAACGCAAAGGTCTCTTGGGCGAATCGGGCGTTGCCGGCAGCGCCACGCAGGTGGCGAGCAAGTATTTTCCCACCAGCGCGACAAGCGGAGCCGCGAGCTTCTTCAGTTCCGGCGGCGGTTTCATGTAATGCAAGCGGGGGACCGGGACTTCAACCCTCTTCTGCGATAATCACCTTCAAACCGGCCAGCGTGAGAAGGTTGTACGCCGCCTGATCGATATATTTGTCAGTTACCAGAATGGATGCGCTGGACAGTTCCGCTACCAGGATCAACTCTTTTGACCTTGCCACCAGTTTTCTTGATTATTGCCACATCCGATTATTGTAAAATTTGGGGCGCGTTTAAAAAGCGCCCCAAAAAGTTCAGTCCTCCCAACCGACTTCTTTCATTCTCTCCTCGATCCAGCGTCTGGCCTTGATGATCTCGACCACCGGATCCTCCGCTTTTTCTGTCCACATTTCGATCAGGAATGCGCCACGGTATTTGAGCGCCTTGAGAGTGCGGAAGGCCGAGATAAAATCCACCTGACCTTCGCCAAACGCCATGTCGCGGAACTGGCCGGGAAAATCCTTGGTGACCTTCAACGTTTCCTTGAGGTGGATAGCGGCTATGCGGTCGAGGCCGAGGGCAAGTTCCTTCGGGACATCGTTGTTCCAGGCGGTGAGGTTGCCGACGTCCGGGTAGACGGTGAACCAGGGGGAGTTGATGACCTGCTCCCATTTCTTCCACTTGGTGATGGAATTCATGAAGTTGGTATCCATGATTTCAACCGACAGCATGACTTGGCGGGCGGCGGCATAGCTCACCGACCAGTCGAGTCCCTCCATTAACAGCGCTTCCGTGTCTGCGCCATGCTCTTCGTAATAAACGTCATAACCCGCCAGCTGGATATTCCTGATGCCGACGTCGACGGAAAAATCGACAGCCTTCCTCATTATTTCCCGCGCCCGCGCCCTGATGCTGCCGTCGCGGCTTCCCAAGGGAAAACGGCGATGGCCGGAGAGGCACATGGACGGAATCGGCACTCCGCTGTCGAAGATCGCCCTTACCAGATCGAAACGCTCCCGCTTTGACCACTCGAGCCTGGCGAGACGGTCGTCAGTCTCGTCGACGGACATTTCCACAAAGTCGAATCCCGCCACCTTGGCGACGGCCAGGCGCTCGGCCCAGGTCAAGGTTTTGGGCAGGGCTTTTTCATAGATGCCGATAGGGTTTGTGCGCATGCGATTATCCTTTCACCACCATAACAGGTCAAACTTCATGAACATATGGAAAAATACTGTAGCCGCAAGCCATCCCCAAGGCAAGCGCAAAGTGAAGGCAAAACCAGACATCCCCGACAGATATCGAATACTTTGGTGATTTGTCATAAAACCAATCATTCAATCGCTTGCGTTGCGCGATAGTTGTATTTATAATTGGCGTCACCGCTGACCGGGCTTATTCGAAGCCCGGATGGTTTTTTTGTTTGTATCATGTTATGTAATGAAACAGGGAGAGTACGCACAATGGGTGTTTTTAAGCCGGTTGACCGGGAAATCAATTTTCCCGCTTCTGAAAAAAAATGGCTCGAATTCTGGAATAATCAGAAGATTTTCGACAAGCAGCTTGCCCAGGGCAAGGAACGGGCAAAGGCGGAAGGCAAGTCCACCTTTGTCTTCTATGACGGCCCTCCCACCGCCAACGGCATGCCCCACCCCGGCCATGTCCTGACCCGTGTCGTCAAGGACCTTTTCCCCCGCTTCCGCGCCATGCAGGGATATGACGTTCCCCGCAAGGCGGGTTGGGACACCCACGGCCTGCCGGTCGAGATCGAGGTCGAAAAGGAACTCGGCATCGAAGGCAAGCACGCCATCGAAGACTACGGCGTCGAGCCGTTTGTCCAGAAGTGCAAGGATTCCGTTTTCCGTTACTCCGACGCCTGGCGCAAGATGACCGAGCGCATCGGCTTCTGGGTCGACATGGACGATCCCTATGTGACCTATCACGAAAGCTATATAGAAAGCGTCTGGTGGAGCCTGAAGCAAATGTTCGACGCCGGGCTCATCTACCACGGGCACAAGATCGTCCCGTGGTGCCCGCGTTGCGGCACCGCGTTGTCCAGCCACGAAGTCGGCCAGGGCTATAAGGAAGTAGCCGACCCCTCCGCCTACGTCGCCTTCCGTTCCAAAGAGGACCCGAAGCTGTTCTACGTCGCCTGGACGACGACGCCGTGGACGTTGCTGTCCAATGTCGCCCTCGCCATCGGCGCGGACTTCGACTACGAGTTCGTCAAGGTGGAGGACGAAACGCTGGTCATGGCCGCCGCGCTCCGCGAAAAGGTCATGGGCAAGATCCCCCACGAGGTCGTGAAGACCGTCAAGGGCAAGGATCTCGTCGGCAAGGAATACGAGCAGCTCTTCGATTACGTCAAGCCGGACAAACCCGCCTTCCGCATCGTCCAGGGCGATTTCGTCGGCCTTGACGCCGGTTCCGGCCTTGTTCACATCGCCCCCGCCTTCGGCGAGGACGACTACCGCATGGGCATGGAAAACGATCTCCCCATCCTCAACCTGGTGAAACCGGACGGCATAGTCGCTGACGACGCCGCGCCGTTCGCCGGCAAGTTCGTCAAGGACGCCGATCCCCTGATCCTCAAGGAATTGAAGAACCGCAAGCAGCTCGTCAAGTCGGAGCAGTATGTCCACGACTACCCGTTCTGCTGGCGCTGCCCCAGCCCGCTCCTCTATTATCCGCGTCCGGCATGGTACATCCGCACGTCGACGATCAAGGACAAGATGCTGGAGAACAACTACCACATCCGCTGGATGCCGGAGCACATCAAGGACGGCCGTTTCGGCAACTTCCTGGAGACAAACGTCGACTGGGCCTTGTCGCGGGAGCGGTATTGGGGCACGCCCCTGCCGATCTGGCGCTGCGACTGCGGCCACAGCCATGCCATCGGCAGCAAGGACGAACTGTTCAGGATGGCTGCGAACCCGGACGACATCCCGGCCAACTTCGAACTGCACAAACCCTGGGTCGACCAGGTGCTGTTGAAATGCGAAAAGTGCGGCAACTCCATGAAGCGCGTCTCCGAAGTCATCGACTGCTGGTATGACTCGGGCGCAATGCATTTCGCCCAGTGGGGCTATCCCCATGCCGCGAACAGCCTGGAAAAGCTGCAGAAGGCGTTCCCCGCCGACTTCATCTCCGAAGCGCTCGACCAGACGCGCGGCTGGTTTTATTCGCTCCTGGCGATAGCCACCGTCCTCCGTGAATGCGCCAAGAAAAAGCAGGCCGAAGGCAAGGACGTGGGCGACCTCGCGCCATGGCTCGGCGATTACCCCCTGCCGTACAAGAGCTGCCTGGTGCTTGGGCTGTTGTTGTCCGAAGAAGGCACCAAGCTGTCGAAAAAACTCAGGAACTACCCGGATCCCAACGACGTCCTGGACAAGGAAGGCGCAGACGCCATGCGCTGGTTCTTCTACAGCGCCAACCAGCCGTGGACATCGACCAGGTTTTTCGAAGGCGGCATCCGCGAAGCGCAAAAGGACTTCCTGGTGCGCCTGAGGAACATCTATTCCTTCTTCGTCATCTACGCGAACATCGACGGCTTCAACCCGGCTGACGGCAACCCGTCCCTCAAGGAATTGACGGATGCGGAATTCTCCAAGGCGAAATCCTACATCCCGGCGGCCAAGCGCAGCCTTCTCGACCGCTGGATGCTGTCCAAGCTGAACGCCACCGTCGACGAGACCACCAAACAACTGGAGGACATGAACATCCTGGCGGCCGCGCAGGCCCTCGGCACCCTCGTCGAGCAGCTTTCCAACTGGTACGTCCGCCGCAGCCGCGACCGTTTCTGGTCCTCCGGCTGGAACGACGACAAGGCCTCGGCGTACTGGACGCTGTATGAAACGCTGACGAGAATCTGCCTTCTGTCCGCACCGTTCACCCCCTTCTTCGCGGAGGAGATGTACCAGGAATTGGCGCGCTCGCTGTGGACGGATAGCCTCCCCGAGTCAGTGCACCTCTGCCGCTGGCCGGCTTTCGACGCGTCCAAGGTGGACACCGGCGTAGAGGAACGCATGGACCTGGTGAGGGAGATTGCCTCCCTTGGCCTGTCCGCCCGCGCCTCGCAAAAACTCAAGGTCAGACAGCCCCTGTCACGCGCCGTCGTCATCCTCACCCGTCCCGAATTGCATTCCGGCGTCGAGGGGCTGGCGGATGTCATCAAGGAAGAAATCAACGTCAAGGAACTGGAGTTCGCCGACGATGCGGCGAAATACGTCACCTTCACGGTGAAGCCGAACTTCAAGGAACTCGGTTCCACTCTCGGCAAGTCGATGAAATCCTGCGCCGCCGCGCTTGGAAAAGCGGATTCAGCCGCGATTGTCCACAACATCAAGGAAAAAGGCGGCTATGAAGTGTCCTTCGACGGCCGGACCATGACCTTGACGCCCGGGCAGCTCGATGTCAGAATCGCCGCCAAGGACGGCTTTGCGGCCGCCGACGGCAGGGGCGCCGTTGTCGTCCTCGACGCCACGGTCACGGAGGAACTGGAGCGCGAAGGCCTCGCCCGCGAACTGATCAACCGCATCCAGACGATCAGGAAGGAAATGGACCTCCCCTTCGAGGCGAGGATCAAGGTCAGGATCGGCGCAGGCGGCAAGCCGGCGCGGGCGGCGGTGGAGCACGCGGAAACGATCGCCGGCGAAACGCTGGCGCAAGACTTCAAGGTGGAATACGAGGATCTTGGCGAAAACCGCGAGTTCGAGCTGGCCGGCGAAAATGTACGCGTTTCCGTTGCCCAAGTTTGATAGTTGAATAGATGAAGGGTGGAGGAGGTATGCCATGGCGAAACGCCTGAAAACCGCCGTCCTGCTTTCAGGAAGCGGCACGACACTGAAAAACCTTATCGACCGCCGGGAAAAAGGCGAGGTCCCGATAGACATAGACCTGGTCATTTCATCCAAGCCGAACGCCGGCGGGCTGAAAATCGCGGCCGATGCCGGTATCAGGACCAAAGTTATCAGCCCCAAAAACTTTACCAAGCCGGGCCGTGAGGCGGAGACACTCAATAACTGGGAAGCGATGTCGGCGGAACTGAACAAATTGCTTCTTCCGGGCGGCTACGACGTCATCTGCATGGCGGGCTACCTTTCGCGCTACATCATCCCGGACGCCCTGTTCGGCAAGGTGCTGAATATCCATCCAAGCCTGATCCCCATGTTTTGCGGGCCGGACATGTATGGCATGCGCGTCCACCAGGCGGTGGTCGACTCCGGCGTGAAAATAACCGGCTGCACGGTGCATATAGCCAACAACGAATACGACGCGGGACCAATCATCCTGCAGCGTTCATGCCCCGTATACAGCCACGACACCCCGGAAGACGTCGCCAAGCGTGTTTTTGCGGAAGAGTGCGAAGCCTACCCGGAGGCGCTCAGGCTCATCGCCGAAGACCGGCTTGAGATAATTTCCAACACCCGCGTTTTCATCAAGGTAAATTGACGCCATGACCATAGACTATGCACGCGCCGCCATCGACGCCGAAATTACCGCCCTGGGGATCATGCGGGACAACCTCGACTCGTCTTTCACGAAAGCCCTGGACGCCATGTTTGCCTGCAAGGGCCGAGTCATCGTCTGCGGCATGGGAAAGGCCGGGCTTATCGGCCAAAAAATCGCCGCCACTCTGGCCAGCACCGGCACGCCGTCCTTTTCCATGCACCCTGCGGAAGCGCTGCACGGCGACCTCGGCATGATTACAGGCTCTGACGTCTGCCTCTTCCTGTCCAATTCCGGAGAATCGGACGAAATCACCCGCCTCCTTCCCTACGTCAGACGCCTCGGCGCGCCTGTCATAGCCGTCACCGGCAACCGGCGTTCCACCATGGCGGCCCATGCCGACATCCTTCTGCACCTTGGGGAAATCGAGGAAGCGTGTCCACTCGGCCTCGCGCCGACCGCGACTACCACGGCCATTCTGGCTCTCGGCGACGCCCTTGCCGTCTGCCTGATGCGTCGGCGCGGCTTCAAGGAGGCGGATTATGCGGCGGTTCATCCGGCGGGAGCCCTTGGGCGCAGGGTCGCGCCAATCGAGACGGTAATGCGCCTCAGGGACGCCGTCGCGGCCGTCCGCGCCGACGCCAGTATCCAGGACACTCTCTTCGCCATGACCGCGGCCCGCAGCGGCGCTGCGGTAGTTGTCGATGAGAACGGCAAACTGGAAGGCATTTTCTGTGACGGCGACCTGCGCCGGGGCATGGAAAAGGACAAGGAATTCCTCGAACGCAGGGTCGGCGAGGCCATGATAAAAAACTGCACCCGCGTCCGCAAGGGCGAACTCGCCGGCAATGTCCTAGCCATCATGAAGGAAAAGCGCATCGCCGATGTTCCCGTCCTTGACGAAAATGATGTTGTCCTCGGCATGGCCGATCTCAAGGGGTTGGTGGCTAGTTTGTAGTTTTTCCCTCACCTCCAAGTGGAGAGGTTAGGGTGAGGGTGGGTAACCGTAATGTTTTCCACGGAATTGACAACCCAACGCCTTTACATCCGGCGGCTGACAGAACAGGATTGGACGGGTGCCTTCGAATACCTTTCCGATCCCGAGGTCGTCCGCTACGAACCCTATTCGCCACTGACGCGACAAGAGTGCCGTGAATTTGCGGCTTATGCCGGGAAAACCGGCAACTTCTGGGCAATACTCCTGGCTGAATCCGAACAGCTCATCGGCCAAGTGTTTCTGATGGAAAAGGAATGCCTCAACTGGGAAACGGGGTATGTTTTCAATCGCGCGTATCATGGGCACGGGTATGCGACCGAGGCGGTCAAGAAACTGCTGGGGTTTGTTTTTTCCAGGGAAAATGCCCATAGAGTATATGCAAACTGCAATCCGGACAATACACCTTCATGGCGTCTGCTCGAAAGATTAGGTTTTCGCCGCGAGGGAACGCTACGGAAAAACATATATTTTAAAAAAGATGCGACCGGTAACCCTCTCTGGCAGGATACGTACATATACGGCATGGTAAAAGACGAGTGGGAAGCAAAACCGTAGATCGCATTTATAAAAGGTCGAACTTCAATGCCTGAGAGTAAAAATAAACCCTGGTATTCCGCCGGCCTCGCATTTGACTGCCACGGTTGCGGTGATTGTTGCCGCGGACCGGGCGGCTATGTCTGGGTCAACGAGGACGAAATCCATTCCCTTGCCAAAGAACTCGGTATGACCGTGGAGGAGTTCGGCAAAAAGCTTCTACGCAGGACCTCCACCGGCTACGCGCTTGTCGATTCCCCCACCGGGGACTGCCCGCTCCTTGACAGTGGAGGGCGCTGCAAGGTCTACCACGCACGGCCTGTGCAGTGCCGAACATGGCCGTGGTGGGATGAAAATCTCCACAGCCCCCTCGCCTGGGCCGATGCCGCGACACGCTGCCCCGGCATGAACAAGGGCGAAGTCCATTCGCTTTTTGTCATCCAAAACGAACTGGCGAAGAAATTCTGACCCCATGCCCTACTTTTCCATCGACGATATCGTGCAGATAAGTTCCCCACCCGGCCGCGGTGCGGTGGGGATTCTCAGGATCTCCGGCCCCAACGCCTTTGCCATCGCAGCCGGCGCCATAGACGAAGCAGGCGGCCTTCTCGCCGAACGCCAAAGAGGCTGCAGGGATTGCTCGTTCAGGCTGCCGCTTCGTGTCCATACGCGGGAAGGAAAAGGAAACGCCGAAAGCCGCCCCTGCCCGGCGCGGCTGTTCACCATGCCCGCCCCGGCAAGCTATACCCGCGAGGATGTGGTGGAAATCCACCTTCCCGGTTCGCAGGCCATACTCCAGGCCGGGATGAACGCCCTGATACGCTGCGGTGCGCGACCCGCAGCCCCCGGGGAGTTCACCTTCAGGGCATTCCGGAACGGCAGGCTGAACCTGGCCCAGGCGGAAGCGGTGGAGGAGACGATACGTTCCTCCAGTGACCTCGAACGGCAAAAAGCCCTTTCCCGCCTTGGCGACCCGACAACAGGCAAAATCCTCGGCTGGCGCGACAAGGTGATGGACATCGCTGCGCAGATAGAAGCGGCGCTGGATTTTGACGAAGAAGAGATTGGTGAAAACCCGGCAGCCGAACTGGCCCTACTCGTGGACGAATTGAATGCCGAAGGCATCAAGACCGAATCCACCGCAGCGCGGACTGCGGCCGACCTTCCGGAAGCGGCGCTTGTTGGCTTGTCCAATGCGGGGAAAAGTTCCCTTTTCAACGCACTATTGGAGCAAAATACTGCCCTCGTATCTCCGGAGCTTTCAACAACCAGGGACCTTCTCCGCCGCGAAGTCAAATGGCATGGCGTCAACCTCTATCTCTCGGATAATCCCGGCCACGACCCGGAAAACAAAACCGCTGGCGGCATGGCGGCCAGACAGGCGATGAGCCGCCTTGGCGGCGCGGATCTGCATTGTTGGGTGGTTGATCGCTCCCAAGGCGTTGGCTCCCTGCTCGAGGATTTCGCCGGCAGGCTTTCGGGACGGGTAATTCTTGTCCTCAACAAGTGCGACCTGGAAAAACGGCTTGATGAAACAGAGCTTATTTCATTGGCGAGTAGCAATAATCTGACCGTCGCCGCAATATGCACGACAAGAGCGGACGGCAAAAGCGGTCTTGAGGAATTGCGCCGGGCGGTTTCCTCCGCAGTAAAGGAACTTGACCGGACCGGCGCGTGGAACAGGCGCGAGACACTGGAATTGTCTGCCGCCCTGAAGTATTGCCGCGCCGCCCATGACGAGCTCGCCGGAGCGGCCCGCCTTGAACTGGTGGCGGAGGAATTACGCGCCGCCCTCGCCGCCTTCTCCCACGCGGTGGGTGAAGGCTATGCGGAAGACGCATTGGAAAGGATTTTTTCCCGGTTTTGCCTGGGAAAATAAAAAAAGCATGGAAAATCCCCCTGAAGTCCATATCTACGCAGACGGCGCCTGTTCCGGCAACCCCGGGCCCGGCGGCTGGGGCGCGATATTGAAATACCCCAGCAAAAAACTGGAGAAACGCCTCTCCGGCGCAGAAGCCAACACCACCAACAACCGTATGGAGCTGACGGCGGTCATCCAGGCACTCGCCTGCCTTAAAATGCCCTGCCGTGTCGTCGTCACCACCGACAGCCGCTACGTCATCGACGCCTTCAAGGCGGGATGGATAAGGAATTGGCTAAAAAACGGCTGGAAAACGGCATCGAAACAACCGGTCAAGAACGACGATCTATGGAAACGGCTCATCAGCCTTACCGAACCCCATATAGTCACGTGGCAATGGATTCGCGGTCACAACGGCCATCCCGAAAACGAGGAAGCGGATCGGCTCGCGGTGGAGGCACGGGAAAAACTCGACGTATAAATCGCCTATCTTTTGTATTTCCTTTATCTCTCAATTTACCGCAAATTATCCTGTTACAATAAAAGAATTGCCTTGATATTTGGGCAGAGGTGATATACATTAGATGCATTCATTGGTTATAACGATTCAATGAATCATTTACCGAGGCAGGTCAATAGCTGTACCTGTAGGTCTATTTGTAAAAGGAATACAGTCATGTCTATGTCCAAGAAGATTTTCCTCATTGTTGCGTTGTTAATTATTATTGCGATCGCAATCACCGGAATCGGCATCTATAGCATTGATCGTCTTGGCGATAACCTGAGCGCCATGACCCGCCTCGCCAACCGGACCGTCAGTTACAACACGCTCAGCTCATTGTAGCTGCGCAGAAAAATAAACCTCCTCCTCAACTCGAACACAACAGAGGAAATGAAGGGCCCGGCCACGCGATTGGAACAACTTGAGACCGCTTTTGAAGGAGAAATCGCCACCCTGCAATCCAACATGCCCCCCGTCATGAGCCAGGTCCAGCGCGAAGCCATCCCCAACCTGCGCAAACTCTGGACAAAGTTCGTTGAAGTGACTGATGAGGTTACAACCCTCGGCCTTGCCAACTCGAACAACATCGCCATCGAATATTGGGAAAATTCTGGCGCCTTCTGGGACGACATCGATGCACGGATAGAAAACGTCGTGTCTATCGTGCGCAAGGACAAGGATCCGGACATCGCCGAATGGGCCATCACGCTCAGGGGAGCGCGCACCAACTTGCAGGCGTTCCGGAACTCCATGGTGAAGTTCATCACCGATCCGAACACCGAACGCCGCAAAGGGCATGAAACGCGTTCACTGGCCCTGGTCGGCGATATGGACGAGCAACTGGCCCGTGCCACCAAAAACATCCCGCAGGACAGGGGCGGCAGGGAAATCAGCAGCGTACTTGCGGACCTTCAGGACAAGGGCGTGAAAACCATCGAGTATGTCCGCCCCTGATCAACCAGAACACCAACGGCCGTGCCAAGGAAATCCTGAACACCACCGGCACCACGGCCGAAAACGAATACATGGCAGCCATCGAATCCCTTATCAAATCTTCCAACGCATCGATGGCCAACGAAATCACGGCGGGTGACCAGCTGATTCGCTCCGTCACCATCTTCATGCTGGCCGTCAGCGTCATCGGGCTTGTCCTCTCCTACGTCACGGTCAGGGCCATTGTCTCCAACCTGAACCGCATCATCGACGGCCTCGGCACCGCGTCCACCGAAGTCCTTTCCGCTGCGAACCAGATTTCAACCTCCTCCCAGGACTTGGCCGAAGGCTCGACAGAACAGGCGGCATCACTGTCTTGGGGCTCGGCAGGCCGTATGATAACGCCATGCATAACTTCCCTTCCTGTGGGAAAAAAATACGGTCCAGCATCCGCCGTCCCGGAAGCATTGTGGTCTTATGGTATTGCCAGCGCCTTCCTTTTCCCGCATAATGCACTGAAGCATTTTAAGAAATGGCGAAGACGGTTCGCCGTACCAGGTCGCATTATGCTTTTTAGGAAAGAGGAATGACATGAAAAAATCATCAGCGTTGCTAATTGCCGCTTTGTCGTTTGTCGTCGGTTTTGCCGTCTCCGGGCATGCGAACGCCGGTGAAATCCGCGGCCTCGCCACCCGGGGCAAGCTGGTCGTCGGCCTCGACGATACCTTCGCCCCCATGGGCTTCCGCGATCCGGCGAACAACCTGGTCGGCTTCGACATCGACCTCGCCAAGGCCGTCGGCGAGGAACTAGGGATCGAAATCGTCTTCCAGCCGATCGAATGGAGCGCCAAGGAGATGGAACTGGCGGTCAAGAACATCGACTGCATCTGGAACGGCATGTCCAGAACCCCGGACCGCGAAGCCGGTTTGACCCTTTCCCAGGACTACCTCAACAACCGCCTCGCCGTCATGACCGTGCCGGAAATAAACATCACCTCCCTCGACCAGCTCCCCGAATACCAGGTCGGCACCCAGGCCGGATCGTCCGCTCTCGAAGCGATCAAGAAAAACGCGGTCTATTCGAAGCTCCAGGCAAACCTGCACGAATACGCCACCTATGACGAATGCATCCTCGACATGCAGGCCGGGAGGCTCCAGGCCATGGTGGTGGACGAAGTGCTTGGCCAATACAAGAACAAAAACCTCGGCACCGCCTTCAAGTTCGCCTCCGCCGACTTCGGCGACGACTACTACGTCATCGGCTTCCGCCGTTCCGACGACAATGCAGAGAACGAGGCCCTCTGCCACGCAGTCGAAGGCGCCATCAAGGCCATCGTCAAGAGCGGCAAGGGCGAGTCAATAAGCAAAAAATGGTTCGGCGCCAACTTGCTTTTGGACATGAAATAACGTATTCTTTTCCAAGTGACCGGGTGAGGGACTCGCAGGTCCCTCACCCGTTTTTTTGATGATGTTTGCGGAAAGGCAGGATCGCGCGTGGATTTGTCGCTCGGATATGTTTCGACGCTTTGGCCCGCATTACTGCGTGGTTTGAGCGAAACGCTATTGTTGTTTGTCCTAACCCTCCTGTTGTCGCTGCCCCTCGGCCTGCCGTTCGCCCTTGGCAGCATATCCCGCTTCTGGCCGATCCGCATCCTCTGCCGCATCTATGTCTGGCTGTTCAGGGGGACGCCCCTGATGCTGCAGCTGTTCTTCTTTTATTATGGCCTTGGCATCCTCGCCAATACCTACCAGATGCCAATTCTGCGGCTCAATCGCTTTCCCGCGGTGGTCCTCACCTTCGCCCTGAATTACGCCGCCTATTTCGCGGAAATATACCGCGCCGGCATCCAGTCCATCGATCACGGCCAGTACGAAGCGGCAAAAACCCTCGGCTTTTCGCGTTCGCGCACCATGTTCAAGATCATCATTCCGCAGACGATCCGCCGCATCATCCCTCCGGTGTCGAATGAAACGATCACCCTCGTCAAGGACACCGCACTCGCCAACGTCATCGCCGTCCCCGAGCTCCTCAAGGTGGCGAAAGACGCGGCGAACCGCGACACCAACCCGACGGCGTACCTGTTGGCCGCCATGTGCTACCTTGCCATCACCTTTGTGTTGACCATGGTTTACCAAAAGTTGGAAGTCCGTTTTTCGCGCCATGAGAAGGAAGCGGTATGAGCGAACATATTGTCGAACTGGAAAACATCACCAAACGCTACGGCGACCTCAAGGCGGTTGACGACGTGACCCTCAGGGTCAAGCGAGGCGAACACATCTCCATCATCGGTTCGTCCGGTTCGGGGAAATCGACATTGCTGCGCTGCATCAACCAGCTCGAGGTCATAGACAGCGGCAAAATCACTATCAACGACGAAGTTCTCGTGGAGACGAAGGGCGGCAGGATCCAATACCGGAGGGAAAAGGATGTTCGGCGGATAATCATGCAGACAGCCATGGTTTTCCAGCACTTCAACCTGTTCGGCCACTTGAACTGCCTCGACAACATCACGATAGCACCCATCCAGATCAAGAAGGAAGATCCAAAGGAAGTGACGGAACGGGCCTACGGGCTTCTTAAAATGGTCGGACTGGAAAGCAAGGCGAAAGCCTATCCGGCACAGCTCTCGGGCGGGCAAAAGCAGCGTATCGCCATCGCCCGCGCCCTTGCCGTGCGGCCTTCCATACTTCTCTTCGACGAACCGACCTCGGCACTGGACCCGGAAATCACCGGCGAAGTGCTACGGGTCATTCGCGAACTCGCCACCCAGGGTTATACCATGATCCTCGTCACCCACGAAATGGGCTTTGCCCGCGAAATGGCCGACAGGATCGTCTTCATGGACCATGGCCAAATTATCGAGGAAGGGGATCCGGACCGGGTCTTCGACTCGCCCGCCAGCGAGCGACTGAATCTGTTTCTCAAGGCGGTTATTTGAACCCTGCCGTGGGAATCAAAAGCTTCGGTGCCGTATGGGTTGAGACGGAATCCATCGGGCAAAAACAATCGCCATGCCATTATTCCAAGCCGCCAAATTTGATTCACCCTTTTCCCCGCCATTTCAACAACAATGACGAGTTGACGATCACCGCCACCGATCCGGCATTGTGGACGAGAGCGCCGAGGACGGGATTGAGTATCCCGCTTATGGCCAGGGCAATCGCCACGAAATTCAGGATCATCGAAGCGGAGAGGTTGACGATAATGGTCCGCATCGTCTTTTTGGCAAGCACCAGAAGATGCGGTATTTCCCTGATGTTGTCCCCGACCAACGCGATATCGGCGGCTTCGACCGCGATGTCCGAACCGATCCCCGCCATGGCGATGCCGACCTGCGCCGACTTCAACGCCGCGGCGTCGTTCACTCCGTCGCCAACCATGCATACCGGGACGCCCGTCGTCTGGCTGGCCTGGATTATGGCCATTTTGTCTTCCGGCAGGCAATCGGCCTTGTATTCGTCTATCCCTGCCAGCGCCGCGACATGCCGCGCGGCAGGGGTGGCGTCGCCGGTGAGGAGCATGGTGCCGGTTCCCGTCCGGCGGACGGCTTCGATCGTTTTCACCGCATCGGGACGAAGCGCATCGGCGAGGGCGATCATGCCAATGGCTACGCCGTTTCGCGCCACATACACCACCGTACCGCCTTCCGCGGTCTGTTTGTCGGCGGCCTGAACAAGCGCAGGCGGCAAATCAATCGCATTTTCGCGCAACAAGGCGCGGTTCCCCGCAACGATCCGCGCGCCGCCCGACTCCGCGACAACGCCACGTCCCGCGAGCATGGCGAATTGCTCCGGTTCGTCAGGGACAGTTGCCGTCTTTTCCCTGTAATGCGCCACTATCGCCTTTCCCAACGGGTGCTCCGAACGGCTTTCGGCCATTGCCGCGACAGCGAGCAAACTTTCAGCGGAATAGCCCGGCGCACAGCTTTCCACCGCCGCAACGGTCGGATAGCCGTACGTAAGGGTGCCGGTCTTGTCGAATACGATTTTGGTGACCTTGGCAAGGCGCTCCAGCGCATCCCCTTCCCGGACCAAAATGCCGTATCTGCTGGCGTTGCCGATCCCGGCCATGATGGCGGTGGGCGTCGCGAGGACCAGGGCGCAGGGGCAGAAGACGACAAGAATAGTGACGGCGCGGATGACTTCCCCGGTGACCAGCCAGGTGACGACGGCGGAAAAAAGGGCGACCACCACAACCCAGGTGGCCCAGCGGTCGGCCAGGCCGACGATCTTTGCCTTGCCCGCATCGGCGGATTCCACCAGCCTGATCATGCGCTGGAGCGAACTGTCCTCCCCGACCTTTGTCGCTCGCATGTCGAACGTCCCGAACTGATTGACAGTGCCGCTGAAAACGTCGTCCCCTTCCTGCTTGTCGACGGGCAAGGATTCACCGGTCATGACGGACTGGTCCACCGCCGTCTGCCCCTTGGTAATCACGCCGTCAACCGCGATGCGTTCGCCGGCGTTTACCCTGAGAATGTCCCCGGATTGCACATCCTGCGCAGGAATGACCGCTTCCACGCCGTCCCTCACCACCCTCGCGGTGGTCGGAGTCAAGTGCACCAATTTCTCTATGCCCGCCCGCGCTTTGGCGACAGTGCGCTCTTCAAGATACGCGCCTATGGCCATAATGAAGGCCACTTCCCCGGCGGCGAATGTTTCCCCGATCGCAACCGAGGCGACCAGGGCGATGGCGACGAGAACATCGGCCTTGACGTCGAATTTGGTAACCAGTCCGACAATCGCCCCTTTGATGATCGGAATGCCGCATAAAACGATGGCGAGCCAGGCGGCGTTTAAAGGCAGGCTGCCGATATCAAAAAAGCTGACAATCAGCGCGATCGCCGACAGGGCAAGAAATACAAGCGTTCGCTTTTCCTCGTCATAGATGTGTTTTTTCATGGCGCCATCCTTATACATATGGGGGTATACGTATAAACAATATACCCCACGGGGTATATGATGGCAAGAGGAAAATCCGTGGATTGCAGTTTTATTTCATTCGCGAGAAATGTTCCACCGCTTTGGCGAATTCGGCGATGGTGCGGTCGGCGTCGCCGTGCTCGATTCCCGACCTGACGCAGTGGTGCAGATGGCCTTCCAGAATCACCTGGCCTACCTTGTGCAAAGCGCTTTTGACGGCGTTAACCTGGATCAGAACCTCTTCGCACGGGACATCCTCTTCGACCATTTTGTCGATGGCCTTGACCTGTCCGAGGATTTTATTGAGGCGGCGATGAAGGTTGGCGGTATCCATGCATCTTCGCATAGTTGGTCTCCATGATATAAATGAGTATTATCCAAAGATAGCGGAATGGCCAGCCACAGTCAACAACCCCCGCGGAAACGAGCAAAGCCCGATCCGGTCCGGATCAGGCTTTGTCGAAGCGGTCAAAGGGGTGAGACCGCACGGGATACCGATTCACTTGGAAAATTGGCAAAATTGTCAGGGTTGACGAAATTGGCAAGCGTCAATTGATCATTGCGGTTTAGCGCATTGCCACGGGTTCGACGCCGGTGATCGAGCTCATGCCGAAGATGTTGGAGGCGGCGGGATCGATCAGGATGTCGACGCGGCGGTTAAGCTTCTTGGACGCGCGGTCGGTGTTGGGGACGATGGGCCTGAGTTCGCCCCAGCCGGTCGGGTACATCAGCATCGGAGGATAGCCGGCCTTGCGCAGTTCGTCGACAACCGACTTGGCCCTTAGAAGGGAGAGGTGCAGGTTGTCGTTGATGCCTTTCGAACGCAGAGCCGGATTCTTGATCTGGTCGTTGTCCGTGTAGCCGACGATCATCAGGAAAAGGTTCTCTCCCGCAAGAATCTCGGCCATGCGGCGAATCGCGGCGCGGGAGTTCGGGTTCAGCTCATACTTGCCCGAATCGAAGAAGAAGTCGCCGGGAAGCTCGAGGCGGTTGCCGACGACCATGCCGCCGAACTGTTCCGCGAGGGCGGAGAGCTGCTGGGTGATCTTGTCGGAAAGCCTGCCGGTACCGGCGTTGGCGGCGATGCCTCTGAGCCTGGGCATTTCGGATTCATAGATGCCGAGTTTGCGGTTTACGGCGGCGAGTTCCACGGCGGTGCGGTCGGCCCTGGCATTCGCGTCCTGTACCATGACCTGGGCGTTTCTGGATTCGTTTTCATATTGGATAAGGAGCTGCTTGAGGCGGGCGTTTTCGTCCTCGATGGCAGCGGTGTCATATGGCTGCTGCTGGCAGCCGGCCATGACAGCGACGGAAAAGACCATGGAAAGAACAACGGCAAACTTGCGAAGCATTGGGAACCCCCTTATGAAAAACAACCTGATCAGGCATCCTGACGAACTCCCGCTCCCGTAGCGTGAATCCCCTGGAGAATGCAAGACCATAAGAAAAGCGGACTCTTGAACAGACCGCACTTGAAAATAAAAACACCGGTGCATAAAAACAATTTCCGGCAGACCCTTATAAATTACCCCCTTTTCCGCTTTCCTTTCACAGAAAAATTATTTTTTTTGCCAAATGGAAAAAGGGATACGCGAAAATCGCGTATCCCCTTATATTTTAAGTGATTAAAAATACAACTACGGTCGAAAATACGCCGTTTGATTATACGTCGTCCATTTCCAGGACCATGTCGGGGCGCATGACTTTTTGCGCGCCGGGAGCGGCCAGCTGTTTGTGGTTGGTCGCGCTGTCAAACCTCTTGCCATTGCCGCCGTTACCGCCACCATTGCCGCCGCCTTTGCCATAGACGATGGTTTGGAGGGAGGAGATATCATCGCGCAGGCCATCCACTTCGTCAGCGAGATTGCCGGATGCGGAAGCGGTTTCGTTGGCTGCGGCTGCGTTCCTCTGGGTCACCTTGTCCATCTGCGCCATGGCGGTGTTGACCTGATCGACGCCCTGCGCCTGTTCGTTGGCGGCGTTGGCGATCTGGTCAAGCTGGTGGCCGACATTGCCAGTTTCCGACTTGATGCCCTTGAAGCTTTCCGTGAGGCGGGAGGTAATGGTGCTGCCTCTTTTCACGCTTTCCAGGGTGCTGGTAATCAACTGCTCCGTGTCCCTCGCTGCCTGGGCGGAACGCTGGGACAGGTTCCTGACTTCGTCGGCGACAACGGCAAAGCCCTTGCCCGCTTCCCCCGCCCTGGCGGCTTCCACGGCAGCGTTGAGCGCAAGAAGGTTCGTTTGGAAGGCGATATCCGAAATGGTCTTGATGATGTTCGCGACTTTGTCGGAATGTTCGCTGATCTCGGCCATCGCACCGGTCATTTCCTCCATGCCCTGCGCGCCTTCGTCGATAAGCTTGCTGGCGGAGACCATCATGGTGTTGGCCTGTCCCGCACTGTCGGCGGTCTGGCGGGTCATGGAAGCGATCTGCTCCATGGCGGAGGATGTCTCTTCCAGAGAGGCGGTCTGTTCGGTCGCGCCTTCGGCCAGGGCGTTCGAGGCTTCGCCGATGGCGGAAGATGCTTCGGTGAGAGTGCCTTCGCTGTTGCCGAGATTTTCGATCACCCTGCTGATCGGCAAGGAAACCGCCCGTGTAATGAGAACGGCAAAGACGATGCCGACGATAACCGCGATGATCAACACGATCCAGGCAAGTCGGGCAGTGTTCGTCACCATGGCGGCGAGGGAGTCGGTCTGGTTTTCGACTTCGCCCACGTTTTGCGTCACCAACTCGGAAAGTCCCAAGGTCATGGCGTCGGTTTTATCGGTGAGTGTTGTGGATGCCGCGAGCAGCTGCGTCAGCGTGGTGTTGAATTTTTTCCAGGCCTGGGCGAATTCGACTATGCCCGAGTTGAAGGCGGTTATTTCACTGGACAGGTTGAGGAACAGTTCCTTTGTCTCGATTCTACGGCCTATGGCTGGGGATTCGGCATAATCCTTCACCTTCTTCGCCGCGCTGGCGAGCATGGTCGTTCCCTGCTCAAAAAGCTTGGTCGCTTCGTCCCCGAACGAGCCCTGGCCCTTGGTGGCGAGGCGCAGACCGGCGGCGACCTCGTTTTTCACTTCATTGATGAATTCTATCCGCTTGAAACGCCGGTCGATGACAGGGGGCATTTCGCCGGAGCCATCCGCTTCGAGATAGCCGGAGACCAGGTCGGCGACGGCTTCGCCAAACACCTTGTCAAGATAGGCGTTAATGGTGTTGATGGATTCGACAAGTCGATTATCCAGAGCTTCCATACCGTGGTCGAGCTGGAGCTGCTCGCGGCCAAGAGTGCGTATTTGGTCGCCCAATGCCTTGATTTCAGGAAGGGTTTTCTGGCCGAGCGGAAACAGTCCGGGCTCGAACTTCGCCATGCTGTCGCCGACCCCCTTAACCGCCGTTTCAGCTTTGTCCAGGAGTGCGGTAGCCCTGGTGTGGTCATTATCCTCCCGATTAAAGGAATAGGCATAATAAAGCATTCCCGAGACCGTGATGTCGTCGGCGATCGCAGTAAGGCTGTTGCTGACCGGGAGCAGATGGTCGGAGACCTCTTTTACCTCGTTTCGCGTTTCCGCCACCCGTTGCTGGGTCTGGTCGAACGCATAAAGCGAAATGGCGGCGATGATAACGGCAAGAATAATAATACAAAAGTACGATAAGTATAACTTCCCTTTGATAGACATAATTCGCACCCTTATTTGCTATAAGTCATTACGTTATTACCAAATAACACAAAAAAAAGCAAATCAATACCAAAAATAGCATCCTAATCATGTAATTAATTTTCTCCTCGAAATCTACACCACATAGAAAACAGAACAACATGATCGATAATCATTTCTGAATTATATTAACTCAATGTGATATTGCAAATTAATTACATTATTTTA